>JACQWQ010000163.1 GCA_016209205.1 Chloroflexota bacterium
CACGGTTTGCGTCTTGCCCGCTGGATTGGTCGTGACCGTGACGCGATTCAGCGCATCGTAGGTGTAGGTGGTGGTGCGGTTCGCCGCATCGGTCGTGCTGGTGCGATTGCCCACCGCATCGTAGCCAAACGTCGTGGTGTTGTTTTGCGCGTCCGCTACTCCCGTGACGCGGTTCGCCTCGTCGTAGGTATAAGTGGTCGTGTGATTCAACGCGTCCGTCACACGCGTGCGGTTGCCAACGTTATCATAGCCGTAGGTCGTCGTTTGATTCAGCGCGTTTGTGACACTCGTCAAACGATTGGCATTGTCCTACGTAAAAGTGGTCGTGTGGCTGCGCGCGTCGGTTACGCTGGTGCGATTGCCCGCATCATCAAAGCCGTAACTCGTGCTGTGTCCGTTTGGATCAGTCACCGCCGTCATGCGATTGCTGGCGTCAAAGGTGTAGGTGGTCGTGTGATTATTCGCATCGGTCACGCTCGTGCGATTGCCCGCTGCATCGTAACCGTAATGCGCGCTGTGATTCAACGCATCGGTGACGGTGACGAGCCGATTCAATTCATCGTATGCGTAGGTCGTGGTGTGATTGCGCATCCGTGCTGGACGCTTGCCGATTCAACACATCATACGTGTATGTGGTGGTATGATTGTTCGCATCCGTCACGCTGGTGCGGTTTCCATTCGCATCATAGCCATAACTCGTCGTCTGGTTTAACGCATTGACGCTTGACGTTTGACGATGGTTGGCATCATACACATATTGGGTCACGCGGTTCATTGGGTCAGTTACACTGGTGCGATTGCCGACCGCATCATAGTCATAGGTCGTCGTATGATTCAAAGGGTCGGTGACGGTGACGAGATAACCTGCATTGTTGTAGCCATAGCCCGTGACGCGAGTGTTGGCGTCGGTGATGTTGGTGCGCTGTCCGTAAGTGTTGTAGCCATACTGGGTCACTTGGGACAATGGGTCAGTGACACTGGTGAGATTGCCGTTGGTGTAAGCATATTGGGTCACGCGGTTCATGGGGGCCGTGACGCTGGTCAAGTCGTTTTGCGCGTTGTAGGTGTAGGTTGTCGTTTCGTTCAGCGCGTTCGTGCGCGTCAAGAGGTTCCCGCGCTGATCGTAGGTGAACTGGGTCGCTTGAGACAATGGATCAGTCACGGAGGTGGCATTGAAATTCGCGTCGTAAGTGTAACTTGTCACGCCGCTGCGTGCGTCCGTGATTTGGGTCACTTGCCCCGTGCTGTTGAGCGCATACACGGTCGTATGGTTGTTGCCGTCGGTAAAACTCGTCGTGTTCGCGGTATAGTCGAAACTGCCGACGTTTGACGTTTGACGTGTGATGCTGTTCACGCGGTCGCTCGCGTCGTACCCAATGGTCGTGGTGTTACTGCGCGGATCGGTGATGGTCGTGAGATGCCCGCCGCCGTAGGTGAACTCGGTCACGTAGGTCATTGGGTCACTGAACGTTTTCAAGCGGTTGTTGTTATACGTGATGTTCAGCGTGTGATTTGCGTGGTCGGTGATGGAGGTGAGTTTGCCCTCGGTGTAGCCGAACGTCAACGTCTGTCCCCCCGCCGCCTGTGCCTCTGTCAAAGCGTTTCCCGTGTAGGTCAACGTGACGGTGTTAATGTGCCGGTCGCGCAGCGCGGTCAATTTGCCGCTCGCGTCAAATTCGTGCGCGGTCTGGTCGGTATGCGTGAGCGTGAACGTGCCGTCGCCATTTTTCACGAGCGTATCAAAAACCCCTGCGGGCGCGTCATAATCGCCACCGCTTTGTGATACGAACAAGTGCTGTGTGCCGTCGCCGTCGGTGTAAAGCACGTCGCCGTTCGCTTGTTCCGCGAGCGCCGCGGCGTAGGTGTGCGTCCACGCGTTCGTGAGCGAGTTGTAAGTGAAAGTGAGATGGAGCGGCAGCCCGCGCGAAGGAATGCTGAACGCATTGTATTGCGCGATTAAATTGCCATTGCACAAATTCACGCGGGAGGAAACGCGGTCGGTCAACGCGAACGATTGATACGACAAATGGCGTTCGACGCCGAGACCGCATGCCGTGGCATTAGGGGTCGGCGAGGGCGTCGCAGTAGGCGTAGGTGTCGCCGTAAAAGTTGGCGTCTCTGTGGGCGTCGCGGTGTCGGTGGGCGTGAACGTTGCAGTACTGGTTGGCGTCGGCGTGAACGTTGCGGCGAACGTTGCAGTACTGGTCGGCGTCTCTGTGGGCGTCTCCGTGAAGGTCGCCGCAAACGTCGGCGTCTCTGTCGGCATTTCCGTTGGGGTGTCGGTTGGTGTCTCGGTGGGCGTGGCGGTAGGTACATCCGTCGGCGTCTCCGTTGGCGTCTCGGTCGGAGTGTCAGTGGGCGCGTCCGTCGGCGTCGCAGTTGCCGTATCCGTCGGCGTCGCGGTATCGGTTGGAATGTCGGTGGGTGTGTCCGTTGGCGTCGCGGTTCCTGTATCCGTCGGAATATCGGTGGGCGTATCGGTTGGTGGAGCCGTCGGTGTATCTGTCGGCGTGGCGCTCCGCCGCGGCGTCTTGGTGGGCTTGGGCGTCCGCGTCGGCTTGGGGGTGCGTGTTGACTTGGGTTTTTGTTGGTTTTGGGGCGACAAGCGCGGGGGCAGCTGTGCTTGGGTGTGCTCTCGCTTTAGCAATGTCGCTGCTAATGCTTGCAGTAGCCAAGCAAGTGAGCAGCAGCAAGACAACCAAGACCTGCAAACGAGTCAAGTTCAGGCGATGCATGAGGACCTCCGATGAATGCGCAAAGATTTGGGGATTGCATCTCGGCTAACTCGACGTGCCCAATACAGGCGATACAACAAGTTGTACTATGCGAAATGACGCGAGGAAAAAATTCGAGCGGCTGCGCCGTTTCACTGTTCGAGCTCTTGGACTCTGTTGGTCTAACTTTCTTCCGGCAACTTTTTCGGAATCTGATAACGGCACGCATCCGCGCCGTTGTTCAAACAGGTGATTTCTTTGACTTCGATAGGGCGGTCGGTGAGCCACTTCATCGCTTCGCTGAACGTGCCGACGGTGACGAGACAGCACGGCTTGTCGTGTCTGGGACGCCACTGGCACATGCACTGGTCAATGACCACTAAGAACGCTTCGTCGTTTTCTTCCAATCGCGCGGGTTGATTCACCGTCTTGTTTGCCGCGCCGACGATTTGCTGCAAGAGAATTTTCATTTTCGCTTGCGGCGAAATCAGCGGCATGTTTTTCAACGCGTTGCCCGCAATGCCCAAGAGCGCGGATTGCTCGCGCAGACTGTAGCGAAATAATTCACGCCCCACGCGAATCAAGATCGCACGCGCCCCGCGTGGTCCGAGAAAATCTTCGACGGCTTGTTCCACTTTGCCGTATTCGCCAAAGGTCACGCCATACTCGAGCGTGTTCGCGGGATAGTTGTTGATGTAATGCGAAAGTTTAGCGCCGTTCAGCACCGCTTTGATGCCGTCCGAGCCCATTACCTCTTCAATCGAGAGAAAGAGCAAGCGCAGCGCGCCGCTGGGCATGCCGCGTACGGGGAGAGAAGATTGTTGAGCATCCATAAAATTCCGTTGGGGGGTGTAGGGGTGTGCACGTCAAGTAGTATAGCGCCTTGTGCGCGCTCGTACTTGTGAGCATCTCACGCCCACAAGGGGCGATACTACATTTGCAATTTCAATCTTGCGCGCGCTCGAGAATCGTATACAGCAATTCGAGCAAAACGTATTTGACGCTTTCCTTTTGATTCGCAATGCAGGGCAGCACCTTGACGCCGTCGTCCAGCCCGAGCGCGATCTTCATGTCTTCGGGCGACCACGCGTCCGGATGGTCTTGTTTGTTTGCAGCGACGACGAACGGCGTCTCACTATAACGGCGAAAGGTGTCGAGGATCGAGCGCGCTTCGCGGAACGTTTCGGGGCGCACGCTGTCCACCATGACGACGAAACCAAGCATCCCTTCGGACAAAATTTCCCACATGAAATCAAAACGGCGCTGTCCGGGCGTGCCGAAAAGATACAGCACCAAATCTTTGTCAATGGTGATGCGCCCGAAATCCATCGCGACCGTCGTTTGCGCTTTTACGGCGCGTGTCTCGTCGCTGATCTTGCGCTCGGTGCGCACGACGGCGATTTCACTGATACTGCCAATAAACTCTGTTTTACCGGCGGCAAAGGGTCCGGTGACTACCATTTTGACAGTCTGCATAAGGCGTTGCGGAGTAAAAAATGATGGATCGTAGGGATGGAACGAAACGGCGTTCGTTCCCTACCGACGGCGAATGCCGTCAATGATGCGCAGCAAAACGCCGCGCGATAATTTCGCCCCGGGCAGCGGACCGCGCGGCGGCGCCGGTTCCACGCGGATGGGCTGCGCCATTTCAATCAAACCATTTTGTTTCAAACCATACACCACGCGGCGGACCTGAAATTCGTCCAACCCGAGATATTCGCCGATTTGCTTGATGCTGTTGCGCGAATTGATGAATGAAATTACTTGCCACTGTTCGCGCGTCAAAGAAATATCGCGCAGGTTCGTGCCGGGTCGTTCCGCGAAACGCAGCGGCACGTCGAGATCCGGAATTTCATCGCGCAAATGTTCCCATTCCTGCTGGCGGCGATTGCCTTCGAGAATCACATTTTCCAGCGACAGCGGAACGGTGATGCGCTCTTCCGGCGGCAGTTGATTCGGCTCGAAACGAAAATCTCCCGCCGCCCACGTAAACAATTGGTACACGGTTTCGAGCAAATAACCCCGCACGCCTTGAATAATATCGTTTTGCGAAAGATAGCCGTTTTGGATGAGCAGCAAACCGAGCTCTTTGTCGGTATCCACACGCGAGCGAACGTTCACGGCTTGCGCTTGTTCCGGGGTCAAGCGTCCTACCTGCACCAAAACGTCGGTGAGCCGCGACGGTTTGCCTTCGAACGCCGCATGGATCAAGCGCCCTTCGCGAAAGTACAAAGCCGCGGGGTGCGTATGTCCATTCGCGCCGCTAGAAAGCGGTTCGGGCTTTACTGCCAGTGCGCCGGTCTTGTGCGCCAGATTGATGAGATTCAAAAGCTGGTGCAGTGAAAAATCGCGGAGATTGCCTTTAAGCGCCATACTGGGTCCGTGCCAATCACTTGCAATTTGCTGCTAGCGATTATACCTTAAACGAAATTAGCGCGTCAACAGTACCTGCGGTGGATTATTACCTATCCACTGAAATCTTTGCGCAAAAAGCCAATTCCAAGTTCAACTTGAACAGCGACGCGGCGAATGAGCGGCGCTCGCTTGCGAGCGCAACGCATTCGCCAGCAAAATCGCTTGACGCCTATGTGCAGGCCTTGGATAATACGGCGCACTTGCAGGAAGAGGGGGCACACCACATGAACCAAGCGTCGCGTGCGGAACAAATCGCGCAGCAGTTACTCGCGGCGGGCGCTGCACATTTCGAATACGAAACGACCGTGCTCAAGGGTGTGTACGATGAACAATGGAGCGCTTGGTACGCCGCGTATCTATTGGCGCATGATTGGAATGCTTTGTTTGCGCGCACGTGGGATGCGAACGCGCTCGCCGCCATGCTGCATCAATTGAATCAGGAGCAGCGCGCACGCGCGCCGCAAGCGGCGTGGCAAGAATATTGCGCGCGACGCTTTGCGGAAATAGCTTGACGTCACGGCGCAACGATGACCAAGGGGGAAACACCCGCCGTGCGCGTCAGGGATGTACCCTTCTTTTGAACCTCGAACGTGTACAGCGGAATGCGCGCGACGAGCACGTTCGCGCGAAAAATTTCCAACGCCCCGCGATATTTTCCGTCGGGCAGCGCGGGCGTCGCAAACGATTGGTACGGCGCATCGTCAAATTGGAGAATCATCTCGCCCCCATTGCGCGCCGATATATCAACGCGTTGGCGCGGCGCGCCCGACGCTTCAGTTCGCGCCATCACCTGCTCCGCGTGTGTTCCCGCGCGCGTCCCGCGCAGGATCCAGCGCCACACGAGGTTTTCCCCCTTCGGATTCACTACAAAACAACGCGCGTCCAGTTCGCCCGCAGTTTGATTCGCGCAGCGCACAAGGATTGACGGGAAATGGATTTGCGCGTTCGGCGCAGTGTCTGTTTCCCCCAGCTGAATGTACGGCACGAATAATGTGGGGTCTGCATCGGGAAATTGATGCGGAAATTGCACGCGCGCCGCGTCGAGAAATTCCGCTGCGACAGTCGGCGTAATGACCAATGTTGCGGGCAAGTTGGTATTTGATGCAGTAAAGGTCGTCAGCCCCGGCGTCAATTCAATCTCTGCGGTTTGACCGCCCACTTCGAGCTGCACGCTTTGCGGCACGAACGATGCGAATGCGATAGTCACATCACGCGTGCCCTGCGTGGTCGAAATTGTTTTCGTGCCCGAAATGATTTCTTGCGCGCCCAGCGTAAACGTCAGCGTTTGCGGCGCAATCGTTTGGACGTTCAATGCGTGGTGCGCGACAACGCCTTGTACGCGCGGATACAACGCAAAGGTTTCGTTCGACCACAACGCATTATTTTGGTATCCGCGCAACAGCGGGTCTTCGCCGCGTGCCAACAGCGCATAATCGTACACGCGTCCCGCTGCGGCGTTCTCCAATTTCCCATAACCCGTTGTCACATTTCCGCGCAACGGATTTTCCCGCAGCGCATAAGCCGCAAGCCCCATCGGAATTTCTTGGACCTCCGCGCGGTCGGTCAAAAAAACTTGCGCGCCGGGCGTGACATGCGCCTTCACCGCGCGCACTTTTAACGCGTCTGCGTCAAAGAACGCGGGGCGCGGTTTGAAATACTGCTCCAGCGACAACGCGAACGTAAACAGCGTGAACGAGAAAAACAACGCGAGTAGAAATTTCGCATTTCTAATTTCTAATTTTGAATTTTGAATTGCGAATTCCACGCCTTGTACGACCAGTGCCAGCAACACGTACGACACCAGCGACAAACTTTTTAGAAAGCCGTACGGATACGGGCGCAAGAACGGTAAACGAAACAGCGCGACATAAAACACACTCGCGGCGACGACGAGATACCACACCGCGCGGCGTTCCTTGTCCGTGCGCAATTGCCACAATGCGTACAGCGACGACAAAACCGCCGCGAGGGTCAACACCGGCGCGCTGCTGTCCCACACGCGCACGGCAAGGTCGTACAACCACGGCGTCGGAATCGCGTGTCCCACCGCGAGGTCGAGCACATACAGCGACCAGCCGTAGCCATCTGACAGCGGCACGAATTCACGCAAGCCGATGGCGAGCGGCGCGCGCCCATAGTATTCGCGAATGAAATCTTGGAGCTGAAACAACGCCGGAAATGAAAGCGCGACGGTGAACGCCGCAATCGCCGCGCCGCGCAAAAAAATTTCCGCGCGCGATTTTTCTGTGACGACAAGATACAAACCCATGCCGGTCAGCGGCAGCGCCGCGGCGACGAGCGCGGGATGATACGTGACGTTCAACGCGGCGAGAAACAGTGCCGCCAGCGTGACGACGTGTAGTCGTTCCGCGCGTGCTCGCAACGCGTGCGCGCCGAACGTTAACGCGAGCGGTAATAGGGCTAGCGACGCGAGGTGCAGCCCAAAACTCCAATAGGCAAACCACAGCAGCAAACCATTCAGCGCCAGCAATCCTGTTGCCATCAACGCGGCACGCGGCGACATGTTCAACGTCGCGCGAAAAAACATGAACGCGGCGATGACGCCCAACGCGTGCAGCACGCCGAGCAGAATAGCGAACGAATCGAACGCCTGCGTTTGCAGCAGCACGTCGAGCGTCGCGTGCAAATACGAAAAACCCATCGGCAGCGGCAAAATGTGACGCGACAGAATGGTCGTGAGCAGCGGATTCGGCGGCGCATTCACGAGCGCAGCGCGGCAAATAAAATTCATAATCCCAATTCTCGCCAATGATGGTCGCGTAACCGTACCGCGCGAGCGGCGCAACTGCCGCCGCGAACGCAATCAATGCAAATCCCAAGACCAGCCAGTGTGCGCGTCTGCTTTCATTGCCCGTCCTGTCATTGCGAGGAGTGTCCTTTGCGACGAAGCAATCTCTACGCGTATCACCAAGAGACTGCTTCGTGCCTCGCAGTGACACAGCGCCGCGCGCGCGCCATCGCCGCAGTAACACCAATCCGTTCAACAGCGTTGTCACCGCAACCAGCGCCCACGTCGCGCGTGTGAGGTCGAATCCCAAAAACAGCGCGAGGTAATCCCACACGATCACCAGCGCCATGCCGACGAACGGCGTGAGCAAAACGCGCCACGCGGCAAAATGGGCGGGCAATAACAGGCGGGCGACGCCAAAACCAAAATAAAACAGCGCGACCATCATCGCCGCGCCGAATGCGAGAATTTGTAAAACAATCATTCGCTCAAGCCCAATTCCACAATTGCCCGCGCGACCTTTTCCAACACCGCATCGTCCGCGTCCAAACCCAACGCGACATGCGCCCGCGCAATCTCATCGCGCCAATCCAAAGGAACAGGTGACGGGTGTTCCTTCGCTTTACTCAGGGCAGGCTCAGTGACGGGTGACGAGTGACGGGGGAATGCAATTTTGAATTTTGAATTTTGAATTTCGCTTCTCGCTTCTCGTTTCTCTTTTCCCGTTTCCCGTTTCCCGTCTTGCACCTCGCCATACACTTTCGATTCCGCGCCTCCCTCCAACACCGCGCACAAAAATTCCGCATAATAACGCGCCGCGTCGCTCACCGCGCAATGTTTTATCACATATTGCCGCGCGTTTTCGCCCAACGCGTTGTCCAGCTCGGGATCATCCAGCAAGCGCCTCAATATCACCGTCAATTGTTCCGTTTCGTGATCGTCCACGTCAATTTTTGCGACGGCATTCTCGGGCAATTCGGCGAACCAACCGACGCGCGACACGACGACCGGTTTTGCCAGCGCCATCATGCGCAAGACCGCGCCCGATGTTTCGCCCGCCGTCGGATAGCGCAAATTCACGCACACAGCCATCGCCGCCATGTACGTGTGGAACGCGTCGAACGGCACGTACCCGATGAACTGTACGACGTCGCGCAAGCCGAGCAAATCAATCAAACCCTGTATGTCAAAATTCGGCGACGCCGCGCCCACGAGCAGCAGACGCGCGTCGGGAAATTCTCGCCGCGCCGCGCGAAACGCGTCGAGCAAAACCGTCGTGCGTTTAGTCGGACCGAGATTGCCGAACGTGCCGATGAGCCGCACATTTTGCGGGAGATTCAATCGGCGCCGCGCAGCGCCTTGCGTAACCAATGAGATGTCGGGCATCTCGTGCGGAATTTGCGCGACGGGCACGTTTGGCGCAAAACGTTTCACCGCGTCCGCCACATAGCGACTGTGCGCAATTACACCGCGCGCCTTTTTGACGACCGCTTCGCTGAGCGGGTAATCGAACCAATTCAGCGGATCCAAGGATAACACTTGACGTTGCGCCAAAGCTGCGCCGTGTTCGCCGTACGCTTCGCCCATTGCGGCAATATATCCTTGCACGTCACCGTGATTGATGGTGAGCCATGCCACGAGATGGTGCAGGACCAAATCGTGCAGCACAATCACGCTCGGTTCTTGGAGTGCGCGCCGATAAACATAAGCGTGCGTGGGCGAGTTGCCGAGATGATAGAGCGCCGAATCAAACTCGCGCGCTGTATACGCGCGGTCGTCAATCACGCGAAACGATTTCAATTCGGGATCGGTCGGCGCGTAGCCATCCACCACAAGCGTAATGTCCGCGTGTGCAGCAAGGTGCGGCAGCAGTTCGAGCGAATAATCGCTGATACCGGAAGGCGCAGGATTGAGCGGAGAAAAATAGGCGAGACGCATGAATCAATGCTCAATGGAGAATGCACAATGGACAATGAAAAAATAGAAATTCGAAATTTGAAATTCAAAATTCAAGCAACCTCTCCGAGAAAATCAATGTATCCTTGCGCGGCTTGTTCTAGCGTGTGATGCTGCTGCACGTATGCGCGCGCGTTGGCGCCGAACATGTTCCGCGCATGAGGACGCGCGGCGAAATATTCCAAGTATTCAAGGAGTAGATTTTTTTCGTACGCGTCGGGTTCAATTTTCACACAGACATTGTCGGGCAGTTCGGCGTAAGCAGCAGTGCGCGTGACGAGGGTTGTTTTGCCCGCGGCGAGCAAACGCAATAGACTTGCCGAAGTTTCGCCCGCGCTCGGATAACGCAAATTCAAACAGATGTCGCTCGCCGCAACATAGTTTTGATAGTTTTCCATTGTCACAAAGCCCGCACACTGCACCGCGTGCTCGATGCCCAAGCCCTGAATCAGCGGCGCAACATCATAATTCGGCGATACGCTGCCAATCAACAGCAAACGCGCGTTGGAATGATTCACGAGAAATTGGGCGAACGCTTCCAGCGCGATGCTGATGCGTTTGTGCGGGTCAATTTGACCGAACGCGGAAACAATAAAAACATCTTGCGCTAAATTCAGCGCGGCGCGCGCGCGGCGCGGCGAAACGAAAGGCATCGGCGCAATGCCCATCGGCGCCTGTGCGACAGGAACATGCGGCGCGACCGAGTGCGCAAAACGCGCCGCGTAGGCGCTGTGCACGATAACGCCGCGCGCGCCGCGAATACTCTCTTCGCTCAGCGGAAATTCAAAGCGATTGATCGCCAATAGATTCTCCGCCGCGCGTTCTGCCACCGCCTCGCCGTACGTCATGCGCAAAGCATCCACATAGCTCGCCGTATCGCCGCGCTCAATCGTTTGCCATGCGCGCAGATGATGCAGCACCACATCATGTAAAACAACGATGCCCGGCACGCGCAGCGCTGTGTTGTAAAAATTTGCATACAGCGGCGCATTGCCGATGTGATACACAATCGCGTCAAACGATTTTCTGCGCGCCTCCAGTTCACGCAAATCTATTTTGGCGAACGCGGCGAGCGCGGGATTTGTCGGCGTAATGTTGTCGGCGACGAGCGTAATGTCAAATGTGCGCGCGAGATACGGCAGCAATTCTTCGGAATAATCCGACACGCCCGATGCTTGCGGACGGAACGGCGACGCGTACGCAAGTTTCTTGCGAGCAAGCTTCATTTATTTACGCGCCTGTGTACCCGCGCGCACGACGGCAATGATTTCGCGCACGCCCGGTAAAATGGCGCGCAGACCGCGCGGTTGGCTCAAGGGCAGCGACGCATAGACGACGGCGGCTGGCTGGCCAAAAAACATGGAAAGCATTGCCGTTTGCCCCGTCTGTTGGTCTTGCGCCGAATCGGGATTCAATTTTGCAAACGCGTCGCGGAACGCGCCCAAATCAATTCCCAATTCGTCCGCCACGCGACATTGCGCCTGATATGCTCTGATTTCTTGTTCAACCGAGTCCACCCAGTAACGCTGCTCGATGTGGCACGCTTCGTGCGCCAGCAGCGTGACCCAACGCCGAAATTCAAAATCGTCGGCGTTGTGGGCGAGCGGCTGCAAAAAAATCGTGTTGATAAAATTCAGCGTAAAGCCGCCCACCACGCGCGCGGAAATCCGAACGCGCGTCGCACGCGCGTCCAAAAGCGCGGCAAGTTCACCCCCGCGCAGTCCGGCATTGCGCAGTACGTCCAACGCGTCGCGCAGTTTTGGTTCTTCAATCCGTGCTGGCATAGTCCGCCGTCAAAGCATTCACGACCGCATCCCACGAAATATCGCGTACGCGTTCCCGTCCGCGTTCGCCCAACGCGCGGCACGTTGCGGCATCCTCGAATGCGCGCGTCAAAGAGCGCGCGATTTCGTTTTCGTCAGTGCGTGTGACCCAGCCGTCGTTTTCATTTTCAATAAATTCCAACACGCCGCCCGCGTCGTCGGTGGTAATGACCGGACGCGCCGCCATTAATGCTTCGACGGTCACGAAACCGTAATCCTCATCCAGCGGCGCGTAAAACACCGCACGCGCGTTCGCGTACAAATCCAACACGCGCGCATCGTCCACGAAACCGGGGAATTCGACGCGTGACGCGATGCCCAGCGAATGCGCGAGCCGTACGAGAGTTTGTTCTGCCGCGCCCGTTCCGGCGATGACGACGCGCCCGCGTTTGGTTTTTGCCAACGCGCGCAGCAAGAGGTCAATCCGTTTCGCGCGGTCGAGCCGCCCGACGTACAAAACGTAATCGCCGTACGCGCCCGCAAAAAATTTTCCCGTGAGTTTTGGCGGCGGATACAGCGGGGTCGCGTCCAACGCGTTAAAGCGTTTCAAACGCGCGGCGACGTTTTTCGAAATCGCAAAACGCGCGCGCGCTTCGCCGAGCATCCGACGGTCGAGCGTAAACAATTTTTCGCGCGTCTGTTGGTCTTGCGGCGACGCGGTAAACTCGGAAAGCGGCGTGCCGTACCAATCGTACGCCTGCCGATATTGATGGACGAGCCAAACGATTTTGTGGGGATGCTGCGCCGCGTACGAGGGAAATTTTGTGGCGATGACGCGGTCCACCTGGACGCCGTTCGCGTTCCTCAAATCGAGCAAGCGCCACGCGAGCGCGGATTGAAACAACTGTGCGTGCGGCAGCCATTGAAACGGCAGCGCGACGATTTCCGCGCGATGCCCGCGTGTGCGGAGCGCATCGCACAGTCCCTCCGCCAACATTTCCGCGCCCCCGCGCGCAAACGGCACTTGGGCGGAACAGATTAGAATGTTCATTGTGGTCGGTGATCGGTGATCAGTCATCAGTAATCAGTCATCAGTGATCAGTCATCAGTAATCAGTCATCAGTCATCAGTGATCAGTAATCAGTGATCAGTAATCAGTGATCAGTAATCAGTCATCAGTCATCAGTCATCAGTCATCAGTGATCAGTGATCAGTAATCAGTCATCAGTCATCAGTGATCAGTAATCAGTCATCAGTGATCAGTAATCAGTCATCAGTGATCAGTCATCAGTAATCAGTCATCAGTCATCAGTGATCAGTAATCAGTCATCAGTTGTCAGTGACCAGACACTGGTCACTGTCCACTGTCCACTGATCACTGATCACTGATTACTGATCACTGATAACTCTCTGCTCCAACTCCGCCATCCGTTTCTCCAGCGCGTCCAAACGCGACTCTTGTGCGGCGAGTTCCGTCAACGCGCGGGCAACTTGGAGGTTGAACGTGTTTTGCTGCTGCACGATGGTGTTGAGCAATTCGACCATGATGCGGCGCACGACGCGTTTTACGAAATACACCGCGCGCCACGTCAGCGGCGCGTTGGGGGCGGGGGGGGGGAGCGTCGCGGAAATGTACCAGTTCGCGTTAAGGTTCGCAATCGCTTTTTGCAGCGCGGTGAGGTCTTGGTCTGACGCGGGCGCGGGCGTGCGCCGTACGCGTTCGCGCAGTTCCGCCAATTCGCGTTCGACGTCAATGGATTGTGACACGCTAATACTCCCTTGAAAATGCCCTAGTAACGAATTTATTCGTTTGGGGCGGACAGGAACGATTGAGGCGATCTGCGATGTAGGCGATGTGCGATGAAGTTCATCGCCTACATCGCACGTCACTACGTCTCGAAAAAAAGATTTTACGCACGCCGTCCAAAGTTGGGTAGGAGACGTTTCACGCGTTCGAGTGCGCCGCCCGCTTGTGCAATTTTTTCCAGCTCGCGCGCCCACGCTTGCACCTGTTCCAATTCTTGCTCCAATGCCGTTGCGTAACGCATCACGGCTTGCGCGTCGGGCTGTGCGAAACTTGGCAAGATGCTCGGCTCGCCCGTTTGTGTCTGGGTTGAAATGCCGCGCAGTGCGTCGAGCAATTGCGCGGCGCGGGCATCCCACGTTTGCTGCGCCAGAAATTCGTCGAGTGCGCGCGTGTCCACGCGCGTACGCGCTGCCTGTTCAATCGCGCCGATATACTCATCCGGCGCTTGCGCGACGAAAACGTACGGCAGGGCTGCCAGCTGCGGCGCGTAACTTGCCGCGACCGGCACGTGCGCGGCGAGATATTCGTACACTTTGATCGGATCGCGCCCGCGCGTAAACGCGTTGTCGGGAAAAGGCGCGAGACACACGTCGAATGCAGCGGCATAACGCGGCAGTTCGGAATGCGGCACCGCGCCGTGAAACAGGATATTCGTAAATTGTTTCAAACGCGCGACGACTGATGGGCGATGTGGTTCGGGGTCGGGCGCGCCGAGCAAATGAATCGTCCAGCGCGGGCGCGCCTGCGCGACGTATGCAATCAATTCCGCGTCAAACATCGAATCAATCAGCGTGCCCCAAAAGCCGAGCGTCAGTTCCCCGCGTTCGATTTGCGCGCGTGAAACAGATTTGTTGGATTGAAACGTTTCAATGTCCACGCCGTTGGGAACGACGTGCGCGTGTTTGCCGAACCGTTCCAGCGTGTTGGCGATATGCGCTGAAACTCCGCACAAAACATCCGCATGACGCACAAGATATTCTTCCGCGCCGGGCGCAAACTGCGTGTGCCCCAACGCCGGCGCGGCGGCGAAATCATCCATCGCGTAATAAGCAATCAAAAAGTTTTGGGCGCGCAGCATTGGCACAAGACGTACAAACGGGTCGAATGGCGCGGAGAAAATCGCGGCGCATCGTCCATTTGGAAAACTAGAGATGTGCTTCCATAACGCACGCGCTACAGTCTCCAGTTCTCCAGTCTCCATACCAAACCACGCGCGCCGCAATTGCACCGGCGTCATGCCGAGTTCCGTCAACGCGACGATTTCGAGCGGCAAGCGTTCCGTATTGCGCATCGCCGACGGCTGCGGTTCGACAAACAGTACGCGGTGTCCGCGCTGCGCGAGGGCGCGCGCGATTTGCGTCGGGTTGTGCGCCCCGCCCGCTTCGTCAAAGGTGAGCGTGCTCAAGTAAAGGAAATTCAAAGTTGGAAATTGGAAGTTGGAAGTTGGAAATTGGAAGTTGGAAATTCGTTTCTCGTTTCTCGGCGCACTCTATCGCTCCATCACTCCATCACTCCATCTCGCTTCACGTTTCACGCATCACGTTCCACGCATGTCGTACCAACGACGCGTACAACGCTCTCACTTTCGCATACTGTTCTTCCCACGTCATTTCGTGCAAGACTTTCGTGTTTCCGTTTTTGCCCATGCGTTCTGCCAGCGCGCGATTGCCTACAAGTTCGAGCAGGCGCGCGGCGATGGCGTCCACGTCTCCGAATTTTACCAGAAATCCGTTTTGTCCGTCGTCAATCACGTCGGGCACGCCGCCTGCCCACGCGCCGATGACGGGTTTGTTGTACAGCCACGCCTCGAGATAGACAATGCCGAACGAATCGGTGCGCGATGGCATTGCCAGTATATCGGTTGCGGCGAGTAAATCGCGTTTTTCTTGCGCGTTGATGAACCCAAGACGGCGCACGCGTTTTTTTATCTCGTCGGGCAGGCGGACGAAGTAATTTTCAAAGTCCGATAGATGCGAACCTGCCAGGATCAAAACGGCGTCGCGCGTTTGCCACACCTTCTGCATCGCTTGAATCAAGTGCATTGTGCCCTTATCGTACGCAGCGGTGCCGATGTACGTCACAATCGGCGCGTGTAGATTGTGCGCCTGCCGGAAGCGCATTCCGTCGCCGCCGAGAATGTCGTTCGGTTCGACGCCCGCGCCGATGCGATGAATTTTTTCGCGCGGTATGCCGCGTTCCAGCAAGGCGTTGCCTTCGCGTTCCGTCATGACAATCACGGCGTCCGCGCGTTCAAGGATTGCCAGTTGATGCGGCAGTGTATAAAAGCGCACGACCTTCGGGTCATCGCTCTCGCCGAGATGCAGGAACGGCGTAATGACGAACGGGATTTTTTTGCGCCGCGCAAACCGGTACGCCGCGACGACGGAGGAATCGAGCGAAATGTTGGCGGTGTGGACGAGATCGAAATGTTCGGATGTGGTCGCGAGTGCGTCGTCCAACGCGGGGACGTACGGCACAAAACGCGCTAGCGAAAACAAAAGCGGCAGCGTGTGGAATGGCAGCGCGGCAAGGATGGACATGCTGCGTTTGAGGGCCGGAAACGCGAGGGCTGAAAACGGCAAGTATTCAATCGGAAAGCGTTGAATATACACGCGGTCGCGCGTTTCATTCTGCAATTCGACCGCGCGTTTGTCCGCCCGCCAAAAGCGTTCGAGGTCCCACGCGTCGGTGGTGTACACGGTGACGCTTTCGCCATCGCGCGCGAGGCGCTTGCCAATTTGCTCAAACACCTGTTCCGCGCCGCCGATGTACGGATAGTAGCGTTGGATGACGTGAAGGACCTTCATGGAATTTGAGATTTTAGATTTCTGATTTCAGATTTAGCGCGAAAGCAACAAGCGCTTTACTTTGTTGGCGATGCTTGATTGTGCGAGCGCGTTTTCTAAATCGTGAATGTGCGCTTCGCGGTCTTGGACGATGAGCTCGAGATGCCGCGCGAATGCTCGCCAGCGGTCGAGTTCGCTGTGCGCGTTGGGCATTGCCCCGCGCGGGGGGGGGGGGGGGCGTAAGGTGGGGTTCAAGTTTTGAATTGCGTCTATCAATGCATCAGTACGCTTCATCCAGGTTTGCGCATTCAAATATGCGTCGAGCGGCGTACGGTCAAGCGGTTCACGCGCCGCGCGTTCGATGTGCTGCAAAAATTCCTCTGCGTCACGCGCGAGATAAACGTGCGGCATGTCGGCGAGTTGTTCGAGGTGCGTGGCGACGACGGGTTTATAGCACGCGAGATATTCATATACCTTGAGCGGGTCCCGCGCGAGATTGAACGGCGTCACCGGCGTCGGCAGGATGCACACGTCAAACGATTGCGCGTACCGCGCCAATACCTCGCGCGCAACGCTCGGATGAAAATGCACGTTCGGCGCGGCGAGCTGTTTTGCGAGCGACGGGCGCGCAGGATCGAGATCGTACGCGCCGATAAAATGCCACTGCCACGCCGGACGCGCGCGCGTAATCGTTTGCAGCAGCGGCACGTCGAGATTGTATTCCCACATCGTGCCCCAAAAACCGATGGTGAGCTCGCCGCGCGCCAATGTGTAGGGAACGCTCGCCGCAGCGCTCCTGCTCGCCGCAGCGTTCCCGTCCACGAAGGAACGCAACGGCGTGCGTTCCGTACCGGATGGCGGCGCACGAAACGGCGTCAGGTCAACCCCGTCACGGATCATCACCGCATTTTTGTGCGCGCGAAATTTTTCGGTCAGACGCGGCGAGAGTGTGACAATCAAATCCGAATATTGCGCGAGGTATTGTTCGGCGAGATCGTCGTAGCAGTACGAACCGAGCGCGCGCATTTCGGAAATGTCGTCGAGCACATCATAGACGAGCGCGTACCCGCGCGCGGCGAGTGGCGGCAGCAGTTCCAGCGCGGGACGAAACGGCGCGGAACAAATCACGATGCCGCGTTCGTCGTGCCCTGTAGAGACGTTTCGCTGAAACGTCTCCCCGACATCGGCAGGTGACGTGTAATCAAATCCGTACCACGCACGCACAATGTTTAATTCGTCCCAGCCGAGCGCGTCAAGCGTCAGCACGCGCGGGTTCGAACCTGACACGGGCGCGCGGCTTTTTTCAATTTCGAGATACGTGACCGTGTGCCCGCGCCGCGCGAATTCCTGCGCGAATTGGACCGGGCGATGCGCCCCGCCGGAATTATCAAATGAAATCGGGCTGATAAAAACGATATTCATAGCGAATTATAGAGTAAAAGATTGAATAAGATAGCAAAAGATAAAATTATATTGCAAAGCCGAGTTTTGCACACCAGAAGAAAAAGAGTAAACGATTGTATCGTAGTGAATTATAGATAAATAGACGCATTCATCGTGTATTACTTTGAAATTAGTGTTTTTAGCCACCAAAATGGATTAATGGATTCCAACCGTTGAATATGCTTTTGTTTTGCGCACGCGTCGCTTTCCAATGCCGCAATCACGCGCGTGCGTTCCTCCAGGAGCTGTTCCGTCGCCGCGAGATAGTGGCTGACGTTTGTCGCGATTTTGTCCTTGCCATACCAACGGCGCACGTCAGGCGCGGCAAGTGGGGCGCTGCGTCGCGGCGCGGCCTCGAGTGCCGCGAGGAGCTGCTGCCACCGCTCATCCCACGTGCTGTTTGCCAAGAATGCGTCCACTGCCGCGCGGTCAACCGGAATGCCCAACGCCCGCTCGATCTGTGCGAGAAACGCATTCGGCGAATCTGCCCGATAGACGTACGGTACATCCGCGAGCTGCGGCGTGTGCGCGGCGACGATGGGTTTATAGCCGGTCAGATATTCATAGACCTTGAGCGGTCCGCGCGCCGCATTGAACGCGTGCGCGGGATAGGGCGCGAGCGCGACGTCGAACCAGGCAAGGTAGGCGGCAAGCACAGCATGTGGTTTCGGTCCGAGCAGATGAATGTTGGGCACAACGCGCAATGCCGCGCCGACCGGTGGGCGCGCCATGTCCGCATCCACCGGTCCGATTAAAATGATGGACCAGTCCGGGTGCGCTTGCGCAAGGTGGGTCAATAACGCCGTGTCCACGTTGAAATCGTTGATGTGCCCCCAAAAGCCCAGTGTGCGCGTCCCGCGCGTCAAGTCCGCCGGAAGGGGGGGGGCAGGGGGGGGGATAGAAAAGGCGTCGGGGTCGTACCCTTGCGGCAAAAAGTGAATCGGCGCGTGCGGCGCGCGGGCGCGCAATTTATCGCACAGCACTGTGGACACGACAGTCGTCAATTCGCACGTTTCCAGTAGAAACATTTCGGCGTCGGTGTTCTCAAATTCATAGCCCAGCGCCGCCAACGCTTCGAAATCGTCAAGACAATCGTACACGATGCGATAGCCGCGCTGTTGCAAAATCGCAAGTACGGCGACAAAGGGAATGAATGGATCGGCGACGATGGCGACACGGATTTGCGGCGTGCGCGTTTCAAATGTCTCCAGCGCGCGTGTGAACGCGTCTTGCCACGCTTGCCAATTTTCAGGATCAAGCCCGTGCCACGCGCGGCGCAGCGCGCGTTCCGAAAACCCTAACGCGGCGAGGGAATATAACGTGAGGTTGGGATGCGTAAAAGGCGCGCAGCTCGCCACGGCTTCGACGAATAACACGCGGTCGCCGCGTCGTAACGCTGCGCGTGCCCATTGCGCGCGGCGGCGCACCGAGCCGAGATCGGCGTCGCCTAACGTCGAAGTGGAAAGAATGACAAGTTCCATGCTGGCTCAAAACGCGCGGCGTAAACCTTCCAACCGGCGCAGCACGCGCATTACGCGTCCGTTTGCCAAACGCTGCGCGTACGCTGCGCTTGCCGTTTTATCTTGCCACAAGCGTTCGATATATTTGTTTTGCAGGGGCAGCAAGCGCGCGTGCAGCTCGACGAGCGTTTCAATGTCCGCCGCCGGATCGTACGCATTGACGCGCGACGCGGACAGCTCGGCGTACGCGGCGCAGCTTTCTTGCGCGGCGCGCGCCCAGGTGTAATTTTGCAAAATCAACTCGCGCGCCCGGGCGCGCGGCGCGTCGTACGCGGCGAGCACCGCGTCACGCATTGCGCGGCGGTCGCCGGGGTCGCAGTGCCACGCATACTCACCAAGATACTCGCGCGCGGATGATTCGGTGGTCATGACCAGATTGCACCCGGCGATGCCCGCTTCGAGCGCCGCCAAGCCGACGGTTTCGCCCCACGTCACCAACGCGTGCACGCGCCCTGCCGCGCCCGCATCGGCGATTTGCGACGCGTCGAATCCCGACAAGAACAGAGTATTCGGTCCTGCAATTTTTTTGCACGCGGCGAGATATTCCGGCGAAGTGGTGCCGCCAATGAGCACGATAGGCAGCTGGTCCTGCGCGAGCGCGCGCAACAGCGAAAACTGATTTTTGCGCGGGTCAATGCGCCCGACACACAATACAAAATCGCGCACGCCGTATTTTTGCACAAAGCGTTCGGCAGAGCCATTGGCGTACGTCGGGTCTACGCCATTGTGCACCACGCGGATAGCATCGGGCGACACGCCAAAATCGCGGACGAGTTGCGCGCCTTCCATTTCGGATTGCGGCAAAAGCAAATCCGCGCTGCGATACACCAGACGCAGCGTGGTCTTTTCGATTTGCGCCTGAAGCGCATTGCTTTCCTCGACCAACGCACGCGTTTCCGCGTCCACGTTCGCAGGGTCGGCAATTTCCGGCGCCCATTCGCGCACGAGCGCGCGCCCTTCACGTTCGAAACGGTCGAGGTTCCAATAAATCGGCGTGACCACCACCGCTTTTCGCGCGCGGCGTGCATGCCACAAGCCGCGCAGCGCAGCGCCGGTATCGGGCAGACAATAAATGTGAGCCAGCGCGTAGGGCGACAGGTCGCGCCCGTCGAACGCTTCCACGTCCGCCGTGATGCCCAAGGGCTTGAGCGCTTCCACCGTGCTCAAGAGTTGGGCAGTCAGTCCACTCGCGCCGACCTTGGGGCTGTAGCGGCGTTGGATGAAAATGTGCATGACTCTAGTTCGTATTTCGCTTGACCCATTGGCGCACCCAACGCGCGGCGGGATGATTTCGCCAACCGTTCTTTGTCGCGGCGATGCGTTCAAGTTCGCGTATCCATGCTTGTTGCTCGTGCGTTTGACGTTCCAAGGCGACCACGTCAGACATTTTGAGGGCGCGCAATTCACACAATAATTTGGATAACGTGACCATTTCGTTCGTGCAAGCTGTTTGCGAGGCGGCTTGTTCGCGCGACGCTTGCGCATACACCTGCACCAAAATGTCCGCCGCCGCGTCCCACGTAAAACGTTCGCGCACGCGCGCGGCGAGCGCGGGTTGACGCGGCGCGTTCAGCGCGGCGCATAGCGCGGCATGAATGGAGCTTTCATCGGCGGGATCGCACGTAAAACACGCGTCGCCGAAATATTCGCGCCCCGGACCGTTTTGCGTCATCACCACGTTGCAGCCCGCCAGCGCGGCTTCTAACGCCGCCATGCCTTGTTCTTCCCACCAACTCGCCATGATGTGCACGCGAGCTGCCGCGCCCGCATCGGCAACGTCCGCCGGGGAAAGCGGTCCCAAAAAATAAACATGCGCTCCGGCAATTGCGCGACACATTTCCAAATACGCCGGATTGGGCGCGCGTCCGACGAGAACGAGCGGGACCGGTTCTCGATTCCACGCGCGAATAAGCCCGATGGTGTTTTTGCGTTCGTCCACACGCGCGACGCACAAAACAAAATCGCGCGCGGGGATGTGGTGCGCTTGCAAAAAGCGTTCTGCGTTGCCCTGCGCGAACGACGCAGCCACGCCATTAAAGGTCACCGCCAATTGCTCTGGACGCGCGCCAAAATCGGTGCGCAAAATTTCCCGTTCCATTTCCGAAAGCGCCAGCACGCGTGACGCCAGCTGAATCACAAAGCGATGCGCGCCGGTATAAATCGCTTCTTCGACCTGGATCAGTCGCAGAATGCGCGCTTGTTCGTCGGCAGCGAGCGCGGCGAGTGAGTGTTCGGGACGGTGCGGCGCGGGATGTAAACGCGCGTCAATCCATTGGTCGTGCCGCCAGTAAATCGGCGTGGTCACGATGGGTTTGTGTTGGCGCTGTGCGTTGAGCGCAAAGGGAATCGCGCTGTACGGATCGCCGAGACTGTACAAATGCACCACGTCGTACGGCGTCAAATCGAGCGTCGCATCGGTGGAAATGCCGCCGCGCACGCCGCGCGGTTCGAGCGCGCGCAGCGTTTCTCGCAGCGCGATGAAATCGCCGCCCTTTTGCTGCGGCGCGCGGCGGCGCGGGTAAAAGAGCACGTTCACGCGGCGCGCGCCCCCGTTTTGATTTGCGCCTCAAGGGCGCGGGCGCGTTCGGCATTTTCGCGCAATGCGGCGATCAATGCCGCGAGATAATCTTCCTGCTGCATCGCGTTCTCACACAGCATCACCAACGCGCGTTCCAATTCGGCGCGGGAGGCCAGTTCCGAATTTTGCACTTGAGCACAGAGGCGTGCGAGTTCGTCGGCTGTAGAGTTAGTCATGTTGCCGCCATTTTTCCAGCGCGCGCACCGCGCGCACGCCGCGCGTGTTCAACGCGCGTTTCATCGCGTCCAGCTCTTGCTGCTGCGCGGCGATGGTCGCGCGCGCCCACGCGCTGTCGCGGTCCACGCGTTGCTGTTCGTAAATCAATTCGTGCAGCGCCGCCGCGACGCGGTGCGGATAGCGCGTCGTGATTTTGTCGAGCGCGCGCAAATGTGTTTCCGCCATCCAGGCTGCATCGTTGGTCATGTTGCTGCCGTGCCGCCGATAGTACACCAATTTTTCCGGCACGAAATACGCGGGGTATCCCTCGCACACAATCCGCAGCCACAGTTCATAATCCTCGCGCGCCGTCAGCGTTTCATCAAATCCGCCGACGTGATCGAGCACACGCCGCGGGACCAGCACGGTGTTGGGCGTGAAATAACCGCCGACCAAGAGCGACGGCAAAATGTCGCCGTTCAAAATGCGCCGCGCGTTGGCGACGGAATAATCACCAAGCGGTTTGCCCGCAGCGTCAACATGAATTACATCACAATACACAAAACCAAGCGCCGGTTGTGTTTGCAAGACAGCAACTTGTTTCGAAAGCGCGTCCTTTGCCAGCCAATCGTCGGCGTCGAGGAATTTCAGATATTCGCCGTGCGCTTCACGAATGCCGCGATTGCGCGCGGCGGACAGGCCGCGATTTTCTTGTGAAACGATTTTCACGCGCGGGTGGTCACGATACGCCGCGATGCCCGTTTCAAAATCGTCCGTGGAACCGTCGTTCACGACGATGATTTCGAGCGCGGCATAATCCTGCGCCAACGCGCTGTCCAACGCGTCACGCATAAAGCGCGTCGCGTTGTAACACGGAATGATGATCGAGGCGAGGGGCGGGCTCATATCTTCACGGCTCTTGTAAAGTCGGGGGCGGCTGTCATTTCGAGATGGTCATACCTTTTGGTATGTGCTACCACAGAAACTTTTCCAACGCGAATCTACGCCAATCTTCGCCAAACCATGTCCTGAACGAACGTGAAGGATACGGCTTGGCACGAATCCACGCGAAATATTTTGGGTTCTTTTGAATTCGTGAAGATTGGTTGCGATTCGCGAAGATTCGCGTTTTGCGTCCGAGAAATCGAGCGGAACACCGGAAGTTTCTGAGCAGCCCCTCAATCCTTCGTGCGATGAACTCCATCGCGAGTAAACTCCGCGAGAAATCTCAATGTGCGGGCACAAGCGAGATTTCGCCGATGAACTGCATCGGACACTCCGCCTTCGCTCCGTTCGAAAACTTGTGGCGATGCAGTTCATCGCACGAAGAATTGAGGGATGACATTCCCCTGTCAAGCGACTTTGCAAACACACTACTCATGTCTTCACCCGCGCGGCAAAATGCCCAAGCGCGTCAACGCGCGCACGATGCGATTCGCTTCCAACGTTTCCAGATATTTCAAACGCGGCGCCGCCCACGCCGATTGGTCACGAATAATTTCGGCGCGTTCGTGTGCGGTGCGCTCCCACGCGCGGCGCTGGATTTCCAGCGCGGTAGTTTTTTCGACGTGCTCGCGCGCCAAGCGTTCGTACAACGCGCCGTCGGTCAGCGCGACGAGAATTTCCAAAATTGCGCGGCGCTGTCCTTGATTCAGCGGCGTCGGCAATTGCGCGACAAATTGGACCAGCGCATTTTGTTCGGGCGTATCCTGAACCAACGGCTCGGCATGTTTCAACACGGTGCAAGCTTGCAGCGCGTCATACAGCTGCATTGCATCGGGATGAATCTTTTCCAAAAGTGTTTGCGCTGCGCGCGGGTGCGGCGGACGGCTCAGGAGTTCGGCTTGAAAAATTTCGTCGCGCACCGCCGCGTTGAGCGACAAACTCAAATCGAATTTTTGCGCGAGCGCGGCATTGAACGCTTCGATCTGTTCGACCAGCGCATAGCTGCTGCTCACCACAGTGATTTCAGGATACTGCTGCGCGAATACAAGCAGCGCGCGATTGTACGCGTACCACGCTTCCAAGCCCGCATAAAAATCAAAGCCGACGACCTGACTGCGCCGCGCCAACGAAAGCAGCACGTCGAGCGGATGGCGGTACACGAACAAGTAGCGCGCGTCGGGTAACAGTGCGCGCCAAAAATCCAAACAGAGCGTCGTGCGCGGGTCTTTCCAGCCCCACAAAGGATACGCGGCGCGCGCGGCGATGATTGCGCGGGCGCGCTGTGTTTCGGCGTCCGTGGCGTGGAACGAGAAATCGCGCGTGACCAAAATTTCTTGCCCGCGTGCCTGTAATGCGTCCGTGTGAAATTGGATAAATTCTACATCTTCAAAAAAACCGAGCGGGTTGTTGCCCTGCTGCGGCGCGAGCAATTGCGCGCCGAGATGCACGCCCGCTTTATGGAACAAGCTGGCGACGAGCGACGTGCCGGAACGGTGCATGCCGGTAATGACGAGAACGCGCGGCATTTAACGTCTCACGCATCCTTTCGCGTTGGCGGGAAACAACGCATCCGCCAAATCGGGGCGCACGAAAAAGCGCCCACTGCGGATGCTTTTGCAATGACGCAGCGGAACAAACTCTTGCGTGGAACGTTCCACCAGGCGGTAATTTGCGAGCGATGTAAACTTGCGCTTTTGAAGACGCGCCAAGACATACAGTACTGGTTTTTGCCCAAGCGCATCGGAGAACATTTGCTGAAAACCACCGGCTTCAAATGTATCGGCAGCGGCATCTACGTTGCCGATCAGATAGATATATTTATTGAGATTTTGCCGTCGCATAAAAAAGAGCAGGTCGGCTTTGCCGATCATCCACACCGCCGCGTCGGGACCGAGCGATTGATTCAATTCATCGGCGGCGCGCTGCTGCATTTCCCACGTGATGCCCTTCATCCGGCGTTCTGGCGGCGGAGACAAGAACGCGTGCGCGGCGCTGAGGACGAGAACGCCGAGCGCGAGCGCAACATAGCTCGCCCGTGCGGTTTCGGGTGAAACCTTAAAGAATTGTATCACGCGCGCCGCGAGCTGCCACAGCACCCATGCCGCAAACATCGAAAGGTGCGGCAGCAAGGGAAACCAATCGGGATAGTTTTGAAAATCAATGAACGAGTACAAACCAAAACCGAAAACGACGAGCAAGCCGCCGGCCGTGCGCCGATTTTGGAATAGGAAATAAAACGCGCGGCGGAAAAATTTCCGAATGTCCCACGGACGCCAATGCGCGCCTAACCACAGCACGAATCCCGTTGCACCCAAAACGCCAAAACCAACGTGCGACCTGTACCCTACGACGAATGTACGACCCAGTTGAACGACGCGCGCCAGCATCGTTCTGCCGCCCACCGCGTGCATGAGCAGCGGTGAGAGAAACGTTTGCTGAAACATTTCCACCTGCGCGTTGTGCGCGACGAAATACAGGGCGTACACGCCAAAAACGCACAGCGCCGCGCCGAGCGTCAAGCCCACCCCCCGCGCGCGCGCTCGAAAGGTGCTGCCGCTTTGCACGCACGCGAGCAAGAGCGCGACGATGAGATAGCCCCACGCGATTTGCCACGCCAGACCTGCCGCGCCAGCGAACGCGCCCGCCCAAAACCATTTGCGTTTCTGTAATGCCCAGACACACGCTAACCCAAAAACCAGCATGGTCGCTTTGGGCTCGAGCGTCGTCGCCGCGCGCACGCCATATCCTTCAAAACCGATGAGGATCGCGCCCGCCAGCAAGCCGACTATCCGCGCGCGTGTAAATCCCAAACCCACAAAATAGGTCAGCACGACGGTGACGGCAAAGAGCAGCAGGGATGCCGCGCGAAACGCCAACAGGCGGTGCAAGCCGATGAGGTCGCCCAGGCGCATTGCCGCGCCGCCCAGCATAAACGTCAGCGAGGATTGTTCGTTAAACGCGTATTGGTGCGGCGCCAGGCCGTCCGCGACGAGCTGTGAAATGTAGGCAAAGATGCCGGGGTCTTCGGTCAAGGTGCGGTGCAGCGGATTGTATTGCCACACCACGACGAGCGCGGCGCAAAACAACAGTGTCGGAGGAAACCACGCGCGGAATCGGGATGAAAAGGCTAGGGTTGCGTGCGCAACCGCGATGCCTTGCGCGCATTTGGTAGCATTCATTCGTGCATAGGATTTGATAGACATGGTAAGACCTGACAGGTTTCTGCTGCGAATGCGTTGGGTGCCGCGTCCGCGAGGTGTGGAATGGTCGTAACTCGTGACGCAACGGCTGAAAAAACTTGTCAGGTCTGGATCCATCACGGCGCGGGACAATCTGTGCCGAGCGTCGAGATTTTTACCCACAGCCGGTTTGCGTTCGTCTCATAATACCAACCGCTGGCATTTCTGCCGACCGCTTTTTTATTGTTGCGCTCCGGTAAAGGTGTGCCCCATGCCGTATTGATGCCCACTGCGCCATTTTGTTCTGTAACGGTGTCCGGTTTCTTGGCAATGGACGCGATGCGGTAAATGATCGGTTCGGAGGGCACGTTGCCCAGCGTACACAGCGCGACGCGTCGGGTCGGACCTTTCACGTCGAACGTGAGCCAGCCGTTGGTCGTATCATGGTAGCGAAACGTCGAATGGTCAATCGGATAGACGTTGACCGTGAGCGCGTATTCCGATTTGCCGGTCCCGTGTCCGGTGAGATTGCTGTACACGCGCATCGGAATGATCGCGCCGCGCGCGATCAAGATCGGTTCTTTGCCCAGCGGCGCGCGATACATGATCGTGCGATTCCCTTTGAAAACCTCCGCTTCATTCCAGTAATTGATCCATACGCCCGGCGGGAGTTTGATTTGAACGGCTGGGGTATAGTCGGTGACGTACTGGACAAAGAATTCATTGCCCAGCCGCGCCGAGTAACGCGACGCATCCATGTCACGAAAGATGGGTGTTTGGTCTTCGAACGCGGCTTGATCGTAACTGTGCAGATAGGGTTCTAATTCCCGGTGCAACATCGCGTAATAGCGGTACACCTGCATGACCTGCGGCGTGAAACTCGGATCCCACGGCTGCTTGCCGAACGGCACGTTTTCCATCACGGGTTGAAACGCGCCCCAGTGCATGCGGCGAATGTACGTTTCGGAATCGGGGGCGGCTTTGGCGAAGCCGGAAAATTCATTGTAGGGCAGCGGCATGAGCGGCGTCGTCGCAAACACGCGTTCAATGCCGGTTTTCATGCCGCTGAAATTGGTCGGCAAATCGTTGACATACGCCACGTGCGCGTATTGATTCAACCACGCATCGCTCGGCGTATTGACGCCGTAGCGTTTGAAAACTACATCGCCGTCGGGAACGTACGTGCGCGTGTAATCGAGCAAATCGAGCGCGTACGCTTCGCCGTACGCGACCACGCCGTTGCGCTTATCGGGACGCACACTGTCGGTATAAAAACCGCCCAGCACATTGCCGACGCGGGCGCGCAAACTATCCAACAGCGAGCGCCAGTACGCGACGGCGGCAGGATTGTCGTAATCAATCCAACTGCCGTGTCCCGTAAAATTGTCGGTGACGATGACGTTGTTTTGCGCATCTTTGACGAAATAATTATTTGCCAACGCGACCTGATACTCGGGGCAATTTAGCCCGATGAGCGGCACGACCCAAAACAGTCCGCGAATGTTGCGCGCGCGCATTTGGTCCAACACGGCATCGCTGTAGCGGAATTGCAGATTGCCGGTGCACGACTGCCAATCGGGCGCGTCGAAATGAAACGCGGTGATCGGAATTTTCGCCCGGGTAATTTGATCGAGATTGTTCAGAACGATTTTCTCGCTGCCGTCCGCGCCTTGAATCGGACCGAGGATCCAGTGCGGCGGCGCGTACGATTGCCATTCGGGCGCGGCGTTGGTGCTGCCGGGTGATACGCTCCATGCGACGACGATCAGGCATGTGAGCACGATAGAGAGTGTGAGGAGCTGTTTCATGGGATAGGACTTGTGTAGACAGGATTAAGGCGATGAACTGCATCGCAATTTACAGGATTGGGAAAAAGATTTGATCCTGTTAATCCTGTTAATCCTGTCAAAATAATTCTATTGTCTCAAAATAAAGAATCGCATATTGGCGCGCGGAAAAACATCTGCCGGTTCATAGTGTGCTGCCAGCCAATCGTAAAACGGCTGCTGCCAGTCGAGATGATTCTCCCGCGCCAGGGTGATCAGTTTGGGCGGATTGCGCTCCAACGCGTCGAGCATTCCTTGAAACCCCCCCGGTTCAAAAGCCAGTACGCCCAGTCCCGATTTGCTGCCGAGATGCACGATCTTGGTTGCATTGGGCATTTGCAGTTCGATGAGCACGATGGCATTGCCAAAAGAGAGCACCGTATCGCCCGGCGCCAGATACGTTTTCGCAACACCGACCACATACTGCTGGTCCTCAAAATTCATGCCGTTCAGCGTGTAGGCGCGGACATCGGCAAGATATACCAGAACAATCAGCGCAAGCGCCGCGGTCACGATGCCAAGATGGACAACCTGCACGGTTGAAGATTTGAGATATTCTGCCGCGAGTTCACCGGCGACGCGCGCCGCGCCCCAAACCAACCAACCCGTGGCTAATGCGACGACGGGCAGCAGCGGAAACAGGTCGGGACAAAAATCGAAATCCACCAGCGAGAACGCGGCAAAGCCCAGCGTGTACAACAGCAGCGGTGTGCGGTCAAGATGGATGGGCGCGCGTTTGGTGCGGGCGGTTGTCTCGATTTGCGACAACACCATGCCGACAAAACCAACCGCGCCGGTCAGCCACAGCCAATTCTCCAGCGGCGAAAAACAATACCGCGCGTCCACAAAAAAGATTTCTGCGTAATTGTTGCGAATGATTTGCAGCAGCGGCGTACGCGCTTGCTCGTTGTTGAAATGCGTCACGTTCGCGCCGATGGCGGCGTTCCACGCGGGGATCATCGCGTCATTCCACAAGAGATAGACGAACAAAAAGGCAAACGGGATCGCGAAACCGCCGAGCACGCGCAATGCCTGTCCGAAAGCAACGCGCCACGAATTCACCGTTGCGTCGCGTTTGGTTTCCAACCACGGGGCAATGCACGCGGCGGCGAACGCGAGTGCGGCAACCATCAAACCGGGCTGCCACGCCAAGGCGGTCAATGCCGCGCACACCCCCGCCAGCGTCCAACGCTTTTGCGCGATCAGCGCGAACGCGGGCAAAGCAAAGAGAATCAAAAACGCTTTCGGCTCGGGACCCGTTACGGCGCGCAAACCGTAAAAATCCCACCCTGCCATAATCAAGCCCGCAATGAAACCCACGATACGCGATTTGAAAAGGACACGCCCCGCCCAGTACGTTACGCTCACCGTTGCCATAAAGGTCAGCAGCGACATGAGCCGCGCGCTCATAATGTCCGAAATGCCCAGCGCGCGTCCGGCGAGGATGGCGAACGCGGTCGCAAAATCCGCCAAGGGCGCTTTGATGATGGCAACGTCGCGATAAATCGCGTGCCCGTCCAGGATTTGCTGCGCCGCGTAAATGTGGTACGTCGTGTCGTGCGGGATCGCCTGCACAAAGATATTGTAATTCAGCGCGTACTCGCCGGCGATGAGCGCGAGCACGAGCATCAGCACGACATCCAGCGCGCGCGCCAAAGATTTGTTCTCGGCGAACATGCGTTCAAGATTCTGTGCGGCATTCCGGGGAAAAGTTTCGGATTCGAAATCGGGGTAAGGACTCGTGCTCATGGAAACGACATTACCGGCGTGGCGAACTATTTTACCACGACTGGTTGTTCCAACCACCATTGCAAAGCGGTCAGTTCGACGGTGGGCGCGTACCAAAACGAATAATCGCTCCAATCCAAAACGAGCCGCGCGCTCGTCGCTTGAGGCGGAGCGACGCCATCCAACACCAACGTTTGCCAACCGTCCGCATCGGCGGCGAGTAACGTCTGCGCGCCGTTCTGCGCCACGCCCTTATGGTTGGCGTCAAAGAATTGCAGCTGGAGCCCCGGCGAAAATTCGTACAGCCCTTCGCTCGCGCCGCGCACGCGCGCGCTGACGCGAAACAATTGCCCGGGCTGGACCGTCGTCGTCGGACCAATGAGCTGCGCGTTGACGGGCGCGGAAAATTCGGCGCGCAGCGACGGCTGATTGTGGGAGTTCGATGCGTGTCCATTCCACCGCACGCGTGACGCGCGCCACATCCGTGTCGCCGAATGAAACTATTGGCTCGACCTTCGTCGGCGCGGGATTGACAATTTCGTGCGGGTCGAGATTCACGCCGACCCACCACACATTCGCGGGTTGGTTCGCGGGCGCGTCCATGCTGTGGGCGCGCGTTTGGTATTCCGCCGAAACGTACGGCGCGATAAAACGCGGGGGACGCACCGGACCATCGCCGCCGTACACGACCACATCGCCGGGCGCGACATTTTGATTCAAATACTGCGCGAGCTCACGCCAGCCGCCGTTCAACAACAGCGCGGTGGTTCTTTCCCCGCGCGAAATTTCTTGCGCGCCGCGATACATGCCGTTCAATTCTAACGCGGCAAGCACGAGCAGCGCGCCGGTCGCAAGGCCCATGAACGCGCGTGCGCGGCGCGTCGGGTTTGCGCGGACAAGGAATTTGCTCACCCACGCGCCCGTCAACACAATTCCCTGCGCGGTCAGCACAAGATACACGGGAAGCAGATGCAGCACATAGCGCGACGGAAAGCGGCGCGGGTGAATCAACGTGACGACGACGAATACCAGACCGAACCATGTCACCCCAAGCAGCAGCGAGCGGTAATCGCGTTTGCGCAGCGACAAGACCAAGCCCGCGAGAATAAACAATCCGCTGACGAGCAGCAGCCACTCGTTGCCTGCGAGATCGAGAAACAACGCGCGCAAAAAATCCGCATTGACCGTAATCGGCTCGAACGCCGTAGTCGCTTCGCGTCCGAGTTGGCGCTGGAAAAAATTTTTCGCCATCAGCGGCAGCAGCGGCAGGAGCAAAAGGAGGAACGCGCCGAAACTCGCCCACAGACGCGCGGTGTGTCTGAAAAATTCGCCCAATAGTATGCCGATATTCTGCTGAGGTGTGTGATTGCCATTTCGTGCGGTCAGGGTGTCATTTCGAGGTGTCTGGTTGTCATTTCGAGCGGAGGCGAGAAATCTCGGTTTTACCAAAAGAGATTTCTCACTCAGTTCGAAATGGCCGGCGATGGCGCGCCACGTTTGCGCGAGCAAAATCAGTCCCGCCATCAAATACGCGCTGCCGACGGCAATCAAGGAAAGATACTGGTTATAGACGATCAACGCGCTAAACGCCGACAGCGCGAGCCACCAGCGCCATTGCTGCGTTTGCAGCGCGCGGGTCGTGGTGTACAAAATCAGCGCGGCGAGCGGGATGATGACGGAATACATGCGCCCGACCTGCGCGTACAACACCGCCAACGGCGCGCCCGCAAGCAGCAGCGCGGCAATCAAACCGACTGCCGTGTTTTCCGCGCGTTTGCCCGCGATGTAAATGGCGGGAATCGCCAAAATGCCGACGAGTGCGGCGGGCGCGCGCAGCATCCATTCGTTCCAGCCGAACGCGTCGAACGCGCGCGTCACCAAAAACCACAGCGGCGGGTGCGCGCCGAAATCGCGCAGCGCAGGAATAATCAGCGGCAGTGGTTTTTGCGAGATAAAGAGCGTGAAAATTTCACCGTCCCACAGACTGAAATGCCCGAGTTGATAAAAGCGCAGCGCTGCGCCGAGCAGGATGATGGCATAGACAAGGACATGTCCACTGTCATCCCTGACTGGATTCGGGACAGGTTTTCGAGCGGAGGCGAGAAATCTCTGCGTCGCGCGCCAAGCGAGATTTCTCACTCCGCGTGCGCTCCTGACGCATCATCACACACAGCGCGCCTCGATGAACAATATGTGTGATGACGCGTCACCGTTCGAAATGACATATTGCGGGATTGCGTGCGATTTCATTGTGTGCAATAGACTTTATCGGAAATAAGATTTTCGACAGGATTTAGGCGATGAACTGCATCGCAATTTACAGGATTTTTTCAACTTATTTTTGCTGCGATGGAATTCATCGCCATAATCCTGTTCATCCTGTTAATCCTGTCTATTCCCAATAAAGTCTAATTTACCTTTTTTCAGACGGCGAATTCTATTCGCTGCTATTGCGAACATACAAATCAATCACGTTGACGGTCCCGCCTTCGGTCTCGTCGAATGCCGCTACCGTGTGATAATTCGCGTCAATCCACGCGTACAATTTTTGCGCCCACGCTTCGTCTTTGCGGCGGCTCAAGGTAATCACGCGCGGTTTGTGCGCGTCCAAATACGCGATGTAACCGTCCAAGCCATTTTCGTACATGAAAAAGATGCCTTGATGTTGTTTCGGTCCCAAGTGCAAAACGGGCGTCGCGTTCGTGCGTCTCGTCAAGACCAGCACCACCGCATCGCCGAACTGTTGAATCGTATCGCCCGCTTGCAGCTCTTGTTCCACGCGCGCGGCGATTTTTTCTTGCGGCGCGCGCAGGCGATTGGCCGAGCCGGTCAAAAAAGTATCGTTTGTGCCATACACGAACAGAACCCAAGTCACGATGACAAACAGCGCGGGTGCAAGCCAACGCGTTGTCTGCGGCGCAGCGCGCGCCAACCATTCCAACACACGCGTAATGAGCCAACCACAACCGAGTGCGAGAATTGTAAAGAATGGCGAGAGATCGGCACAGTTTTGAAAATCAATCAAAGAAAACGCGGCAAAGCCCAACGCGCTTGCACTCAACGCGAGCGCACCCCACGGTTTCCAGACCTGTGAGGTCTTGAGAGACCTCACAGGTCTAGAAACCGCGCGCAACGCTTCCACCGCAAAACCCAACGCGCCTGCGACGCCCAAAACTACAAGTGCGCGTTCACTCGCCAAACAGCGCCATGTCGCAGTTCCGAATTTCGTAACGCTTTGACCGACGCGCGCGCCAAGCCCGCCGCCCGCGCTTTCCTCGGCGCCGCGCAAAAAATTGAAATTGCCGAGAATGGTCTGCGCCCACGCGTCGTACAGCGCACCCGTCATGGCGAGGTAAATCACAAACGGCGCGAGCATCAGAAAAAATCCGGCGAGCACGCGTCCGGCTTGCTGCCACCGCGTCTTGGGTTCTGCGCCGAGCCACAACGCGAGAAGGGCGACGCCCAAATAAATTCCCGCGATTTGCCACGCGAGAAATGCCAGCGCCGCGCATACGCCTGCCCACCACGCCGCGCGTTTTTGAATTGCCCAACACGTCGCAATGCCAAAGACCAACACGACCAGTTTGGGTTCCGGTCCGGTCGCCGCGCGTGCGCCGAGAAAACCAATGCTCGTCAACGCCAACGCGCTGAACCAGCCGACCGCGCGCGAATGAAACGCGTCCCGCGCAAATAG
>JACQWQ010000137.1 GCA_016209205.1 Chloroflexota bacterium
GCCAGCGTGTTGTTTTGCCAGACGCGTTCGCCCATCACATCCAATGGCTCACGACTCGTGGTGAGAATATGCACCTGCTCGGATTGCTGGAGCAAAAACATGGCCCACTCGGCGCACGCATCCAAAAGATGTTCGCAATTGTCCAAAATAATCAGCAGTCGGCGCGTGCGCACGAAATTTGCCAGTGCATCTTGAAGAGTTTCGTCCGAATCATTGCGGATGCCCAATGCTTTGGTGATTGCCAGCGGCACACCTTCGGGCTGAGCGACGCCGGCGAGCTCGATCCACCATACTCCATCGCCGTGGCGAGAGTTCATCAAATCGTCTCGACCAACCTCAATCGCCAACCGCGTCTTGCCGCTTCCGCCCGGACCGACGCACAAAACCAAACGTTCTTGCGCGACAAACCGCGCCAGCTCTGCGACTTGTCGCGTGCGCCCGATGAAACTGGTCAAGGGGACCGGCAAATTGGTCACGCGCGCGGCGTTCGTACGAATGGCGGTTTGCTGAATCCACTGCACGAGCGCAAGCGTTTCGCTCAAAGGTTCCGCATTCAATTCATGGCGCAGGGCGCGTTTGCAGTTTTCAAATTGCGCCACTGCCTCGGCGCGTTGTCCCAACATTGCCAAACAGAACATCAGATGCTGGTATGCCGTTTCATTCGCGGGAAACGTGTCGAGAATCGCCTGTGCCGCCTCCAGTGCCGCCTGATACTCGCCGTTGGTACGCAGCGCCTGAACGTACTGCAGCTGCGCATCCAGATAGAGGTTTTGGAGACGTTCGCGTTCGCGCACGACCCAATCGTCGTAATTGCCGACAAGCAGATCGCCGTGGTACGCATCCACAGCCGCGCGCCACAAACGAATCGCGTGCGCGGTATCGGCAGCGCGTCGGGCGCCAGCACACGCGCGCTCGAACTCGCGCACATCCACGCGCAAACCAAACAGGGGATTCAATTGAACGAATTCAGAATCGGCGAGCAATGCATCATCACCCAACACGTGCCGGAGAATTGGCAGCGCATTGCGAAGTGAAGCGCGCGCTTTGGCGTCGGTGGTGTCACCCCACAACAGCGCGGCGAGGTTTTCGCGGGAATGGTTTTGTGGAAAGAGCACAAGATAGGCGAGGAGGGTCTCGACTTTGCGGCGGGGAAGCGAAATCGGCTCTGCGTCGTGCGGTGTGCGTAGGCGCGTTAAAGCAAAACTGCCAAACAGCGCGAGTGCTACATTGTCCGGCGGTTTGGGCTGCGGTGACGAGTCCATCACGCGGCGCGGCACAACGCGAGTGTAACACAAGCAAAAGTGAATTTCAATGTACTGAAAGAATGTAAAGAGGAGCCAGGAAGGATCACTCGCCCAATTTTTGCCGCGTTAGCAAGATGCGCTGCACCGCCGTGATGTTCGAGAGGACGGCTAAAATCGCGACCGCGAGGACGAGCCCGAGTTGGCCCAGCACCAACGTCGAGAGCAAACCCAAAATCAAAACAATCATGCGCTCTAAACGCGTGAACCAACCCTCTTTTAACTGCAAGCCCAGTCCTTCGGCGCGCGCGCGTGTGTAACTCACCAAAAACGCGCCGATCAACGCGACGACTGCCAAGACGATGAGCCAACGATTGTTGTATTCAATCCCGCGCCACACCAACGCAAGCATCAACACGCCGTCGGCGTAACGGTCGAGCGTGGAATCAAAAAAGCCGCCAAATTTGGTGACGCGATTCGTCAGCCGCGCCAGCGCGCCGTCCGTCGCATCAAACGCCGCGCCAAAAATCAACAGCACCGCGCCCAACGCTTCATAACCCAACGCAATTACCAGAGCAATGAGCAACACCAACAAAAAACCAATGACGGTCAAAATGTTTGGCGTCAAACCGATGCGGTGAAAAAATCCGGCAGCCGCGTTGAGCAAATCGCGCGCGCTCTTTCTGGCAAACTCGGTCAGCATTAGATCCTCAACGATGGGCGCATGGGATTGAACGACGATAGATCGCGCGCGGTCGCTCCGTCAATGACCAGCTGCGCCAAAATCTCACCCACGGTGGGGGCAACCGAAAACGCGCTGGTCCCGAATCCGGCCGCGACGTACAACCCTTCGAGATGCGTGACGCGACCCAACGCGGGCAAGCCATCTGCCGCCGTGTCGTACAAAATAGTGTGGGCGCGTTTCGGCTGTGCGTTGCCGAATCCCGGAATGCAGCGCGCAGCAAAGTGGGTCACGCGCGCTATATTTTGTGGGAGAACGTGTTCGTCCGGCGAGTCCGTGTTCGGTGGTTGCAAGTCAGTCGCTGTGTTGCCTGCCGCGCTCATGTGATACGGGTGCGGGCGCAAGAAAAACGATTCGTTCACGTCCAAAAAGATCGGGTGCCCTTGCGGTAAGGTTTGGGGTTGTTCGTAAAATAGTACCGCGCCGCTTTTGAAATTCAGGTGCAGTGCCACGCCCAGCGGCGTGAGCAATTTTTCCGATCCATTTCCGGCGGTGACAATGACGAGCGGCGCTTCCACGTCGCCGTTCGTCGTCGCCACTCCGGTCACGCGTCCGTGCGCGGTCAAGATTTGTTTGACCAGCGTCCCCGTCAACAGCTGCATTCCGCGTTCTTGCGCTGCCTTGACCATTCCCTGCGCGGTCTGCGCCGCGTCCGCATACCCGGCGCGCGGCGTAAATAATCCCGCTTGAAAATGATGTGCAATTCCGGGAAACCGCGCGGGCAAACCCGCGCGCTCGATGGGCATCACTTTGTCGGTCAGTGGTGCAAGCGTTTGCGCGAGAGCAGCAAGTCTTGGCGCGTCCGCGTCGGCAATCACTACCGCGCCGGTTTCCACGTATCCGCTTTTGCTGGGACCCAAGTGCATCGCCCACTGGTTGTAGAACGCATAGCTCGCGAGCGCGAGTTCCGCCAAGCGCGGATGGGGTTGAAACGGATGCACCAGGCCTGCGCTGCGCCGCGTCATGCCCGAGACGAGCGGACCTTTATCAATCAGGATGACGCGTTGACGCGCGCCGCGCGTCAACGCAAACACGGCGGCTGCGCCGATGATGCCAGAGCCGATCACAATGACATCGCTGATCTGTTTCATTCGCTCGGGGTCAAGACAATGCGGCGCCACGCGCGCCGCGAGAACGATAACTTTTTCACCACATCGCGCCGTACCAGCATCAGGTCTTGATAGTATGCCAAAACCTGATCGGCGATGTGTGTCCAATCATACCGCGCCGCGGTGATGTGTCCCTGTATAGCCATGCGCTCGCGCATTTCTGGATTGGAGAGTAACTCGACCGCTGCGCGCGCCATACTCACGGGGTCTTCGCGCGGCACCAGGCGTCCTTCCTTATTGTCGGTCAAGACCAGCCGATAACCCGCAATATCGGAGGCGACAATGGGCAAGCCCGCCGCCATCGCTTCGAGCAGCACGATCCCGAAACTCTCAAAGCCGGTCGAAGGCGCGCAAAACAGATGCGCCGTGCGATAGTAGCGCGGCAGCAGCTCACGCGAAACATAGCCGACGAAATGAATGCCGCGCAAGCGATGCGTCCGCGCGTAGCGAATGAACGGCGCTTTGTCCTTGTCGTCGAACGCGCCGACGACGATCAGGCGCGCATCGGGAATTTCGCGCTTGATGTACGGAAAGGCGCGGATCAGGTGACGAAACCCCTTGCGTTTGTCCAACCGTCCGACAAACAAAATGTTGGGGCGTCCGTCGTCAAAGCGTTCGATGGGGCGGAGGTTGGGGTCGGCAAAGCGGTGAAAATCAATGCCGTTCGGAATGATGCGATAGTCGCCGGGAAATTGCGCGACCGTGAAATCGCGCACGGCTTGCGAAACAAAAATGCGCCCGTCGAGTTTGTTGTACACGGGACGCAAGAGCGGGCGCGCCATTTGGTAAACGGTGTTGGTTTCGCGGTACGCGTGGAACGTGCCGACGTTTACCGCGTGCGAATGCCGCAGCACGATGGGGCAGAGCAGCGGCGCAGCCGGTTCGTGCGCGTGCACGATGTCGAACTTTTCCTCGCGCAAGATGCGCTTGACGCGTTGATACACTTGCGGTGCAATCGTCACACGCGCGTTAGAGCCGCTAAAGGGAAATTTGGAAACCGCGCCGCTGACTTTGATCACATTGTCCTGAAGCGGTCCATTGTCCTGGCTCGAAGCCGCGAGGATGCGCGTGTCGTAGCCGCGCCGCCGAAACTCGCGGTCGAGCTGCATGATGTGTTCGGTGACTCCGCCGGGAAACGGATAATCGTAGGGTGTGACGAGCGCGATTTTCATAAGTGTCAAGACCTGACAGGTTTCCAAACCATGCGCGTCGCATTGCCCATTCGCGATATACAGCGCGCACGCGATTCACAAGACAGTTGTCCTAAAAACCTGTCAGGTCTCTAGGCATGACGAGACAACAGGCGGCGCAAATGTTTCGTCGGTAATTTTACCAGCGCGCGGTAACTTTGTTGCGGCGCGATGCGCGCCAATTCGCGCACCTCTTGACGGGTCCAAAAATGTCCGTCGGCGCGCGTTTGCCCCGCGCGCAGTGATTGTAAAAAATGGGCGGCGGCGCTGCCTTGAAAATAGGTAACGCCTGTGCCAATCATGCTCAGAGTGTGCGCGTCGCTGCCCCCGGTTTCGGGCAAATGAAACAACAATTCATTCAAGCGTTTCGTTTTCGCGACGGTGACCTGTCCCGCGATGCTGGGGTTCAGCGCTTCGATGCCGTCGAAATACACTTCGGGCGCGGTATCGTTTTGAATGCGCAGAATGCCGCGCTGTCCGACGCTGCGAATCAACCAACTCATCGGATGCGGAATGATGGCGACGCCGCCTTGCGCGTGAATTTGCGCGATGGACCGATCGAGGCGCTGCAACGATTTGATGGGCGTGGAAATACCCAGCGCGAGCAAATGTCCTTCCAGCGTCGTCACTTCCATGCCGGGAAGGATGTCGAAACGATAGTTCTTGCGCGCGACGAGTTCCAATGCTTCGCGCGCGCCGTCGAACATATCGTGATCGGTAATGGCAATCAAATCCAAATCCGTCTTGGTTTCGACGAATTCAAGAATCTCTCGAATCGAAGCCATCCCGTCGCTGTGCTCGCTGTGAATGTGGAGGTCGGCTTTACCCATATTGGTCGGTTGGTCGGTTGGTCGGTTGGTCGGTTCGTCGTGACTACCCGACTATCCGACTGCCCGACTATCTGACTTGTCCTCTTCCCATACCGGTTGAAACATAATCCATTGTTCGGGATATTGACGAATCCAGTGTTCTAAACGCGCAGCGATTTTTTCAACGGCGCGGCGCGAATCTTGCGCGAGATTGCCGGTGCGTTCCAATTCGAGCGGCGGCTCGATGGTGACCGCGCAGCGGTTGTCGTCGCGGCGGCGAATAAAGGCGAGAATGAGCGGCGCGTTGTATTTGATTGCCAGGACCGCCGCGCCGTCGGGCAGCTGCGCGGGCGCGCCGAAAAAATTGACCACCGGACCCGTGCGCGTCGGATCCAAATCTACCGCCAGTCCCAGAATCGCGCCGCTGCGCAATTTTTTCAATAGGACGCGCGCCGCTTGATCCGCAGCAACGAGCTCGATGCCTTGCGCCGCGCGCTGTGTGGTGACAAGTTGAAATACGCTTTCCGGCTTGATGCGTTCGACGGGCACAACCACAGCATGTTTGTGCTTGAAATGCACCGCCGTCAGGTGCACGAACATGTTGAAATTGCCGAAATGCGCGCTGCCGCCCGCGATGCCTTTGCCCAACGCAATCGCGTTGTCGAGATGTTCCAGCCCTTCGACGGATGCCAATTGCGCATAGACTTGGGCTTCGGTCAGGCGATGCCCGCGAAACAAATCAAAATAATTTTTCATGAGATTTTGCAGCGCGCGCCGCGTGATGCGCGCATATTCGCTGGGCGGTGCAGTCGCGCCGAGAACGTGCGCGAGATTTTTTTGATAATTGCGCCGCGCGCCCGTATTTAGCATAAAAGCAAGGTCGCCCATGCGTGCAAACAGCCAATAACCAAGACGTTCCGGCAACAGCGGAACGAACCTTATGGCAAACCGATAATACCACAGCGTCAATGCTTCCATGTTGAGAAAAACAAGATTGCAAAACAAGATGCCCGCGCGGTTTGCGCGGGAGGATCTGAAAATGCTTGCGCGTTATTTCAGGGTTGTCGCAAGTGGTCCATCAGACGCGGTTTGGGGGGCCACATCGGGCGAAACACGTACCACTGTTCGGGTCGGGCGCGGATTGCTTTTTCGAAACGTTCGGCGACGAGCTGCATCGTTTCGCGCTCGGCTTGGGCGCGCGGCAGCTGCGGCGAAATCAAGATCGGCGGATCAATGGTGATATGAATTTGCTTGTGCGCACCGATGTACGCAAAACCGGTCATCAGGGGCGCATGGTAGCGCTGCGCCAAAATAGCGGGGCTGGAGGGGAAAAAAGTGGTTTCACCAAAAAAGGTGACCGGCACCGTATTGATATCTTTATGCGCGTTAATGCCAAAGTCAATCAGGAACCCCACGATCTCTTTACGTTTGACCGCCTCGATGATTTTGCGCGGGGCTTGGTCGTAGGGAATCAGATGAACGCCATTTTGGGACCGCTGATGCGCGAGATGATGAAACAATTCCACCGGCTTGATCGTTTCTGCGGCGAGTGTCATGGGGCGATAGCGTTCGACAGCGGCGGGGGCGGCATAATCCATGTTTCCAAAATGCGCCGAGACGAAAACAATGGGAAGGTCTTGCATCAGCGCCGCTAATACGTGCGCAAAGTTTTGACGCGCAATGGACCGTCGCGTAAACCACAAATAGTACGCGCTCGCTCCCAACGCGCGGGCTACGCGATCGGCGAGGGATGAGGGCAGCGCCCCCATCACCCCGCTCATGGTTCGCCAGACAATGAAACCGGGACTCATTTACCCTTTGATGAAATCCTCGACCATTTGCCGCGCGACGTCGTCGGGAAATTGTTTCGGAGGCGATTTCATAAAGTACGAACTCGGAGCGAGCACCGCGCCGGAAATTTTCCGGTCCAATGCAATTTTCGCGCAGCGCACCGCGTCAATCACCACGCCCGCGCTGTTGGGCGAATCCCACACTTCGAGTTTCAGTTCGACATTCAACGGCACATCGCCGAACGTCGTGCCTTCGAGGCGAATGTAGGCCCACTTGCGGTCCTTGAGCCACGGCACATAATCGCTGGGACCCACGTGCACGTCGTCGTGCGGCAGTTCGTAATCTAGCATCGAAGTGACCGCGTTGGTCTTGGAAATCTTTTTCGATTCGAGCCGTTCACGTTCGAGCATGTTCAAAAAGTCGGTGTTACCGCCAAAGTTCAACTGATAGGTGCGGTCGAGGCGGACGCCGCGATCGCGAAACAAACGCGCGAGCACGCGATGCGTAATCGTCGCGCCGACTTGCGATTTGATGTCGTCGCCGATCACCGGCACGCCTGCTTCTTGAAAACGATTTTGCCAATACTTTTCACGCGCGATGAAAACGGGAATGCAATTGACGAACGCGCAGCCCGCTTTCAAAATCTGCTCGACGTACCATTTCGTCGCTTCTTCGGAACCGACGGGCAGGTACGAAACGACGACGTCGGTCTTGGTATCTTTTAACAGTTCCACAATGTTGGCAGTTGCGCCCGGCGCTTTGTGGACCAATTGGGCGAGATACTTGCCGATGCCGTCGTGGGTCATGCCGCGTTCGACCTTGACGCCGCTCTGGGGCACTTGTTGAAACACAAAGGTGTTGTTGGGCGGCGCATAAATCGCTTCGCTCAAATCTTTGCCGACTTTGTTGACGTCAATGTCAATCGCGGCGCTGAATTCGATGTCGCGGATGTGATAATCGCCGAGAAGGGGATGCATCAAGCCGGGAATCACTTGATCGGCTGGCGCATTCTTGTAGTATTCGACGCCTTGCACAAAACTCGACGCGCAATTCCCGACGCCGATAATGGCGACGCGCACTTGTTTGTGCGCGCGCTTGCCGACATTTACATTTTTAACGCCTGCTTTACTTGCCGCTTGCTTCGTAGCCATACATGCTCCTTGATGTACTGGATTGTGCGCCTGCGGGTCGTACACCGGTTGACCGCAATGCTGCGCATACCACGTCTGACGCCGTGCGGGCGTAGTGGTTTCGATCCTGGCTAAAGGTTTGTCCTAAGGCAGTTGGACTGCCGTCAGCCAACGCGCAGTACAACTGCACTAACACTTTCCCTTGAATTTTGCTGAATTCTGTATTGGGCAACAGGTAGTTGCACATTTCGACCTGCTTGAGTCGAGATTTCTGGCGTGAAATGGCTACCTCAAATCTACGCGTCAGTGTGCAACATGCGACTGCCTAGAGCGAATTCCTGATTCGTTTGTGGGATGGTAGGGGCAATCCCTTGTGGTTGCCCAACTGGAATGGGCGAGGACAAGCCGTCGCCCCTACGCTGACACCACCAATCAATTCGGAATCCGCTCTAATACAAATTTTGCTGAATTCATGCTAGTGCAGCGCGAGCAGATTCTGGTTGTTAAAAGGCAGTTGGACTGCCGTCCGCGAACGCGCAGTGCAACCGCGCTTTAACATACCCCTTGAATCAATTCGGAATTCGCTCTAGTGCAGCGCGAGCAGATTCGAAAATCTTTGCTCGAACTCTTGCAGACGCGCGCGATTCAACGAGCAACGCGCTTCGCGTCCGACGCGACGCATGCGCACAATGCCCAATTTGACTAGACGACGCAAGTGCCACGAACAGAGCGGCTGGCTCATGTTCAGACGGCGCGCCATATCGCTGATAGTCAAGTCCTGGGAACTGATGGCGAGGAGTTCGAGAATGTCGAGCCGGGCAGCATCGCTCAGGGTCCGAAAATAATCCTGCAATTCGATCAGTGAGTGAATGTGCCGGCGCCGACGGGTGCGCGAAAGCATAAATTTACATTTGTATATTACGCGCATTTGATTTATTGTGCAAAATAATCCCTCACCCCCCGGCCCCTCTCCCATGGAGAGAGGGGGGAAGGGAGCGGGGAGAAAATGATGATTACGGATTGGAATCTGACGCCGGAACAAGCCATCGCGCAGCAAGCGGCACTCGTTACACGAGTGCGTACGGAAAATGATTTCGGCGCGGTGAATTTGGTCGCGGGCGTGGATGTCGGTTTTGAAAACGACGGCGCGACTGCGCGCGCGGCTGTCGTCGTGCTCACGTTTCCCGCGCTGGAACTCGTCGAAGCGTCAATCGCGCGGCGTCCCGTCACGTTTCCGTACATTCCCGGGTTGCTCGCCTTTCGCGAATTGCCCGTCGTGCTCGACGCATTCGAGAAATTGGCGCACGCGCCGGATTTGATCATCGTGGATGGGCAAGGACGCGCGCACCCGCGGCGGTTCGGTATCGCCTGTCAGCTCGGCGTGTTGTTGGACCAACCGAGCATCGGCTGTGCGAAATCCATTTTGGTCGGACGCGCGGAGATTCCCGAAAATCGCGTTGGCGCATGGACGCCGCTGGTTTACAAAAACGAAACCGTCGGCGCAGCATTACGCACCAAGCTGAATACCAAACGCGTGGTGAACCCGGTCTATGTTTCCATCGGGCATCGCGTGACATTGGAAACCGCGCTTGATTTTGTTTTACGCTGCTGCAAAGGATACCGCGTGCCGGAAACGACGCGTTACGCGCACCGCGCGGCAAGTGGGAGAAATCAAGTAAAGAGTGATCAGTAATCAGTGACCAGTAATCAGTGACCAGTAATCAGTGACCAGTGATCAGTGACCAGTAATCAGTGACCAGTGATCAGTGACCAGTAATCAGTGACCAGTGATCAGTGACCAGTGATCAGTGACCAGTGATCAGTGACCAGTGATCAGTGACCAGTGATCAGTGACCAGTGATCAGTAATCAGTGACCAGTGATCAGTGACCAGTGATCAGTGACCAGTGATCAGTGACCAGTGACCAGTGATCAGTGACCAGTGATCAGTGACCAGTGACCAGTAATCAGTGACCAGTGACCAGTAATCAGTGACCAGTTATCAGTAATCAGTGCCCGCAGAGTGACTAATGCTGACGACTGATGACTGATGACTGATACCTGATCACCGATCACTGGCTTTGCAAAGCGTCAATAGCATCGCGCGCGCCGCGCGTTCCACCACTGGGCGGGCAGGGGCGAGCAAATTCTCCGCGCCGTCCCAATCACCGAGGATCACCAACCCTTCTTTGGCGTCCGCGACGGTTTCCGGTGTGAGCGTGTAGAAATTTTTCTGCTTGTCAAAGATTTTTTTCTCGACGCGCGCCGCATCAATGTTGGCGAGATACAGCACATCGGTCTTGCGTAAGGTCGCGGCGAGGTCGTTCGTTTCTTCCACTTCGTACGCGGTGAGCCGGACTTGGTCGGTCAAATCGTACGGCATCGAAAGCGCGGCGGGGGTGATAAAGGAAAGACGCGGCTCGAACATGCCCAACACGCGCGCGAGCGAGTGCGCTTCGGCGGCGAATTTCAGGTTACCCAAGATTCCGATTCTCAGGTTTTGCAAATCGCCTTTCAACATGTACATGGCGTACGCGTCCATCAACGCGCGCACGGGATTTTCATTCGCGCCGTCGCCCGCGTTGAGCAGGGGAGCAGCAATGCGCGCCGCGATTTCGCCTGCGCTGTCAGTTTGCGGGTGACTGAACAGCACAACATTTGCATTTGCCGCGTTGATGGCGCGCGCGATTTCCTCTAGCGTGCGCGCAGGGGCAATGGAAATGACATCGGCGCCCGCGTCGCGCAATGTTGCTTCTATCGCGATCGGAAAGGGAATGTGTGGATTGCACCGCGCGACGGCAACGCGTTGGGAAGTTACGCGCGCGGTCGCGCCGTTTACAATTTCATTCGCACGCGCGAATAATTTTTCGATTTGCGCGCGCGTCAGATCGGTGGGTGTGAGAAGGTGCAAGGTGCGTAGTTTGGAAGACTCTGGTGTCAACGAATCGGAAACGAATAAACGAATGATGCACGCGCTATTCGTTTATTCGTTCAGAATTCGTTGACACCAGTTTGCCAGCAGAGTCATTCTATTCTTGGTCACGATTCTACCAGTTGCCGCGCGAGTTGCAAAACACTGCGCGAGACCCCAAGTGTTTTTCAACCCTGTCGCGAATCGGGTCGCGCAGCGCGCTGGAATCGCTAGCCATTCCCAAACACTTGGGGTCTGGCAGACGCGCAAAATTGACAACCATTTTTTCTCGCATATAGTTGTGTCACTCATGCACAGAAACGTGTTCGCGGCGGGCGCGGCTATTCTGCTGGCGCTCTTATTTTTTGCTTACTCTGCGCAACGCGCCGCCGCCGAGGATCCCAAATGCGGCGCTTTGCCCGATTGCACCTTTGACGGTTTTTACGGAAACGAAGGCGCGTGCTCCGGCTTGTGGAAGTGCGATAATCTGAGCGGCGTCGGTTTGACCGAAAGTGAAGGTTGGCCCAAAGGACCTTCGCTGACGTTTGCGGGCGATGCGCCGTTTGATCGTAAAGTGTGGCAGCGCGTTGCGGTGACGCCGGGCAAGGGCTATCGTTTCGCTTGCCCCTTCTGCGTCGTCAATGTCAACGGCAAAGGGTGGCACGAAGGCGATCAAGTCAACCGACGTTTAGGTATTGATCCGTTTGGCGGCACGGACCCGAATTCCTCCAACATCAAATGGTCGGGTGATTTTTTTGGCAAAGGTCGTTTTGAAGACGATGTGCTGCAAATCAGCGAGTACGCGCGCGCGGATTACATTACCGTTTTTATTTGGGTAAACAATCCGTACGGCGACAAGCACATTGACGTTTTTGTAGATACACCGGGCTTGTTTGAAAATCCCGACATGCCGCCGATCCAAATCACACAGCCCACCGTGACGCCGCCGCCGCCACCGCCGACGAATCCGCAACCGACGGCGCGGCCGGTCGTCAAAGCGACCACTGCACCCGAACCGACGCAAGCGCCAACTCAAGCGTCAGCGAATGAACCGACGCTTGCGCCTACCACTGAACCAACGCAGCCGCCAACTCAAGCGTCAGCGAATGAACCAACCCTCGCGCCGACGCGCAAGGTTTCCCAAGTGCAGCCGACTGTGCGCCCAACGCGCAAGCGTTCCGCTGCTTCTACTCAATCTGCAAGTGAACCCGCGTCGCTGAACTTGTTTGACAACATTGGCGTGTTTGTCGTCGTCGGTTTGGTCGGACTTGGCGGCGCGGTCGTACTGTTTGGCGCTGCCGCGTTCCTATTGCTCCGCCGCAAATAAAGATTACAATTCATGACAGCTAGCTCCATGCGTTCTGCAATTTCCCGCGTACTCGTCTGCGCGCTTGTTTTTTCCACCATCGCAATTCCACTCACACTGCCGTTTACGCCGCGCGTTTCGGCGCAAGGTCCCTGTACTACGCGCGGTGATAATCTGACGCGTAATGGTTCCGTTACCGAGGGCGGTTACGACACGCCGCACGGCGTGGTCGCCAATTCATGGAACGCGTTTCTCATTAACGGCGGTTGGCCCGAGTATGACCTTGCGGACCATGAAAGCGCCAATGGCGACATTGGCGGTTCTTCGTCACAATACATTCATGGTGACGGCTCGCGTTTTGATGCGGGCATCTATCAGGTCATTACGAATTTGCAGCCCGGCGCATCGTACGAATTTTCGGTGGGTTGGGCGGCGATGCTGCGCGACACGGGTGGGGGAAACAACACCAAGGTAGACGATCAGGTGATTCGTCGCGTCGGCGTGGACCCGTACGGCGGCACCGACCCGCAGTCGCCGAACATGAAATGGGGTCCCGAAGTCGGCACCGGCTCGTCGGGACGCAGCTTGAATCACCCCGACATGCGCATTACGTTTCAAGCCATGTCGAATCAAGTGACGGTGTTTTTGCGTGTGTACAATTTGAGCAGCTCGGCGAGCGACAAGGTCTTTTTTGATGTAATGTGTCTCTTGCCGCGCGGTGACATTCCGACGGTGCAAATCGAACCCACCGCGACGCCCACGCTGCCTGCAACGGCAACGTCCGAGATACCGCCGACCAATCGCCCCCCGACGCGCGTTCCATCCACCGCGACGCCTGAACCGCCGACGGCGACGCTGGAACCCGCGCGTGTTTTGACGGCGACGCCCGAGTTGGTGGCCAAGAACCGCGTGACGGCAACGCCGGAAGCGCGTCCCTTTATTCCAACCATCGTCGGTTCGACGGACGGAGGGGGGGGCGACGCGGGAAGCGGGGGCTCCTTATCCATCGTCATGGTCGTGGGCGCGGTGGGGATCATCGGCATCAGTCTGCTGGGGATGGTATTGATTGGCGGATTTGCCGTGTGGCGCATCTTTATGCGCCAGGTAGACGATGCACTCGACCCGCCGTACTATCCTGACGATCAGGCACATTTTCAGTAGCGCGTGTTTCGCGCAGAAAAAGCGATTAGCCGCAGACCCTTCGGTCTGGCAACTCTTGCGCTGAGGAGCGATCACATTGTCGTATCGAGTTGACTATTCTCCTGACACCGAAGAGCATTTTCGTGTCCTGACTGCGCGGCAAAGGACGATTATTTTGGATGCAGTGGATGAGCAATTGGCGCATCAGCCGACGGTAGAAACAAAAAATCGCAAGCCCATGCGCCCTAATCCGCTGGCGCCTTGGGAACTTCGCATTGGCAATCTTCGGGTATATTATGATGTCGAACAAGACCCTGAACCTCTGGTATACATACGCGCGGTTGGGGTCAAAGAGCGAAATCGTGTGCGGATCGGAAATGAGGTATTTGATTTATGAAGAAACTTGAAATGGCAAAGGCAACGGCTCCACTGGCCGAGTATGCGCGAAAAGTGAGCACAGAGCCGGTCATACTCACTGTGCGCGGAAAACCGATAGCCGCGTTAGTGTCCTTGAAAAACGCAGACTTGGAAACAATCACGTTGAGCGCACATCCGCATTTCCTCGCGTTGATTGAGCGATCGCGCGCGCGCCAGAAAACGGAAGGTGGAATTTCCAGCGCAGAGATGCGCCGTCGGCTCGGTGCGAGCAAGACCCCACGCGGTAGGTAGCATACAGCGCTTGGCGATAGGCGTCGCGAACGTTCGAGGCAATGGACTGCGCCGCGCGCCGAGCCCCTTTTTGCTTTTCTGAAACGCCTATGAAATTTTTGATTACCGGCGGCGCAGGGTTTATTGGCGCTGCGCTAGCCAACCATCTTGTTCAGACCGGACATGGGGTACGGGTGCTCGACGATTTGAGCGCCGGAGATTCGCGCGGGCTTGACCCGCGCGTTGTCTTTGCGCGCGGCGATGTGCGCGATGTGCCAAAGTTATGGGGCTTGTTGCGTGGGGTAGATTGCGTCTATCACCTTGCCGCGCGTGTATCCGTGCCCGAATCTATTCTCTATCCGGTCGAATACAATCACGTCAATGTCGGCGGCACGGTCGCCTTGATGACCGCGATGCGCGACGCCGGCGTGCGCCGCGTGATTCTCGCGTCGTCGGGCGCGGCGTACGGCGAACAGGCGCACCAGCCCGTCGCCGAAAGCGCGGTCATGCGTCCGACTTCGCCGTACGCGGTGAGCAAGTTGGCGGCAGAGTATTACGTCCAAGCCATCGGCGCATTGTGGAAAATCGAATCGGTGATTTTACGCATTTTCAACGTGTATGGCCCCCATCAACAATTGCCGCCATCGCACGCGCCCGTCATTCCAAAATTTCTCAAGCAAGCCGCCAGCGGCGGCTCCCTCGTCATTTTTGGAAACGGCAAACAATCGCGCGATTTTGTCTTTATTGACGATGTAGTGCGCGCGTTGGCGCGCGCCGCCGTGGTACAAGACATTGACCGCGCCATCGTCAATGTCGGCTCGGGCGCGGACGTGACCATGAATCAACTCGTGGACGAAATCGAAGCGCTGCTCGGCGCGCGCGTGCATCGCCTCTATAACGACGAAGAGACGGCGGGCGTCTCGCGCCTCGTCGCCGATATTTCCCTCGCGGCAAAACTACTCGACTGGTCGCCGCAAATTTCATTGCATGGCGGTCTGGCAAAGATTCTTCAAGCGGACTCGCGTTTCCAAATTTCAAGCAGCCAGTTCGTAAAATAGATCGGGGAATGGGGAAACAGGGGCAGGAGCAAGCATGAGCGTGACGGATTTGCGCTTACATTTCGCGCTCGTCGCGTGCAGCGCGCTGTTTTTCTTGAACGGCTGCGGCGACGCGCCAACGCCCACCCCGAAAATTGTTTTACCCGCCGAAACGCTTACGCCCACGCGACAGATTGTAACCTTCCCGACGCCCGCGCTCGGATGGAGCATTTACAGCCGCGCGACGTATCAAATCGCGCTGCCCGATTCATGGCAAGAAGTGAAATTGCAAGAGAACGAATTAAAAGACGCGATCGCGGCGGCGCAGGACAGCAACCCTCCGCTGGCGGAACAACTGCGCACACTGCTCGAATCAGGACAATACAAGGCATTCCTTTTTTACGCGACGGAAGAAAATCACGGGCGCATTACGCGCAATGTCTCGATTACGCGCTGGACACTCGCGGATACTCCAGATGTGCAGGGGTTGGCAAAAGCGTACGCCGACGCGCTGCCGAACGTGGTGCACGGCGCAAAGGTGAACGAGGTCCAAGCGCCGCTGAAAATCAACGGCATCAGGGCGGCGGCATTCGTCTATGATGTTTCGCTCGTGGACAATGCCGGGACTTTGACGACGCTGCGCGGGGTGCAGTATTTGTACGTGTTGGATGCGGGAGAGGCGTATCTCGTGACCGTGACCGGCGACGCGGCGGACGAAAAGAATTTCATGCCGCTGGCGCGACAGATTGCGACATCGTTTGTGGGCGTTACGCCGTAAAAAAATCACCCGAGGTGAGTCGGGTGATTACATTTAGACTTGCTGGAGAGCAGCCCGCCATTCAGCGGTATCCATCCTGCCATCTGCGGCGACAAGCACATTCAAGGTCTTGGCAAGCGCGGTTGCATCTTGTTCCCATTCTTCTCCGCTTTTAACTCGGCGCGCATCGCGTCGCGGTCAATCAGGATCAATTCACTCATCGGCAAAAATTATACACTGGCGCGAATACGGCGTCAAACAACTCTACTGTTCACGCACGGCTTTTGCAAAGTGCGCCAACGAGAGCTATTCGTTTATTCGTTTTCTGATTCGTTGACATCTATTGTCTCACCGCGTCAAAAATCAAAACGCGATTATTGCCCGCATCGGCGATATAGAGGTTGCCTTGCGCGTCGAGCGCGATGCCCGTCGGCAACTGCATGCTTGTCAAGCTACTGCCCGGAATGCCCCATACCGCGCGCACTTGGCCGTCCTTGCCAAATTTGATCACGCGATATCCTTCGGGGTCGGTCACGTAGAGGTTGCCTTCCGCGTCGACGGCAATGTAGGGCTTGTTCACCACCGATTGCGAATCCCACGCTTCAATGTCAATTTGCTGGAGCGGCTCGAAACTGGCGTCGAATACTTGAATGCGGCGATTCCACGTATCGGCGACATAAAAATTGCCGTCCGCGCCAATCGCGATGCCGACCGGTTCGAGAAATTGCCCCACAGCCGCGCCCGTGCCGCCATACACATCGAGCGGTTCACCCTGGGAACTGTACTCGATAATGCGTTCGTTGCCGGTATCCGCCACCCACAAGTTGCCTTCTTTGTCAATGGCAATCGCGCGCGGTCCATACAGCTGCAAAAGATTTTGATCGTACGCTTCGCCGACATCGCCAAAGACGCCCCACGCGCTGATAAAGTTTCCGTCTTGATCAAATTTCTCGATGCGGTGATTCCACGTATCGGCAACATACACCGTCCCATCGGGCGCGACGGCGATGCCCCACGGCTCGTTGAATTGTCCCGGCGCGTTGCCCTGAGCACCCCACGCCTTGACGAATTTGCGCGTCGCATCAAATTTTTCGACGCGATGATTGTTAGTATCGAGCACGTACAATGAACCGTCGGACGCAAGCGCCATATTTTTGGGTCCGTCGAATGCGCCATCCGCTCCCATCACGGTCGCTTGTGCCTGTAGGTCCGCAATAAATTTTACGGTGTACGGATCATTTTCTACCGCTGTCGGCGGCACAACGCCCGCGTACTGCCACAATTGATTCGCGACATCTTTCCGCACGTACAACGAAAAGCGGTGCACAAAGGGCCAACTGCTCAAGTTGTAACCATACTTGCGAAAGAACCAAATATCGCGCACGATCTTTTTGAAATTCTCCGGCTGCAAGAATCCTTGTACGGGGTTGCCGCTCTCATCTGTGCCGCCGAGTAATTTTGTCCACGTCAAGCCCTTGTAATCTTCGGCGGGCCACCACACCAAGCGCATTTGGCGTTTGACATAGCGATTGCCGAGAAACGGTTTCACTTCGCCTTCGTTCGCATCGCCGATAATGACTACTTCGGCGTCGAACGGACCGCCGGGTTTCTTGCCGTAAAACTGCGCGTTCGGATAATCGCGGAAATACCACACAAAGGGCCACGACGAATCGTCGTCGTACGCGACTTTGATTTTCCCATTATCGCAATTCAGTTTGAGTTTGGCGTCGGTCTGTGTTTGCGCGCACAGACGGCGCGACAGTTCTTCGATCTCGTTCATCGCCGCAGGCACATCCGGCGTGCCTTGCGCGTACACGATCACCTCGGTTGCCATGTCTTTGTTGTAATACGCCGCGCTCGCCATCGTGCGCACCGTAAACACCGCGAGAATCACAAACAACGTCACGGCGAGCACACGCAGCGCGTTTTTCAAACCGAGCGACATGCCCAGGTACACGACGATGCCCGCGCACGCGCCGATAATCAAAATCGCGACGATCGTGCTCGCGCGCGCGGCAAACTCATCCAGCGGCGTGCCCGCCAGCGGCGCGGGCCCAAAAAAGAATTGGAACGCGAGGACGAGCAAACCGAGCGCAAAAACGATTGCCATCCACAACGCGCCTTGCTTGACCAACGCGCGCCAGTCCGCGTGCAATACGTCATCCATGAAATATCCCGCGACAAACGCGAGCGGAATCGCGAGGTGCATCGTGAGCCACGGCATTTTTTCGCCCGCCCACGAAAAGAGCACCAGGACGCCAATCGCCCAGACGCCGAGCAGCGTCGGGAAACGTGTGGACTCGTCGTCGGGATCGTACGCCAACGCAAAAAATAGCGGCATCAAAAAGCCAAGCAGCAACACCGTAAAGTTCGACGCCTGCAAACTGTCCTTGCCGCTAAAGAACGGGAATCCTTGCAGCAGCCAAGTCTGGTCTGGTGCGCCGGGAACGGGCTGGACAATTCCGGGCGTGAACCAAATATACGCTTCCAGCGCGGCGAGCGCCAACAACACAATGCCATAGACAGCTGCCCGTTTCCAACTGCGCCGCACCAGAATGTAAAGCAGACCAATGCCGCCAAACAGGTATGGCAAGTATTCGTACATCGGCATGGTTACAAGCAAATAATAGTATTGCGGTTGACCGCCGCGTTGTACGCTTTGCTGTGAAATCCAATAGCCCAACGAACCGACAAAACCCGACCCGATGCCCGCAGGATTCGTAAAGAACGTCGTAAAAAAGATGAGCATGATCGGGTAAAACCACACCGCGCACAGCAGCCACTTGCGCCAATTCCACAGCAAGCCAACGGCAGCCGAAAGCGCGATAAACAAAACGAGTACGAACCCACCCGCCGAAATAGAGCTGATGGAGGCATAATTTGTTGGATCTGCAGAAAGATTCGTTTGCAGCAGACTGTTGATTAGAGCAAAACCGTATTTGATAAACAGCGGTGTCAAGCCCATTGGCGCGATAAATGTGCCCAACACCAACAGCAAATCAAACGCCGGAACATCTAGCGCGTTCTTGGACGCGTCTCGTTCTTCGGACGCATCCACGCGGTATTTCTCGATCAAGAACATGACGATGGCGACGAGCGCAAACGGCAAGCCAAACACCGCCGCGAGCGCCGCATTCGACCATTTCGCGCCCGGCGCGCGCTTGTTGAACCAGTCGTACGTGAATACCCCGGCAAGAAAATACCCAAACAACGCCATGAAAATAAACGTCGTTTCCATCGCGGTGAACCCCAGTGCGAGCACCGCCGACGCGAAATACAACCAGTTCGCGCGGCGCGTCGTCAGATATTTCATGATCGCCAGCGCCATGAGAATGACGAACACCTCGACGTAAATATCGTGACGATCCACGCGCGCGTAATGCGCGACGACGGGCGAGATAAAGAGCAGAACGCTGGTGACGACCCAGCCGCGTTTGCCCAACCACCCGCGAAAGAAAAACGGCAGCGCAATCATCACCAGCCCGAACAACACCGGCATCGCACGCGCGGAAAAATCATTGTCGCCCAAAACAAAAAACGCGAGCGCGGTCAGATGGTACAACAGCGGGCCGTGATACACCGGATTGTGGATATAGCCGTGGCCCATATACAGGTCGTTCGACCAGTGCGTATGAATCGCTTCGTCGTGGCTCCATGCCGCGCTGCCCAAATCATAAAAACGCGTGACCGCCGCCACCACCAACAGCGCGACCAAAATCACCACGTCCCAATTGATTTTCACGAGCGCGGTAATGGGCGTATCCCAAAGGGAAGATTGCTTTTGTTCTTGGACTTGTACAGACATGCTTGTATTTTAGAATTTCGATTTTCAATTTTCGATTTGGACGCCGCACCGGCGCATAAATCGAAAATCGAAAATCACAAATCGAAAATTACTTGATCGTCGGCAGCCACAGCATCGTCGTTTGCCAGGTTTCGCCGCCGCCTTGACGAAACATAAACCATTTCCACAAATCGAGTCCGCCCGCGTTGGTCAGCAGCCAGTCCGCCTGCACGCGATAGCGCTGCCCCATCCAATCGCCCGGCGGCGGCGCGGGCGCGGGCGAAACGACGGCTTCCGCATTGACACCACTCGCGATTTGATTCGTCCATTCGAGATGGGAAAAATTGCGCAAGTACCAATGTCCGACCGCGCCAAGTTTTTCATCCGCTACGATGAGCATCTCGTGACGGTCGCCGTGACGAATTTGCGAATGCCATTCCAAATCGCGCACGAGGTCGCGCATCGCCAGCGGCGTTTGCACCGGCGCAACCAATTCGCGCAGCGGCTCATCCGCCGAAAAATTCAACAGCCACGTCGCGCGCAGCAGACCCAGCGACAAGATGACCAGAATCGTGAATGCCAACAACGTGGTCGTGCGCGCGGCGCCGACGAGCAGCACACTCAACCCGATAAACACGACGAGCAACGGAATGGTGATGAGTGCCAACGCCACGAACGCGGCAACCAGCGATGTATTCGCCGGATCGCTATTGAGCAGCTGGTAGAACGCATCGAGCGCGGGCAAGAAACGGGTTTGCTGCAAGAACGCGCCGACTTGAAAATAGATGAATGTGGTCAAAAAGAGCAGCAGCAAAAAGATGGGCATTTCGCCGGAAAGCATCGAGCGCAAGCCGCCGCTGGTTCGAATATCGGCGTACGCGCGTTCCACCAGATTGCCGATAAACCAACCGGCGAGCAGTATCAACGGTAGGGCGATTGCAACCACGTTCGCCGCTTGCTTGTCGCTGCCCAGCGAATACCACACCAGCGCAAACAGCGCCGCGAACGCAAACATTCTCAGCAAACCGACGCCCGGCGCAGCTTGCCCGCGCAAGGTCAGCGCCAGCACCGCGCCCGCCAGTCCGAAAATCGTCGTCAGCGGCTCGTACACCAGCAGCAAATTGAGCGGCGTCGTGAGCGCGCCCAAGTTGGACAATGCCGCGAGCCACGCGCCCAACAAATTGAACGCGACGCCCAAACCATCGCGGTTCAGCAAAAAGGTCGTCGCCGCCAACACGTACGTCAACGCAAACAACGCGCCCGCGCGCACGTACGGATTTTGCAGTACATTCGAATCTTGCGCGAGGTCAACCGCTTCCGGCTCGGACACGCCGCGTTTGCTCCAAATCCACGCGACGGCAAAATACACCGCGCCCGGAAAAAGGATCGCGTACGCGGTCGCATCGGCGGTCAGCGCCAACGCGGCGAGCATTGCACCGGCGTACAACGCGCGCGTGTTTTTCCCTTCGCGATAATTCCAAAACAAAATCAACGCGCTCGACGCGCCGCCCACCGCCAAATCCGCGCCTGCGAGATTGCGCGCGAAAAAGACGAGTGTGGGCGAAAACGCGAGCAGCAGCGACGCCAGCACCGCGCCCGTGCGTCCCAACGCGTTGCGCGCGAGCAGCGGCACAAATACGATGAACGCGCCGAGCGCGGCAGGCAAACCGCGCGCGGTCAAATCGAACGCGCCAAACAGCAAGAACGCGATCCAATCGAGCGTAAACAGCAAAGGGCTGGGAAATGCACCGACGGGGTTGCCGTTCAAGAATTGCCAGGCGGCTACGGCGGTTTGGGTTTCGGCGGGCGCGAGAGGACGCGCGTCCAAATTCACCACGCGCAGCAGCAGCGCGGCGATGCCGATGAGAATGTACGCGACGGCCTGGAGTGTGAACGCGTCCGTGATGGAATGTACTGTGAGCGCATTCGTTTTCGGCGCAAGAATTTCATCCACCAGCGGCGACGGCGCGACTAGACGCGCTGCTTGCCCATCGGCGTCAGCAATTTTTCGCGCCGAGGACGCGTCGGGTGCAGCGACGTTAATTGTGGAAAAAGCTGTTTTGTTTCGACGACTTGATTTCGGCATTTCAATTGGGTGAGCCAGGAGATTGCGCGCGCGTGTTGGTAGATGCCGGAGCGCGCGGCGGTTCCGGCGCAATGTTGGGTGCGGGCGTTTGCGCCACCCGCGCGGGCGCGCGTTCATTCACTCTTGGCGTCAAGGCGTTCCCGGGCAGCGCCGCCGGAGCAAAGGTTTCAGCTTGCAGCGTATCCGTCCGCGTTAGCGCAACGGTTGTCGCACGCAGCGAGTTCGGCGTCAAACCGACTGCAACCATCGTTAACATTACCGCCAAACCAACGCCCGACGACAAGCCAAACATGGTACGGCGCGGCACTTGCGCGACGGCAGCGCGACGTTTTTCCATTTCCGCCAGCACGCGCGCGCGCCCGCGCGTCAAATCCGCCGTGGGCGCGTATTGCAGCACGCGCAGGCGTTTTTGCCACAGCGTTTCAGAATTTTCAGGCGGCGGATACGGATTCATTTAGACGCTTCCACACGCGCGCGTCGGGCGCATCACTCAACCATTCGCGCAAATTCGTCAAGGCGCGATGTTGGAGCGCTTTGATTGCGCCTTCCGGTTTGTTCATGATGCGCGCCACTTGCGCGTTCGACATTTCCTCGACAAATTTCAAAACGACGACTTGCTGCTGCTCCGGCGTCAAACGCGCAATCGCGCGCCGCACGCGCCGCCGCTCGTCTTGCAATTCTGCGCGTGTCGCCGGGTCGCCGCGCTCGTCGAGCAAACTTTCGTCCATGCCCTCGAACACGGCGGGATTGCGCCGTACGTAATCCACGACCAAATTATGCGCGATGCGATACAAATACGCGCGCCAGTCGTCGGGCGCGTGTTTCATGCCCAACACGCGCACAAAGACCTCCGCCGTCAGATCTTCGGCGATGGTTTTTGCGCCCAGCCGGTAATAGATGTAGCGATACAATGCGGGCGCGTAGCAATCGTACAGCGCTGCAGCGTCGAGCGGAGGAGAGGTAGCCACATGCGGTTTCAAGTGTAAGACGCAAGTCCTTGCAAAAAGATACGCCGCGTTTTCGTGTCATTTCCAGAGCCACATCACGCGGCGCGAGATTCAAAGACAGAAACTCTTAAAACGCGAATTTACGCGAATCCAGGCGAATCTACGCGAAATATTTTGGGTTTTATTTAATTCGTCGTCACGAACTGTCAATACCATCGCCAAGCCGCCTTTCAAACTTCCGAAATTTGCCAAATTTCGGAAGTTTGAAAGCCCCATTTTGATTTTGGCGAAGGTGTTGGAACTGTATGACAAAATTTCGTAAAGATTCGCGTAGATTCGCGTTTTCGGTCCGATAACTCAAATGGAACACTGAGCAGGAGAGCAAGATACCTCACTCTTCGATATGACAATCCTTATTGCGCGCCGACGCGATAGATACGCAGCGAACCCTGTTCAAAAACCAGTTCGCCCAACTTGCCAAATTTGTCCACCAACGATTGATTCATTTGATACTGGTCGCGTTCTATCGAACCGACGATGACGTAATCTACGCCGTACTTGTCCAGCAACGCGCGCGTTTCTTGCAAGTCGCGCGATTTATATATTTGTTCCACGTCTTGCGCGCGTGGCGCAGTTTCGATGCTGTTGCCGCGCCATTGTTCTTCGTGAAAGCGCCAGCCCAACACGGTTGGAATGCCGGTGGCAGCCGAAACGCGATTGTCAAACGAGTATTGTCGTCCGGAGGATTCCAAGATCACCGCGCCCGGAGTAACATTCGCGCGGACCCAATCAATCGCCGCGTTATCGGCCGGATAATAGCGCCGCACCCACGCCCAGCCGTCGAGCGTCGGCGCGACCTGTTTCGTGTCGAAATTGCCCGCACGCGCGGGCAGCGCGAAATACGGATACAACAAACTCAACCCGACCAAGACGCCGAATGCGCCCAGCCAAACGTAACGTCCGACACTGCGCGTCGTTTGCGAAATATAGAATGCGCCGAACGTTGACGCCATCGCCAACAGCAGCCACGCTTGATAATACAATTTGAACACCGTGTTCATGCGCGAACCGAATATGTCGCGAATGAACAAAAATTCCACGCCAAACGTCAAGACCAGTCCGACCAGCGCGAGTAACAACGCAAAGACGACGCCGGTGCGCGTGGGCGCGTTTTCGCCGCCTGCCAATTCCAAGCGCCCCAATGCCGCGAGGCCGGAAATCAAAACGACCAGCAGCACAAAAACCCATGGCTGCGCCCACAACGCGCCAAAGTATACGACGAACGCATCGCGCACCGCGTTCTGCGGATCAAGATTCAGCAGTGCAATAATTTGCTCGCGCAGTCCCGGCGCGAACAGGATGACCAGCATCCCGCCCAGCGCAATCACGATGGGCACGGCAATGAGCGGCGCGGCGAACTCTGCCATGGCGGTCAAAACGCGCGCCTTGTCTCGACGCTGCGCGAAAAGGAGCGCGGCAAAACTTACGACGACGAAAATGAACAAGCCGAACATGATGAGATATTGATACCACGGCGTCTTGGTCAATTGCGGCATGACGCCTTGCGCCTGCGAGGAAAAACCGAGATAAAACGGCAAGAACAAAATCGCGCCGCCGACAAACACGAGCACGACATACGCCGCCGAATTTCCCAGCATCCACCACGATGCTTTGCCGTGCGCGCGATATTGCGCGATGGCGAATGCCGCAACGATGATCACGCCATACGTGACAATGTCCCACGTATTCAACATGCCCAACGCGCCGACGAGGAGCGCGGTCACCAACGTTCGCAGCGTCAAGATTTGTGAGGCAACGACGGGAATGACCTGGGAAACCCACGCCGGATCGCGGTCGGTCTTGTCCAATAATTCGCGCGTCGTGTCGCTTACCAAGCGTGGGGAAATCGGCGGCATCAATAGCAAATTGAGCGCAACCGCCAACGCGAGCACACCGTACGGCAGGGCAAGCACGTGCGGGTGCAAATCGCCGAGCAGGAAACTGAACATCGGAAATTCGTCAATAACTTCGACGTGCCCGCCGCCGTTGGGATTTACGTCGTTCAACACGCGCGACGCGCGCCACCACCACCAATTGTCTTGTGGCGTGATTGTGCCAGACGGTTGAACCTCTTCCAGACCATGCAAGTTGAGCGCGGCATAAAACTCGCGCGAACCGATGCCCGCGTTGTATCCGACCTCGAACACGCCCTCCAGATTGCCAATGACCAGCAAGAGAAAAACGGCGAGGATGCCGAACGCGTACGGCGCAAGCGACTGCTTTTTTCCCTGCCGCGCCGCCCCTTGCGCATGTTTAACAAGGTTGAAAAGCAAACCGAACGCGCCGACCGCCGCCAGCGCGAACGTCATGCTCAAGCCGAGATTGAACGCATACGCGGAAGGAATGCTGCCCAATTTCGCCAGCGCGGCGACGATGACATAACCGAGATAGTAATAACTGATGGCAAAACCGGACAGCCACGCGTCATGCGGCGGAAATGTGTGGCTCTGCAAAATGGAATTCAAGAACATGAATTCCATCGGTTTTTCCGTCACCTGAATTTCCGGATTGAACGCGCGATAGTACGCGAACGCGAGATACGCGACCGTGAAAACGGTTTCGACAACCAACACGTACCGCCAATTCGCGCGCAGCCAGAAAATCACCGAATCTTTACCGCGCCCGCGCAGCAAGCCCCAACTCGCGCCCGCGAGGACGACGAGCAAAAATGCCAATGTGCCAAAATTGTTTTGCAGGAACCCGAGCATGGTGAGCAGCCAAAACGGGTACACCCACAACAGCAGCGCGAGCGGTTTGGCAAACGCATACCCGCGCTCCGGCAAGAAACGCAAAAACCGCAGCGTCACGGGGAGCGCGGCGAAACCGAGGAGGAGGAGGAGAAACCACCAGATGAAAAGAAATATCATCTCTGCATCGTGTCGCTATTTCTTACCATGAATTATCTTGGCTTGCGCGACAACCTTATCGTATCTTGCGATCATTTCGGGTTGCTCCATCCATTCTGCAAATTCCTTGAGCCAACCGTAAATGTACGCAAAATCCAATTCCTGATAGCGCTTATTGGTCAACTCTTCAACATCAATCCAATCTTTGCCGCGCTCAGAAATGATTTTGAGAATAATGAGGTCCTCCGCAGTTGCAATGCGAACTTGCATGCCCTTGATTGTGAACGTGACTGCACGTTCAATCACAATTTCGTCAAAGCCGGGAAACCCCAAACCAAAGTCAACCGTGGCATCATCAATCTTGACGGCAACCACTGGGGAATTTGGAGGCAGGTGTTCACGCGCGTTGATTGGGAATTTTTTGCGAATCAGCGTGCGCATCGCCGGAAAATCTGAACCCGGCACATACACCTTGAAATCTACATCTTGCGAATAACGGTCATAGCCCCACTGCGAAACCGCAACTCCGCCAATCACCGCGTAGCGAATGTTTTCTTGTTCCAAAAAGCGAATCGCTTTTCGTAATGCTTTTTCCAAATTAGCTTGCACGGGCGCGCCTCCATGCTTCAAATTGTTTAATACGGTCATAATAGCGCAACATACTTTCAACCTTTTCTTGCCGCTGGCGCGGGTCGTGCGAAGCAAAGCCCTGTCCAAACCTCCACAAATCCAGGAAAGCTTCGAATGCTTCCGTTGGCGTGCGTTCGTTCGCGATGCGCAGACCCTCTCGCGCCTCTGCGAGATTGATGCGCTTGTACGCATCCAGCATTTCGCGCAGTGCCTGTTTATCAATCACGGGCGTTGTGGAATACGCCGCGCGCGCTTCACGTGCGCGTTTCGATGTATTCTTGGATTTCACTATTTGCTTTTTCATCGTCGCCTGTCCTCATTTCACCGCCTGCGCGACCTTCTCGCTCAACGCGTAAATCTTTACGCCATCCTTGTCATACACCTTACTCAGCGCGCCCGCGGCTGCCATCGCGTCGAACTTGGCAAAATCTGCCGCGGGGTACACCGCGTGTTCCAACGGACCGACGTACACCAGCGAAACATTATAGTGGCGCAGCCGGTCGAGCGCTTCCGCCGGGTCGGACGTTTCGTAAATCGTTCGCACATCGCGAATACGCTGGTCAATGAGCTCGCCCGGCAGCAGCGAGTACTGCTGCTTGGTGTGCCAATCCCAGCCGATGACCGTCGGCAAACCGGTAATGATCGAAACGCGATTGCCCCAGTGATACAAACCGTCGTTCGCTTCGAGAATCACGGGCGAACCTTTGATATTTTCGCGCAGCCATTGAAGCGCCTGATAGTCTTGATTCAATGCAATGTTTCGGTCGTGCGTGTTGTAAATCGCTTCTTGCAGGTAATCCAGTCCATTCAGACCCGCGGGCGATTTCATGATAAAGCGATCATTGACCTTTGCCCATCCGGCGAACGCGGGATACAACAATCCCGCGAAAATCAACAGTGCGGCGAGTCCCCACCACGCGGCTTTGAGCGTTTGCAGCGCGGGCGAATCGCCGACGGTGGTTTGTCCTGTGACCGCGTCGGTTTTGACATCGTGGAACCACAAGGCGCGAACCACAATCGCCACGCCGCTCGCATCCGCTACCGCGAAAAATACCCACGCCTGCAAATAGAATTTGAACACGGTGTTCATACGCCCAATGTCGCCCTTGAGTGTGACGACTTCGACCATCAGCGTGAGCAACAATGCGGCGAGCAAAAGCAGCGCGAGGAAACGGTGCATCGTCGCGGTTTCGCGGTCAAACAAAATCCACGCGGCGATTGCGACCAAGGGGACGACTAACGCGAACACGTGCAAACCGAGAAACACCAGACCGACTTCGAGGACTGCCAACGCGGGCAAGACGTACACTAACCAGCCGTCGAGGAACGAACGCGGCGCGACGGTTTCACTCGACGCATTCAATGTACGCGCAGATTTATTGACGGCGAGAATGATTAAATATGTCGCGGTCAGGAACAAAAAGATGCCGTGCACGACGAGATAATCCGTCAGCGTGGTGCGATCATCTTTCCACAATTCCACACTCGTGTACGCCGTGCCGTAATTGATAATGTAGGGCCAGTAAAACACCACCGATAACGCGACCAGCCCGATCATGCGCCAGCCCAAATCCCAACCGACGCGGCGCGGGTCGAGCCGCAAACCGAATTGGGCGAGACCGAACGCGAACGCAAACAGCACGACAAGAATATAAATCGCCATGTCGAGCGTAATGCGCACGCCTGCCGCGTTCGTGGGAATGACGACGACTGCCACTTGAACGAACGCAAGGACGATGAACCAGAGGTAACGTTGAATGAGTTCGCTCCAGTTAAAGGGCGAGTTGTCAGTGATCAGTGACCGGTGATCAGTGATCAGTGATGAGTTATCAGTAATCAGTGACCAGTGATCAGTAATCAGTGACCAGTGATCAGTGAGCAGTGACCGGTCATCAGTAATCAGTGAGCGATAATTGGCAAAATAGCCGAGGACCATCGCGCTGCCGATGAGTGCGAGATAGGTTGGATAGTCCCAGGTGTTGATCGCGCGGAGTGCGCCCAACACCATTGCGGCGATGCCGAGGTCGTACCATTTCAATTGCGCGCGATTGAGAACCGCGTGCGCGGCGATGGCTAAACCGGCGAGCGCGAACGGCAGGGACATGAGATGCGCGTGCAAATCGGCATACACGAATGTAAAGAATGGAATTTCGTTGATGGTGTCGGGAATGACACGCGTCGCCGTCCAATACCAATTGCCGATAGCCACCGGAATTTCACTGCCGCCCAACCACGCGAAGACCCCCCCCCCTATCCCCCCCCCGCCGTGCGACTGCCCCAAATCGGTCAAGCCCTTGAACAACACGCCGACCTGTCCGAGATTGCCGATGATGAGGACGAGAACGACGGCGAGGAGACCGGCGAGGAAAGGACAAAGAGAATTCGAAATTTGAGAATTCGTTCGACCGAAATCGTCGAAATTCGAAATTCCCAGCCCATCCGTCGAATTTTGAATTTTGAATCCTTCGACATGCTCAGGACAGGTTTTTGAATTTTGGCTCGCCAGATTATATGCGACACCAAACGCCCCGCTCGCGGTCATGGCAAAAAACATGGGGAGCAACAAGTTGTACGCCACTTCGGGAACGATGCCGCTGAGTTTGACCAACGTCGCGCTGATGACTTGACCGAAATAATAGTAATTGATGAACCCGCCTTCGAACCACGGATTGTACGCGGGGAAATACGTCGTCTTGGTGACCGCGTTGAGGTACGCAAAATCCATCGGCTTTTCGCCGCCAAACCATTGGTGCCACAAATCAGGATTGCCGTAGCGAATCGTCAAATCCAGCGCAAAAAACGCGAGATAAATGAGTTCGATGCCAACCAGCAGTTTCCAACGCGCGCGCAAAAACGCGAGCAGCTCTGCGCGTTGGAACCACGCAATGACCGCCGCGCCGACGAGCATCATCGCCAACACTACAAGCATCGTCGTACGTTCGAACGGCAGCGCGCGATAACTCGCCAGCGTCCACGTCAGCCACGCCAACGC
>JACQWQ010000140.1 GCA_016209205.1 Chloroflexota bacterium
AATCAGATGTCAACCCACGGGGCCATCGGACCCCCTTCGACCAGCCGTTCAATGATAATGGAAACGTCACACATCCGATTGCGCAATTTCATTCGAGGTATTCAAGCGATCTAAAAGCTGCCGACCGCGCCCACCTGATTGTCATAAAATTTGAACAGATCGTCGAACCCGCCCAGTTTGAACGTCTCCATCAGTTTGGGCGAGACTCCGGAGAGACAAATTTCGCCGCGCCGCGTACCTTTGTGGACTTGCTTGTGCGCCGAGATCAAGACGCGAAAGGCGGCGCTGCTCATGTAATCCGTTTGCTTTAAATCCACGACCAGGCGATAGCGCCCCTCGTCAATGATCTTTTGGATCGCCGCTTCCAATTGGGGCGCCGTGCTCGAGTCAATGCGGCCACTCACTTCGACGACATCCACGCGCTTGTACTGTGTAGCTTTGAGACCAAATGCCATACGGCGTTCCTCCTCGCTGAGCAATTGAAATGATCTGCGGTCGAGCGAATGCGATTATAGCATAACCGCTAAAGCGCGGCAATGGTCGGTCAGCTAGTGGTTACCCACAAATGTCAGGAGGCAGTGGCAATGCGCGCCGATGCATCGGACGAGCTGCGTCCGCTTCATCGGATGCATTGCAGACTGCCGTAGGGCGACGCGCAGACCAACTGCGCTATGACAAGATGTGGGTAATCACCAGTCGGTCAGGAGTTGGCAAAGACGCCAAGTGTTTGGCGATAAAGAACATCGCTGCGGGGAGCGCGACACGACGAACACCCTGGTTGAAAAACACTTGGGGTCTTGCAGAACCGACTACAAGTACTATTGCGAACACATTCGGCTTTACGTATGATGTTTGGCAGCAGCCCCTATTGACGCTACCCCCCCGTTCAATTGACACTTTAAATAACTTGTGCTAACTTTGGGCTATTAAGAGTTGATTTATCAAGGAGATGTACACTGTGAAACAAAAAACAGGTAGGCTTATCCTAGGGATTGGAATTACAGTTTTGCTTATCCTCCTTGGATTTTCGTCTTTACAGGGCGTGGCAGCTCCGTTGTTCGCGCCTCCTATACCACCGGGGACCCCCACTGGTTTACGACCAACTCGCCTCCCTCCTTTTGATACAAGGCAGTTAGATTCCCAAAAAACTCCTGTTGGCGGAGTAGATCCAGGAGACGAGGCAGATACAAGTCTGGCTGCGGAATCCGTACCAACGGTAGCACCTTTAAAAATAAAGGATCCAAGCTCGACTTGGAAAAAGTACAGAGATAGTGATATTGGGTTTTCATTTAGTTATCCCCAAAATTGGAATCTGGATGCGCCAAATGGAGAAAAGGCACCAAAAGCTCCAGAGGGAACAGATGTCATACTTCAGAATTTTGATGATGTTGACACAGGTGGCACAGTATCAACAGATCAAATCAAAATTGAGTTAGTAGTTCAAGCCGTCCCAGACTCAACCTCACTAACCGACTGGGTAGCCGAACAACAGAAAATCTATACAGATGCGGGAATCTCATATTCATTGCCAGACAAAATAGTAGTGGACAAAATCCCCGCCGTACGCTGGAAAATTTCTCCTCCTCTAGCACCGGAAGGTATAGTCGAAGTTGTTGTAGTCAAAGGGAAATGGCTCTATACAATAACCGCCTATCCGGCTGCTTCAAGTCAGATTAGTACATTTGATAAGATCATAAAAACACTGAAGTTTCAATGAGGACACTCAAAATGAAAACCAAACACCGAACCTATTTAGCAGTAGCATTTGCAACCATTGCTGTTCTGAGTGTGTTAGGACTAGTACTGGCGGCTCCAGATAGAGCTGGAGCGTGGCGACTACCTTTTGATGGTCTAAAAGTTATCAGCAATGCTCCAGGCATCAGGACCCATACTGGAAGATCTTCGCAGGCGATTGATTACGTATCCCACCCGAATCGAGAGAGTTTCGCCGTTTACGCACCAGCTGACGGTGTTGTTCTGGACGTTCTCAGTGTATCTGATTTCGGAACGGTGCTTCGAATAAACCACAATAATGTTTATAGCTTTTTCGCACATCTCAGGGCTAACCAAGTTCAAGTAAGCGCAGGCGATACAGTCCGGCAAGGACAGCTGATTGCAATGACTGGCAATAGCGGCACTGGCGGCGAATCCAATCACCTTCATTTTGAAGCAAGAACTGGCGCAGTCGCTGGAAATGTGTACTCTGGAAGTGCATATTCGATCAAGGCAATTCCCGGTAACTGGTGGAATAAGGCGTACGTTCCGCCTCCTTTCTTGACTGTAACACCTACCTCAATCTATAACGGCGGGGCTCAGTTTCCGGAGAACTCAGCCCGCCCTACTACTGCGAACAAAGGCGCCCGCCATCTCGCCGACATACAATCACCACCAAACCCAAACGATGGATGGATCAGCAATATCACCGATGGCACGAATGCCCAAGCGGTAATGCATTTTGCTGCAAACCCAAATGTGCGAGGAACAGGTTACAGAACTTGGTTTTCATTATTCAAGCGACAAAACAATGATTGGCCGCAAAAACTCTATGGTACCCGAGCCGCATTTGCAGATTCCATCGGTCCAGGTACCGAGTCCTTTGAAAACGGTCAGCACATGTACGTTAGCTACGATTGGAATCAGATTTCAGGAAGACCGAATTTAGCCCATGTATATGAACTCTGGCCGGGCGTTAGCGCACAAGGTATTCCCCATATTGCCGCAAGTTATAAAGAAAACAACGATAGTACAGTTCTAGAGTATTGCGCCCCGAATGGGGCAGAATACTATGTAAGTGAGTATCACGGGAATGCGACGGAGTTCACATACCAAGGACCCGCTTGCAGCATACTTGTTCATCGCCGTCTGAATGAACTAAACTCATACAATGTTTCAGTACGTTACCAAGGACAAAGTGGCTGGTCCAATCCGTCGCTCTGGCTTGATTTACATTATTGATAGTCGCAATTACCCTTCATCCCGTTAGTAAAGGAGCGGCAAAGTGGCAGACCAAAAGACGCGCACTCAACTCATCATCGAACGTCTGCGTGATATGCGCTCCTCCAGTCCTGACATTGAAGCGTCAGCGGTCGTGAGTGTAGATGGCTTGACCATTGCTTCGGATTTGCCCGCAACGACAGAAGAAGACCGTGTCTCGGCAATGTCCGCCGCGATGTTATCCCTCGGCGAACGGATTGCATCGGAATTGGGACGCGGCGGACTCGATCAAGTGTACGTGCGCGGCGATAATGGCTACGTGTTATTGAATGCGGTCGGCGAAGAAGCCGTGCTCACCGTCCTGGCGCGGCGCGATGCAAAATTGGGTCTGGTTTTTCTCGACACCAAACGCGCGGCGGCAGATTTGGCAAATATGGTATAATCGGGCAACGTGAGAGTACGTAAACGACAGTGTGTTACACTGTCACCCGTAGGTTTCATGAACCTGACGGTAGCATGCACCGCACGCTGCGCAGTCAGACAATAAGTGTCTCTCAAAAACACGGAGTAGTAACGCTCCGTGTTTTTGTTGTTTTGCCTCTTATGACCCAATATATTTTTGTCACCGGCGGAGTCTCGTCCTCGGTCGGTAAAGGTGTAACGGTTGCTTCCATTGGACGCCTCTTGAAAGCGCGCGGGCTGCACGTTTCCGTACAAAAACTCGATCCCTATTTGAACGTAGACCCCGGCACCATGAGCCCGTACCAACACGGCGAAGTGTTTGTCACCGAAGACGGCGCGGAAACGGACCTCGATCTCGGACACTATGAGCGCTTTATTGACGAAAATCTCGCGCGCTATTCCAACGTCACGACGGGGCAGGTCTATTCCGAAGTCATCACCAAAGAGCGGCGCGGCGATTATCTCGGCGGGACGGTGCAGGTGATTCCCCACATCACGAACGAAATCAAACGCCGCATCGCGCTCGCCGCCAAAGGCAGCCATCCCGACGTGCTGCTCGTCGAAGTTGGCGGCACCGTCGGCGATATCGAAGGGCAGCCGTTTCTCGAAGCGATTCGTCAAATGCGCAAAGATGTCGGGCGCGACAATGTCATGTACATTCACGTCACGCTCGTGCCTTTTATCGGCGCGACGGGGGAATTGAAAACGAAACCGACACAGCACAGCGTCCGTGATTTGCGCGCCATCGGCATCCAACCCGACGCGATCGTACTGCGCGCCGACGCGCCCATCGAAAACGGGATTCGTGAAAAAATCGCGCTCTTTACCGACGTAGAGAAACGCGCGGTCGTGCCGCTGACCACCGCGCAGACCATCTATCAAGTGCCGTTAATGCTGGAAGAACATGGCTTGGGAAATTTCATTGCGGAGCGTTTCGGGTTTGCCGACCGCGCGGTGAATCTACGCGAATGGCAAGAGCTGGTGGAGCGGCTCGTCGCGCCCAAAGAAAAATTGCGCATCGGCGTTGTGGGCAAATACGTGGAACTGCCCGACGCGTACATGAGCGTGCGCGAAGCGCTGGTGCACGCGGGACTGCACCACAATCGCGACATTGACATTGACTGGATTCTGTCCGAAGATTTGGAAAAAGATCGCGGCTTTGAGCGGTTGGCGCGCGTGGACGGCATCATCGTGCCCGGCGGGTTCGGCGACCGCGGCATCGAAGGCAAAATCCTCGCGGCGAAATACGCGCGCGTGCACCAGTTACCGTATCTCGGTTTGTGTCTGGGCATGCAGGTGATGTGCATCGAACTCGCGCGCAATGTGCTCGAAAGCGACGAACCCAATTCCACTGAATTTGATCCCGGCACAAAATATCCGGTCATTGATTTGATGGAAGAACAACGCAGCATCGCGGATTTGGGCGGCACGATGCGACTCGGCGCGTATCCCTGCGAACTCAAAGCGGGCACAAAAGCGCAAGCCGCCTATGGAACCGAAATCACCAGCGAGCGGCATCGGCATCGTTTTGAATTCAACAATCACTTTCGCGAAATGTTGAGTGAGGCAGGTCTGGTGTACAGCGGACAATCGCCCGATCACAATCTCGTCGAGATCGCGGAACTGCGCGATCACCCGTTCATGCTCGGCAGTCAATTTCATCCTGAATTCAAATCGCGCCCCGAACGTCCGCATCCATTGTTCCGCGATTTCGTCAAAGCGGCGACAGAATTTCCGCGCAATGGGAAACAAGAGAAATTGTTGTGAGTGAGAGATAGAGAGAGTGAGAGATGGAGAGAGCGAGAGATAGAGCATTTTCACTCCCTCACTCCCTCACTCCCTCACTCCATCGCAACCAAGCCGCGCTTGATTTCTCCGCTCTTTCGCGTACAATTTTGGTGTGTGGAACAACCCACTTTATTCCGCACGAGGAAAATGAGATGAACCGTAATCACCGCATGTCGAAAAAAGATAAATTGAATTGGTTGGCGGACATTGCCGACGGCTTACGCCCACTCGACGCGCGCGCATCGAAAATCGTCCTGCGCTTGTTGGACGATCCCGATGCGATGGTGCGCGCCGAAGCGGTGTCGTGTCTCTGGCACACCGCCGACCCGATGTGGATTGAAGAATTGTTGACCAAGGCGCAGCGCGATCCGGATTTGGATGTCCGCACGCGCGCGCTCTCCACGCTCGGACATTACATTGTGGATGCCGAGATCGAGATGTTTAATGATCTGGATAATGAAGAACGCGCGCTCAGCGACGGCGATGTGCAGCGCGTCGTGGATTTCCTCTTTGACACCGCGCAAAACCCACAACTGAGCGTTGACGAACGTCGCTATGCGATTGAAGCCCTCGCGTTTTTGGATGATCCCGAAGTGGACGAATTGATTGATTGGTCCTATTCTCAAACTGACCCACGTTATCGCGCGAGCGCGTTGTTTGCAATGGGCCGCAGCGGCAATTTGCGCTGGTCCGATTTGGTGTTGGCGGAACTGCACAGCGCGAATCGTGAAGTGCAGTACGAAGCGGTGCGCGCGTCGGGCGAACTTGGTTTGCAAGAAGCGACCGAAGATTTGATCCGCCTCGTGCGCGGGCGCGGCGTGGACAAGGCGTTGCGTCTACGTGCGATCTATTCGCTGGGCGAAGCGGGCGACGACCGCGCGTATCCGGTGCTTGAAGAATTGTGCCACGCGCGCGACCGCGATGTGCGTGAAGCCGCGCGCGAAGCCGCCGAAGAATGGTTGATGAGTTCGATGGCGGAACACTTCGACTTGGAGACAGAAGAAGACGATTTGTTCCTCGAAGCGGACAATCCGGCGCTCAATAGTTACGCGCGCAATATGTGGGACAATGTGCTGGGAACGTTTTCGCTGAATTGAGATGTGATGTTACACACGTCATTTCGAACGGAGTGTCCGATGCAGTTCATCGGCGAAATCTCGGTTTTCCACCGAGATTTCTCATTGCATTCGAAATGACATGCCCAAGGTAAGATGCTGACAGAATATATTCAAGCGGCGATGCGTCGCGCCAAATACGAAATCCTTTCGGATGACCATTCCTTCTATGGCGAAATTCCCGGCTTTCAAGGCGTCTGGGCAAACGCCGAGACGCTGGAAGCGTGCCGCGAGGAGCTACAAGAGGTCCTCGAGGATTGGATCCTATTTCGTGTGGCGCGGGGTTTGACGATTCCTCGCGTGGACAAGATTTCACTTCGCATTAAGGAAATTGCATAATGCCCCGTTTAGAGCGAATTCCGAATTGATTGGTGGGTTGTAGTATAGCGCCTTGTGCGCGTTTTCGGCAGAATTCGACGCCCACAAGGGGCTATACTACCGCAAACGAAACTGGAATTCGCTCTAGGTCCCATCAAGCGCAGGGATTTGATTCGATTCTTGCGTGAAATGGGTTTTGAAGGACCCTTTGAAGGCACACGCCATCAGATTATGCAGAAAGGTGAAATCACGGTGCGTATTCCGAACCCGCATCAAAGTGACATCCCACGCGACTTGCTCGCACGAATTTTGCGACAGGCACAGATAACACGTAACGAATGGGAAAAGCTAAAATAACAACGCCTGACTGGAACCAGTCAGGCGTTGTTATTCGAGATAAATTCGCGGCACGCGCGCCGAAATCGTCGTGACCGTTTCGTAATTGTTCGTCCCCAACTGCGCGCCAATTTCTTCGGCGCTCAATTCCTCGCTCCCCTGTTTTCCGATCAACACCACTTCATCGCCCATTTGCACACCCGGAATCTCCGTCACGTCAATCATCGTTTGATCCATGCACACGCGTCCGACGATCGACGCGCGCTTGCCGCGCACCAACACCGCGCCATAGTTGCGCGGCCTGCGGCGAAATCCGTCCGCGTAGCCGACCATCAACACCGCGATGCGCGACGCGCGCGGCGTTTCGAACGTCGCGCCGTAACTCACAAAGCGTCCGGCGGGCACCTCGCGGACGAGGGCGACGCGCGTTTTGAATGCCAGTGCGGGTTCAAAACCGACGGGGTGGGGCGCAGCGGACGAGGGATGCAAACCATAAAACAAAATTCCGCCGCGTACGAGGTTCAAACGCGGGTGTTGATAATAAACCGCGCCTGGGCTGTTTGCCGCGTGGCGATATTTCAGCGTGAGGCCCGCGCGTTCCACTTGATCCGCGACGCGTAAAAACGTCTCGAGCTGCTGCCGCGTAAACTCTTCGCCCCAATGCGCCGTGTCCCGCGCGTTCGGGTCGTCCGCGACGGCAAAATGCGTCAGGATGCCTTCAATCTCTAGATCATCATTCTGAGCCGCCGCGTTCTGTGCGGCAAGAATGTCCTCCGCCGCCGTCTCGGCATCGAGACCCAATCGCGTCATGCCCGTGTCAATTTTGACGTGCACGCGCGCGCGTGTTCGCAGCGCGCGCGCCGCGTCAATCACCGGTTGGAGATATTCGCGTGAGGGGATGGTCAGCGTCAAATCGCGCGCGAGCGCGTCGCGTACGTTTTCCGGCAGCGTAGGTCCCAAGACGAGAATGGGGGCGAGGATACCCGCGTCACGCAGCTCGATCCCCTCACCTGCCGCGTACACGCCCAACCACGTCGCGCCCCCGCGCAGCGCCGCGCGCGCGGATTCGACGGCGCCGTGTCCGTACGCATTCGCCTTGACCATCGCCATCAGTTCGGTTTGCGCGCCAACGATTTGTTTTAAAAGGCGCGCGTTGTTTTCCAACGCACGTACATTGATTTCCACCCACGCGGGGCGAAGCGGCTGTGAATTCATTGTGCGCGCCAATCAAGACCTGACAGGGTTTTTGCGATGGCATACATCGCCGCGTGCGCGTCACCTGCACCACACGCGCTGTACACCGCGCACGCGATAGGCAAAACGTACGTCCCAAAAACCTGTCAGGTCTGTATTCGGTTCGGATTTTTTTTACGGAGCAGGCACGGTTCTACAGGCGAGGTCCGTGCTGCCCTTGCCGACAATGCACGCGGTAATGTTCACGGTTTTGCCGCTGCCGGTAGCCGTAAGATTCTGGACAGCGAATTTTATAAAGCCCGCGATAATGTCCGTGGCAGCAACGTTCGTGGTCGGCGCGCCGCCGCTGCCCACGCCAACGCTTTCAATGCGCGCGGGTCTGGATTCGCCATTCCAGTAATACTGCACCGTAACCGTCCACGCGCCCTTGCCCGTCTTTTGCACTTGGACATTACGTATCGCGGTCTGGTTCTGTGGTGTCGGGGTCGGCGTCGGCGGTTGGGGGTTATTGACTTGGACCGTAACGCTGAGCTGCGCGGTATTATTTTTGCAATACGCAACCAGCGTGTAGGTCGTGGTTTTGCTCGGTTTGACGACGAGCTGCCCGGGGGTCGGGACCCCGCTGCTGCCATCGGGCGATTGCAAGACCACCGAAGTTGCATTCGTGACCAATCCCCAATTCAATGTCGAAGATTGACCTTTCTGAATCGTGCTTGGGTTTGCCGTAAAGCCGTTAAAGTGCGGTGCGCCGCTGCAAGTACCGATTACCGTGACAGTCGTCGAAATCGCAGCTTGATTGTTGCCGCAATACGCGACGAGCGTGTACGTCGTCGTCGCATCGGGTTTCACCGTACGCGACGCGGGCGAAGCCACGCCTTCGGTCTTGTTCGGTAGCTGCAAGTAGACGGCGGACGCGTTTTGCACCAGACCCCAGCTCAAGGTGGCCTGCTGTCCGGCGCTGATCGTTTGCGGATTGGCATAGAAACCGTTAAAGATGGGCGTGCCACTGCACGTACCGCCGCCGCCTTGCACAGTCACCGTGACCTGAAGTTGCGCGGGCACATTGCCGCAGTATGCGGTGAGTGTGTACGTCGTCGTCTGCGATGGCTGCACGGCAATCGAACCGGGTGTGCCCACACCTTGCGTACCACTCGGCGAAGTCAAATACACCGCGTTCGCGTTCGAGACCGGCCCCCAACTTAACGTTGTGATTTGCCCCGGCGAAATCGTCTGCGGGTTCGCAATGAAATTCGCAAAGACCGGCACACCGACACAGCCGGGTGGGGGTGGAATATTGGTTGGCGGAACCGCTGTGGGCGGGCGCGGGGTCGGACCGCCGGGCACCTGGATCACGGCATCAAAGCGCGTGCCAAATGTGACGCCATTGGATGCTTGCAACTGCCAAACGCTGGTGTGCATTCCCGGCGTCGGAGGCGCAACCATGTTGATTGAAATGTTGATAATGTCACCCGGATTCGCGGCAGGGATTGGCTGCGGGGATGTCGCCCCCAATGCTTCGCCATCTACGAACAAAGCCATGTAGCCGCCGCCCCACGTGCACGTGCCGGAATTTTGAATTGCCCAGGTTTTGACAAACGTTCCACCGGGCGCGATCACCGTGCCGTCGGGAATGGTCACATCGGCAATGAACGTGGAGGCGAGCGTGCAGGTCGCCGGAGGGGGGGGTGAGGGGGGGGGCACCGTCGCGCCGAGCGGCGTCGCCGTCGGAATGGCTTGCGTCGGCGGAACGACAAGCGTCGCCGTCGCCAATGCGATTTTTTCGGTAACATTGACAATGATATTGGCTTCGCCGGTACCGAGCCGCGCGTTCGTCGCCTTGACGGTAATGTTGTGCGCGCCCGGCGTTGTCGCTGTCCATGTTTGAATCACCGAAAATTGCGTTTGGGGCTGACCGTTGGGGGTCGGACTGTTTTGCAGGGTTTGCCCATCCACAATCAATTCGACCAACACGATGCCTTCGGCATCTGTGGAGGTGGATTGAATTTTCACTTGATCGCCAACTTGAAACGACGCGTTGCTCGGCGGCGCGACGATTACGACATTCGGCTTGCTGGAACCAGGCGTGGCCGTGGGAGTAGTACTTGGTCCCAACTGGCACGCGGTGACAAGCAAGAGTACTGCTAACGAGAGAATAGAAAAAAACGATTTCATCGCTCGACTCCTTGCCGTGATGAACGACGACGAGACCGCGCTCGGATTGTTCCGCGTCATTTGACCGGTTCACTCGAACACGCGAGCTCCGCCCCGCTGTGCCCGACCATGCACACGTCTATCGTAACTGCGCCTTTCCCGGTGAGCTTGATAATTACATTCTTGACAAAATTGGCGAGAATACTCGCCTGTCCGTAATTCGTGACCGGATCGGAACTCGCATTCACTCCGACCGCGCGAATCACTGCGGGTGCGTCTGCGCCATTCCAAAAATAGTTGACCGTCACGGAATAAGTGTCGCCGCTCTTGGTCACCGTGATGCTGCGAATCTGATTCGGATTCGAGGGGGGGGGTGTCGGGGTCGGCGGCGCGTTTTGAACGGTCACGGTCGTTTGCGCTTGCACGATATTGTTGTAACAGTACACCGTCAGCGTGTAGGTCGTCGTCGAACCGGGCTGCACCTGAATTTGTCCGGGCGTTGCGACGCCGCTGTTGCCTTGCGGCGATTGCAAAACCACGTTCGTCGCGTTCGTGACAGCACCCCAGCTCAGCGTGGTGATCTGTCCCGGTTGAATGGTCGCGGGATTGGCGACGAAAAAAGAAATCTGTGGACTGCCACTGCACGACACCGGCGGCGCGGTCGGCGGAATTGGCGTGGGCGCGCCGGGCACGACGATAATCACATCCACGCGCGTGCCGAATAACGCGCCATTTGACGCCTGCAATTGCCACACGCTTTGGTAACGACCGGGCTGCGCGGGCGCAATCATGTTGAGCGAGAGGTTGACATTTTGTCCGGCAAGCGTCGCGGGAATCGGCGAAGGCGATGCGCCGGCCATTTGATTGCCGCTCACGAAAACAAGTGAGAACCCCGCGCCCCAATCGCACGTGCCGGAATTTTGAACTTGCCATGTTTTGACAAACGGACTGCTGGGCGCAATCGTCGCGCCGTCGGGAATTGTCACATCGGCAATAAACGTCGCGTTGAGCGTGCACGAAGGCAGCAGCGGCGTTGCCGGAATCGGCGTTGCCGGAATCGGCGTTGCCGGAATGGGCGAAACGGGCGGTATCACCGTGGGCGGTGGAACGATGGTCGCTTGACTCGCCGTCGGCGGAACAGAGCCGCCGACATTGACGCGGATTGCCGCGTCGCCCGTGTTGGCGCGCGAATCTGTTCCGCGCACCGTGAGCGTATGTTGTCCCGCCGCTGCCTGCCAGGTTTGCACCACAGAAAATTGGGGCTGCGGCTGCCCGTTCGGCGTCGGACTCGATTGAACGACGCGCCCATCCACAAGCAGTTCCACCAAAACGATGCCGTTGGGCGAGTTAGATGTAGAAGTGACGGCGACCGCTGCGCCCGGTTCAAAATCAGAATTGCTGGCAGGAGAATTGATAATCACGGTCACGCCGCCAGTTTGGGCGGCGGTGGTCGGAGTGGACGGGGCAGAGGGAGTTGTAGAGCCGCAGGCGCTGCCGAGAACAAGCATTGCGCCGAGCCACAACGAAAGCGTCAGAATGCGTAATGTGCGTTTCACAAGAATTCACCTCTTGTCGTTTGGGCAATTCGCGCCAACGTCAATCTTGTCGCGTGTGCCGGAGAACCGGAGAACTTTGTACTTGACCATTCTAAATGATTTGTGACGCAAAGCAAGTGCCCAAACCAAACACAAAAATCCACGCGCGGGGCATGGCAGCATTATCCATGAGACGCAAAACAAGCCGCACGGGTTCCCGATGCGGCTTGTTTTACCTCACCCCCGACCCCTCTCCTACAAAGAGAGGGGAGCACCTCTCCCCCAACCCCTCTCCTACAAAGAGAGGGGAGCACCTCTCCCCCAAACCCTCTCCTACAAAGAGAGGGGAGCACCTCACCCCCGACCCCTCTCCTACAAAGAGAGG
>JACQWQ010000141.1 GCA_016209205.1 Chloroflexota bacterium
ATGCCGATGAACGCGGGAATTGCGGCGATGGAAATTTCGGTGATGGAACGCACGAACAACCAAAACGCGAACCCGTTGAGCGTCCACATGGTGAACGAAAACAGCGGCGGCGCCAGTCCTTGCCAAAACGAAACGCGCACGTGCGGCGCGACCATTTCACGATTGCGCCGCACGCGACGCAGCAGCCACGTCGAAACATTCAACATGATTTGAAACACGGCGGGCAGCGCGAACAACACAATCAATGCGGCGAATGCAATCACGACGAGCGGCACATTGTATTGCGCAATCGGCAATAACGTCACGCCGTACAGCGCCGCTACTGCAAGCGCGATTGCCGCGTACACGGCTTGACTCAACACGATGTTTAATTTCGACACGCCCGCGCGTTCGGTCAGCATCATCATTGCCGCCAGTTGAAACACATTGCCCGGAATAAAACGCGCCAGATTCGACACGAACCACGCGTACACGGCAAAGCGCAGCGAAATCGTGTTGCCGAGCGCGCGCAAAATGCGCCGCCAAGCTTCGACCGCGAACGTGCGCCCGGGCACGAGGAGGATCATGGAAAGCAGAAACAGCGGCAGGTTGAATTGAAAACTAAAGCCGCTCTGCGCAACCTGATCCCAGCTCGACCACAAGGTGCGCGTCAGAAAAAATAAAATCGCCAGCGCGAGCACCCAGCCAATCGCGCGCCGCCACGTAATTTTTTTCAAAGATTCATCCGACCCAGTACATCACAGATTTGGACACAGATGCCACAGATGCCACAGATTGAAAGTTTCTTTTTCTGTGTAAATCTGCGAAATCTGTGTCCCAAAGACAGAATTGTGATGTACTGCGACCGCGAATCGGCGCGAATGAGATTCCTCACAGAGTTTACTCGCGATGGCGTTCATCGCACGAAGGATTGAGGGGTTTGGAATGACATTCGCGTAGATTCGCGCCGATTCGCGGTTCCTATTCTCCTACGATTTCAAACGGACCCAGCGCAAAACTCACGCGCGGCTTGCTCACATTTTTGCCAATCGCAATGTTCGCCGGAAGCCGCGCTTGCAGGTCTTCCACTGCTTGGCCCGGCGCAATGCCCTGGATGCCGACGAACGCGTGCCCCGCGCGAAATTGCGCGCGCACATCGCCCGCGACGCCGAGGGTTTGCAGCGCCGCGAACGCTTTGTCGCTCAAGGCGTTGGAGGCGTCGTCAATCGCGACACCCGCGACGATTTCACCTTGCGGCAGCGCGGCAACAAATTCGACCAGACGGCGCGACGCGTCCTTGTCCGCGAACGTGTCGAACGAACCGACCGCGTCCACGTTGCCCGTTTGCGCGTGGATAGCGACCAGCTGATAGCCGCGCGTCGAGGGAATCCAATTCTGCCCCGCGACAAAAATTTCGCCAAACTTGCCCGCGTCAAAACCCGCGCCGGTTGCGACAATGTCCACCGGCGCAACAACACCTGTCCCGCCAATCGTGCGATCATCGCGCGCTGCTTGATCCAACACCGTCGTTTCCGTCACAAAAACCAACTCGTCCAAACCCTCGCGCAGTGCGCCGGAAGGAATTTGCGCTTTGTATTCGCCCCACGCGTCGGTGATGTTCCATTCTGCGACATTCACATCATTCACACGCAATTCAATTTTTTGCTGCGCGCGCGCGCCGCGCAGACGAAACGTGATTTCATAATTTTTGTTTTCGAGTGGGAGCATCGCGCGCGCATTCGATTCGGTTGCCCAACGAAAACCGAAACCCGCGTTGTCCTCTTGCGCGCGTCCCCAGCCGTCGTCAAACAGCAACTGCGCGTTTTCCGCACCGGGGTCAATTGCCCAGCGCATCGGGGGGGGGGGCAAATCCACGCGATACAGCGTGCGCGTTGCATCGCGGCTGATTACGGTGAGGGGCAAAACCGCGCGCACATAATCCATCACTGCGTCGGAGGTTTCAGCGCGATTGAGCACGACGAAACGAATGTCGAAAAAACGCAAGACCTCCGCCGCAAGTTCGCGGTCGCGCGCGATTTGTTGCTCGTCCACCGCGCGTCCTTCTTCCAACGCGATGAGCGAGCTCAATACCGGCGCGTCGGCAAAATAACGCAGCTTGAACGCGGGAAAACGCGAGGTGATGCCGCCAAGGCGCCGCTTGTGGTCGAGCGTTTGATAAAACTGCGCCGCGTCGTCGGTCTTGCCTTGCATCACGATACTGCCGCGCCAGCCGAGCGGAATTTCCAAAACCGAAAAATCGCCGCGCATTGCGCGAATCGTTTCAAACAGCGCGGGCACGCGAATTTCCGTCAGCGGAATCGGCAAAACCAATTGTTCAAATACGAGCAGCGCGCCAAGCGCGGCAAATGCGATTTTTGCCCAGACAGCGCGCGCATTTAATAAAAGCATCGCGCCCCACGCCATCAGCGGCGCGAGTGACAGCATCAGCATCAGATTGAAACGCGCCGGATAACGATTGGCGTTGACGAACGGAATCACGCGCAGCAGTGCGAACGGCATCGGAAGATTCGTGTTTTCGCCATTGACGTACAACGTCGAGCCAAACATCAGCAGTGCGAATACCAACGCAGCGCTTGCCCAAAACCACGCGAACGCGTTTTTGCGATTCGCATACACGCCAAGCGCTGCCAAAACCAAAACCGCCCAACCGATAAAGGCGTAACTCGTGTTCGCCGTCGTGATGCTTTCCGACCACGCGCCGAGCAGGGGATGTTGTCCCGACGGCAAGAAAAATGAAATCGGTTCCGCCGAAAAAATTTGAATGCGCCCGACGCCCTCTGTCAAATAATAACCATAGCGTTGAAAATCCGCCGCGAGCGAAAACACGAGCGGACTCGTACCCACCAGACCAATGACGCTTGTCAACACCAGACCTAAAATATATTGTTTGAGCGCACCGCGTCGCGCAACCAACAAATACGCCAGATAAAAAATCGTCAGCAGCGCGAGAAAGGGCACGAATGTCAATTCCGTCCACGCGGTCAAAATCAAAAACAAACCGAGCATCACCGCATTGCGCCAACCTTTTTCTAAACGTACGAGATACAACGCATAGTACGGCAGCCATTGATTGCTGATGAGCATGAAATGTCCGGCGACGACATAATTCAAATGCCACGCGCCGAAGCCATACACCGCGCCCGCGAGCACCGCCGCCAGTTCTGTATGGAACGCTCGCCGCAGCGTTCCCTCCGCCGCTGGAATGAAACGGCGTTCGTTCCCTACATGCAGCGTTCCATCTCCCGCCATCGGAACGAAACGGCGTTCGTTCCGTACTGAACGCTCGCTGTAGCGTTCATTTGCCGCCGCGCTCATCGCGCTCCCGACTGGAGCAAGGCATTCGCGCACAAAAAGATACGCGCCGTACGCGCCCGTCACCAACGCGAAATAGACCATCGCGTTTTGTGCGACGATGACGCCGAATGCGAGCTGCAGCGGAATGGAAAGCAGCCCGTTCAAAAAAACAGGCGTATACGCGACGAGGTTCAAGCCCAGCGGATAAAACAAATAATCCGTCGTGAAGGGCGCACGTCCCAAATCGAGCAAGGCAAAACGCGTCCACCACAAACTCCACGTTTGCGCGGGGCCATCGGTATCGTGACCCGGAATGTGCGTACCCAAATGCAGTGCCAGCGGATACGTGAGCACAACGGCGAGGAAAAAATAGAACGCCAGAACGGCGAGGGTTTTGTAACGAGTCATTGTCAGCTCGAAGGCAGCGAATCTTAGCACAAGCCCCGTGCCGTACCAAAAAAAAAGAAAAACGCGACTCGCAAGCGCGAATCGCGTCGTCCACACGACCTGACAGGTTTCCAAAACGTACGTGTAACATGCACCATTCGCGATGTACATCACATCCGCGATACGTGCAACGTACGTCTCAAAAACCTGTCAGGTCTATATCAGCGAGAGCTAATTCTTGTACTGGTCTTTGAGATCCTCGCAGAACGAGCCGTCGTGTTCGCAGCGCTCCCATTCATCTTCGATGACGCCGTGGCAATCTCTACACAAATCGCCGTTCTTGTCGCTGATGGTTTGCGTGCCCAGCGTGTACGGCACACTGAAATCATTCGTATTCGTCACGCGCAGCCGCCACGTGCCCTTGAAACGCGAACGACCGGTCCAGAAAAAATCAAACCCCTGCCCCGGCGCGGCTTTACCGGTAGGACGGCTCGACCAAACATCTTGCTGGTCGGGACCAAAAATCGCGAGTTCCAACCCGCTCTGGTGATTCGCATTCATCCAAATGCTGAGCCGCCGCCCTCGATCCTCCACACTGTACCAAACTGCCGTGTGCGGTTGAATGTACACTTCTGCGCCGGAGGGAGTGGGGGCATTGTACGGATCGGGACTGCCGGGCAATACGGGCGCGGGCGCAGGCGCTGGCGGTCGCGCCGCCGCTAACTGCGCCGCCTTGCGCCGCGCTGCCTGCTGCGCCAACTGTTGCGCCAAGAGACGCTCATTCAAACGCCGCGTTTGTTCTTGGGTAATCATGGCAATGCGACGCGCAATGACCAGATCCGTTCCCGTGTCAAGCACCATCAGGACCTTGAGCATTTCGTCCAATTCCGCGTCGCTTTCTCGGGGCAACAGCGTCATCAAGTTGAGCACTTCGGATTTCGGCTGGGGCGCGCTCTCGCGCAGCTTGTTCGTAATAAACGGAATCAACTCTGCTTGCTGCGGGTCTTGGTCCGTTTCTGCCAACATCATCGCGTTGCCCTTGCCGCCGCCGATGCCCAGCGTCAAGGGATTCGAACGCAGCATCACACAAGCACTATTGTCGTCCACGATGCAGCCAAACACAGACCCGGATAAAAATAAGGTCAACCCCGCCGCAAAAAGAATGGCAATCGTAGTGATATGTCTGGATTCCACGGCACCTCCTTTTCAAAGTACGCTCTCTGTCGCTTCGCCATGGATTACAAAAAAAAGCGCCTGTCGTCCGCACAACGCGGCAACAGGAACGCTCGAAAAATTGCACAGCCACCCCATCCGATGGCGTCTAGATGGGAGACCGGAAGGTAAAGGGCGAAGCGGGAACTGGTGAAATGATACACAAATAATGTGCGCTTGACAAGTCCCCTTCGCGGTTAGAAACCGCAGCAACAACTACACCAAGTCTGCCTACGCGGACTCAACTCGCGCAGGCAAGTTTTGTGTTTTTGTTGGCGCGAATTCCATTCGCCCGAAAAATCACTCATTTTTAGCGCGTCGCGTACAACACCAATGTCACCCCCCCCTCGAACGTCAATCGCTGCACCGCCTGCCAATGTTCTGCCATCCAGTCGCGCATCGGGTTGGGCGCGTCCACCGCGCCATCATACGCAAACCAAACGCGCGCGTACGTTTGCCCCAAGCGCGTCACCAGTGCTTGCGTCGGCGCGTCCCAACGCGCGGGGTCGCGGCTCAAACCGTACCATTTCAATCGCGCGCGGTTCGTACTGAAAAAATAACGCGCGTGTGCGTCGTCATTCAAAATCAAAACATCTTGCGCGGCGGCTTTTTGTGCTACCGTTTCCAGCAATCTGCGATAACCGTCATTGCCGCCCAAACGCGGATCATTCGCATAACGCGCGATTACAATCAATGTCAACGCAACCGCGAGCGCCAAATTGATGCGCGTTGCCACGCGCGGCATTTCCTCTCCGCGCAAAACGCGCGCCAGCATATACAACGCAAACAGAATCACGCCGACCGTCGACGCGATGGCAATCCAATCCACCTGTATCGCGTCGAGCGTCACGCGCAGCCACGCAAATTCAAGATTTGTTGGTTTGAGAATTTGCCAGTGTCCGATGAGCGGCGAAAGCGCGGATTGAAAAATCGCGTCCCAATCGGGATTCTCCGATACTTTGAACAATGCCAAACGGTACGTCAGCGAATGGATGCTCACGCCCGCGAGGGCATTGAGGAAACTGATGAGGGCGAGAATGGCGAACGTGAAGCGTGAAACGTGAAACGTGAAACGTGAAACTGCCTGTCCTGAACAACGTGAAGGATGAAACGTGAAACGTAAAACGTGAGGCGTGAAACTGCTTGTCCTGAACAGCGTGAAGGATGAAACGTGAGGCGTGAAACTGCCTGCCCTGAACGCAGTGAAGGGTGAAACGTCATGTGACGGCTCTAAAATCAGTTCGAGCAGTGGCGCGCAGAGCAAAAGCAAAAACGGCAGCGTGGGCGCGAGAAAACGCGCCGCCCAATTCGTCCAGAACAACCAGTAATACCAGGCAGAGTCAAGTCAAACGTAAAACGTAGAGAGTAAAGAGACAAAGACGAATTCGCGTTTATGATGTTTGTAAAATTGCCATGCGCCGAACGGCAGTGCGGCGAGAATTGGCGCGTACACGAATAAACCTTTGCCGGGACTGAACAACAAACCGTACGCGCCCAACAAGATGTTATTATTAAACGTTTCATCGGCGCGATAACCCGTTGTGAATACATTCCCAAACCGAACCGCGTTGTAAAACAAAATCGCCAACACAAAGCCACTCACCGGAATCGCAAACCAAAACACCCCGCGCCAATCCACCTGTAGGGGCGATGCCGCGTGCTCGCCCTTTCCCTTGTGCTCGCCCCCTTTCTCGCCCAGATTTACAAACGCGTACCACACATACAATGGCAGCAGCAAAATATTCGTCGTTCGTACCGCAATTGCCAGCCCCAAACAAATTCCGGCAATCGCGCAGTCGTGCAGCCCGCGTTGTTGGCGATACGCTAACAAAAAATAAAACGCCGCGCACAATGTCGCCGTCGCGAACGCTTCACTCCAAAACTCTTTGGCATATACCCACGCGGGTGTCGCCAAACCAAACAACAGCGTTGTCGCCAGCGCAACCGCGACCGAAAATTTCAGACGCCGCGCGGTGAGATACACGAACGCGCCCGCGCACGCCATCGCCAGCGCGCTCGACAACACCGTTAGCTGCATCAAACCAAAAAATGGTACATACAACGCCAGCGCGTACAACGGCGCGGCGAGCAGTGACGTGCCGTACCCGTATTTGCTGTACGCTTCACCGTCAGGCGCGGGCGCGCTCTTGGCGCCAAAGAACGTCCACATTTGGTCGGTCGAAACATCGCCGCGTTTGACCGCGCTTTCAGTCACCGCAAACATCGAAAGCCCGTCGGACGACGTAATGCGTCCGCTGAACGAAAGCAAATACACGCCAAACAAAAACAGCGCGAGCCAAAACGCGATGGAGGTGTCAGAGGGGGAACGAGAATCAGTCATCGGTAATCAGTGATCAGTGATCAGTGATCAGTTGTCAGTGAAACGTAGTAACGATTTCAATCGTTCGCAAACGTAGTGACGATTTCAATCGTCCGCAAACGTAGTAACGATTTCAATCGTCCGTCTGAACGAATAAATTCATTACTACGGTTTATCCCTCATACATCTGCAAGAATTGCGCCGCGACGCGTTCGGGCGTAAAGCGTTCCATGACCCACGCGCGTCCCTTTTGCGCCAGCTGTGCGGCATATTCCGGCTCACGCGCAAATTTTTCCAAGGCATCCGCCAGCGCGTTCGCATCGCGTTCGGGGAACAACAAACCCGTTTCGCCGTCGCGCACAATGTCCGTGACGCCGCCGGAATTTGTCGCAATCACGGGCGCGCCGCACAACAACGCTTCCGCCAGCACAAGCCCCATCCCCTCGCGCAGCGACGGCAGCACAAACACGTCGCACTGTGCGTACATTGCGGGCAAATCGTTTTGCGAGCGCATCCCTAAAAATTCCACAAACCCGTCAAGTTTCAATTCGCGCGTCTTCTTTTCCAATGCCGCGCGCTGGTCGCCGTCGCCGACGATTTGCAGTCGCGCGTCTACGCCCCGCCCGCGCAAAATTTGTAACGCATCAATCAAAGTATCAATACTCTTTTGTTTGGTCAAACGCGCCACCGTCAGAATTTTTAGTTTTGAATTTCGATCCCTCGCGGAGCCTGCCACGCTGCCGCTCGCCGCAGTGGTTCGGGACAAGTCTTCCAATTTCCAATTTCCAATTTCCAGACCCCAGTCTCCGGTCTCCGGTCTCCGGTCTCGCGCTACAAACACCGGATTCACCGGCATCGGAATCACGCGCACGTGCGCCGCATTCGCCACAGCGAGTTCGCTCAAGCGTTCGCGCAAATAATTCGAACCGCACGTAATCACGCGCGCTTGCCCAAAGGCAAAACGCGCGAGCGGCTGCGCCCAGCGTGCCTTGCGCAATTGCTCTACATCGGTGCCGTGCGTCGTGAGCACCAGCGGCGTACCCGATAATTTCGACGCGAGCGCGCCGACCAGACCGCCGGGCAGCCACCAATGCGCGTGAATCACGTCCGGGCGATACGCACGCGTCGCTGCCCACGCGCTGCGCAAATAGTGAAACGTGAAACGTAAAAAGGCGACTTGACCGCCAATGCCGCGCGCGACTTGTTCGTGCATGACCCCCGTGTACGCTAACGTTTCTTGCGCGTCCGGCGCATAATGAAAACGCGTCACTTGGACCGCGCCAAAATTTTCGCGGTCCGCCAACCCCGCCGCGTGCGGCGCAACGACCAGTACGTTTGCGCGTTCCCCAAAGCATTGCGTCAGGTGCAACAAAAACGCGCCCAGCGGATCCTCCGCGGCGCGTGGAAAAACGTGTGTGAGTAACAGAACGCGCATCTAAACGTGCACCCAGTTCCCTCTCCTTCAAGGAGAAGGTTAGGGTAAGGTCTCAAGTTCCCTCCCCTTGTAGGAGAGGATTAGGGTAAGGTCTCAAGTTCCCTCTCCTTCAAGGAGAAGGTTAGGATAAGGTCTCAAGTTCCCTCTCCTTCAAGGAGCGGATTAGGGTGAGGTCATGTTCCCTCTCCTTCAAGGAGCGGATTAGGGTGAGGTCATGTTCCCTCTCCTTCAAGGAGCGGATTAGGGTGAGGTCACGTTCCCTCTCCTTCAAGGAGCGGATTAGGGTGAGGTCAGGTGAGGTCATGTTCCCTCTCCTTCAAGGAGCGGATTAGGGTGAGGTCACGTTCCCTCTCCTTCAAGGAGCGGATTAGGGTGAGGTCATGTTCCCTCTCCTTGTAGGAGAGGGTTAGGGTGAGGTCTCCTCCCGTTCGCGCAGCGTGCGCTCGAGATCTTCCAAGCGGTCCGCTTGCGACACGACGAGTTCTGCCAAAAAGCCGCCGATGAATAACAAGATGCCCGCGACAAAAATAAAACCTGCGAACGTAAACAGCGGGCGCTGCTGCATATTGCCCGGCGTATTGAAATACAAAGCGGTGAGATAAATCCAAATCAAAAAGGCGGACAAGATCGAAAACGCGCCCAGTCCGCCAAAAAACAACATCGGCTTGCGCGAAAAGGTCATCAAAAATTTCACGACCAACACGTCGAGAAACGAAATCGGAATGCGCGCGAACCCGAAATTACTTTGGCCTTTTTGACGCGGATAAAAATTCACCGGCACTTCGCCGATTTTGTAGCCCTTCGACGCGGCAATGTGCAAAATGAACCGATGCCAGTCGGAGCGCAAGTGCAAATCGTCCAATACCGCGCGGCGAAATGCTTTGATCCAATTCATGTCGTGCGCTTCCAAACCAAACAACGCGCGCGAAACCATATTGTAAATTTGCGACGCGAACACCTTGCCGTCGTTGCGCCCTTGCCGCCAGCCCGCGACGACGTCATATCCCTCATCCAATTTTGCCAGCAGTTTCGGAATATCCTCTTCGGGGTCTGCTTCCAAATCGGAAGGCAAAAAAATCACCACGTCGCCGCGCACATGGCGGAAACCGGTGCGCATCGCTTCGGTCAAACCAAACGAACGGCGATGGCGATACAAGCGCAGGAACGGATATTTTTCCGACGCGGCGACTGCTTCTTGCCACGTTGCGTCGGTTGAGCCGTCGTCCACAAAAATGACTTCGCCATCCAGCGCGTGCGCGTGAAACGTACGCGCAATTTTTTCCATCAACGGCGGAATGTTCCCCGCCTCGTTGCGCGCGGGAATGAACACCGACACGTAGGGCTGCGAAAAAAGAGAGATTGGAGATTGGAGGTTGGAGATTGTTTGTTCCATTGGAAAACGGCGAAATTATAACACAATGAATAATGCACAATGCAAACCACACTCGACAGGCGGCGTAAAAAAATCATCGCCGAATTGCACGACGATATTTGCCGCGCAGGTTTCCGTAATTTCGCCGCGTTCGTTCCACAACAAAACATCGTCCGCCGCGCCGCGCGGCAAAAATAATTCCGGCGACGCGGAGCAAATCACGTAACGCCCGGTGTCCATGAACGCGGCATAGCTGTTGGGCTGGGCACATACGAGCCGTGTAAACAATGCCCATGCGTCGCCGTCAAAATCCGCCCGCAGGCGCATCGTGTAATTGACCTGATATGTGTCGCCGCGCGCAATGTGCTCGCGGATGCGTGCGATGGCGACGTTGTAGGTTTCGCGCGCGACATTCGGCGTCCAATTGTAGTTTAGCGCCTTGTGCGCGTTTGGGGACTGGAGACTGGAGACTGGAGACTGGACAAGCGTTGGCGCGTTGTAGAGACCGAACCACACCGGTGGAAAATCGCGCAGCGGGTGTGCGGCGAGCGCGTTGTCGAACGCGGGCGCGGCTTCGTAGGCGATAAATCCGGCGGCGTACGCGTCGTGCTCGTTCACCCACGCTTCGACACGTGTGAGCGCGGGCAAAACCTCCGCGAGTTCGTTTGCAACAATGATTTCGCGTGGAGCTTCAAAGCGCAGCCATTGGTTATGCGCAACATCGCGGAGAATGATTTCGCCTTGCATCATTCTCCGTCAGATTCGGTCAGGGTCGCAAGATATTCGTCGGGCGTAAAAACGGGGATCAGGTCGCGGACTTGCTGAAAGTGATGGTCAAAAGTGATGATGGCGGAACATTGACGTGTCAATGCTACGGCAACGTGGCGTGCATCATCCGCATCTACGATGACAATTTTTTTTCTCGAATCATTGAATAGTTCGCGCGACAAAAATGGAAAGATGTCCAAAGGCACAAGAAACAACTCAACGAGTCCAAGGCGAAATACTGAACTCACTTCTATTTCGGACTGATGCGATTTCACAAAATCATAGAGTTCAGGTAAGGCATAAAAAGAGACTGCCGCCTGTACCTTTTTTTGCCGCACCGCCTCCATGAAGCGTTGCGCCGCGCTGAATTTCTCGGATTGATCGCGCTCCTCGTAGAGAAAGGCAATCAGGACAGAGCTATCGAGATAGACCATTTGCGTTTAGGGGCTCCCGTGCTCAGTCCTGCTCGTACTGACGTGTTCGATCCACTCGGCATTATCATCCAATAACTTGCCCGCCGCTCGTCTCGCGCGACGCACCTCAGCAATGAAATCCGCTGTTTTCTTTTTGTTTTGTAACAGCGCGCGCAATTCGCGGCGCGCGCTGGATTCTTGCCGTGTTGCAGTTGGCGGTTTGAAATATGCTTTGAGCGCCTCTTCGACCACTTGTTTTGGCGCAATGCCGCGTGCTTTTGCTTCACGCGCTACTCGTTTTTCCAGCGCCGGAGATAATTGGATCGTCATTTTTCCACCTCGCGCACCATTATAACATCAGAACGGTTCCGCGCCTGTGACAATCAGCAGTGTCGCATCGCGGCTCCATTCGCTGAACGATGCGGCATACAACAATGTATTTTTATACCCCGCAAGTTCCAGCGCGAACAATTCTGCGGCTGCGTTGATGCCGCTGCCGCAGTAGGCGACAATTTCAGCCGCGCCGTTTGCGCCCAACGCGTCGAAACGCGCGCGCAACGCGTTCGCGTCTTGAAAACGAAAATCTTGGGCGCTGCGCAAATTTTCACTCCACGGCGCGTTTTTCGCGCCGGGAATATGCCCCGCGCGCGCATCCACTGGCTCTGTTTCGCCGCGATAGCGTTCCGGCGCGCGTGCGTCGAGAATGAGCGTGCGCGGGTCATGCGTGTGTTCGATCATATACTGCTTTGTCACAAACATGTTCGGGTTCGGGCGCGCGTGAAATTGTGCGCGCGGAAAGGTTGGCACGTGCGTTGACAAGGCGCGTTCTTCGGCGAGCCACTGATTCAATCCGCCGTCGAGCAGCGAAGCATTTTCGTGACCGAGCGCAGTTCCGCTCGAAAAGTAACGCAGCAGCCACCACACACGCGCCGCGTTCCCGCCCCCCGCGTCGTCGTACGCGACGACGTGCGTCGTGTTCGACACACCCGCGCGCGCCATCGTTTCCGCAAATGCTTCGGGCGAGGGCAGCGGGTGCCGTCCGGTTTTCGCATCCGGCAGCGGGGACGCGGACAAATCGCGGTCTACACTCAAATAAAGCGCGTTGGGAATGTGTCCGTCAAAATAATCGCGTTCGCCTTTTTGCGTATCGAGCAAGTACCAACGCGTGTCCACAATACGCACGTTTGGATCGTCGAGATGGTCGGCGAGCCAAGCGGTGGAGACAAGAGACATAAGGTTTCAGGTTGCAGGTTACAGGTCACAATACTTGCAACTTGCGACCTGTGACCTGTGACTCAATTCTTGCGATAAAACTCGCGCATCGTTTCGACCACGCGTTCCATTTGCGCCTGTGTCAATTCAGGATAGATCGGCAGCGACAAAATTTCTTGCGCCGCTTTCTCGGTTTCGGGGAAATCACCTTTTTTGTATCCGAGATTTTTGTATACGGGTTGCAAATGTAGCGGCACGGGATAGTGAATGCCCGCTTCGATGTTTTGTTCCTTGAGAAAATTCAAAAGCTCCGTGCGTTTGTGTGTGCGAATGACGTAAAGGTGATACACCGCGCGCACGTGCGCGGGTTCGTACGGCGTCACAATCGCGTCGTCCACATTCGCCAAGAGTTCGGTGTAATAGTCCGCGCACGCGCGGCGCTTGTCCGTCCACTCTGGCAAATGCTTGAGTTTCACGTCGAGCACCGCGCCTTGAATGCCGTCGAGGCGATAGCCATAACCCGTGATTTCGTGTTCGTACTTGGTCGTGCGCCCATGATCGCGCAGCATTCGGATTTTTTGCGCGAGTTCGTCGTCGCTCGTCACGAGCGCGCCCGCATCGCCGTACGCGCCGAGATTTTTTCCGGGATAAAAACTGAAACACGCCATGTCGCCGATGGAACCGATGCGCCGCCCGCGATAAGCGGAGCCGTGCGCTTGTGCGGCGTCCTCGATGACGCGCAGATTGTGTTTTTTCGCCACGTCCAAAATCGGGTCCATTTCCGCAGGTTGCCCGTACAAGTGAACGGGGATGATGGCTTTGGTGCGCGGCGTGATCGCCGCTTTAATTTTGTGCGGGTCAATGTTATACGTGCGTGGGTCAATATCCACGAGCACGGGACGCGCGCCGGTGAGCACAATCGCTTCGGACGTAGCAATGAACGTGTGCGTCGTCGTAATCACCTCGTCGCCCGCGCCGACGCCGAGCGCGAGCAGCGCGAGATGCAATGCTGCCGTGCCAGAATCGAGGCCGACGGCATGTTTGACGTTGCAGTATTCCGCGAAATGTTCTTCGAACTTTTTCGCTTCGGGTCCGAGAATGAACGCGGTGTTGTCAATCGTGCGTTGAATCGCCGCGTCAATCTCGGGCTTGATCGTTTCGTATTGCGCGTGTAAATCTACAAGGGGAATTTTGGACATGGGGCTCCTGTGGAATCAGTAACCAGTAATCAGTGATCAGTTGTCAGTAGGGGCAATGCCTTGTGCTTGCCCATGCCTTGTGCTTGGGGCGCATATAAAGGTTAGGGGAGAGAGATGACACGGCAGCGGAAATGCGGTAAACTTTCGGATGTTCACAACACCGAAAGGAGTACCGGTCCCGATGCCGTGTCTAGCCGATAGTATACGCCACATGCATCCTTCTTTGCAAGAACTGGTTACAGCGGTCGAGCAGGCCCCATCTCTCGCCCTGATGCTCTTGGCCGCTGGGCAACTCGCTCACAGGATTGCCGTCCTGCTGGTTCAGGAAGTGCTCACTCAGCGCGCTCAGCGCCCCGCTGAATTGCCGAGCTGTCCCAAGTGTGGTACCCGCCTGCGGAGCAAGGGGTTTCTGCCCCGTCAACTCACCACACGCCTGGGCATCGTCCGTTGGGAACGGCGCGTCGGTCGTTGCCCCAAGGGCTGCAAGATCGGTCAAGTGGCACCCTTGGATGAGACCTTGGGTCTGACACCCCACCAGCAGACGAGCGTCGCGTTGAAGCAGATGGCTTGCGCTTTGGCCATCTTTGTTCCCTTTGAGACCGCCGTGGTCTTGCTGCAACGCCTGCTGGGACTGCCCGTCAGCCCGAGCACCCTCTGGCACTGGGTGCAAGAGGCCGGCCAAAGTGCCATGCAACGGCTCCAGCGGGAATTGGACCAGTTGGCCGAGGGGCAGCCGCCCACCGCCGAGCGCCTGGACGAAAATACCTCGGCCCAGCCCTTGCTGATTGGGGCGGATGGAGTAATGGTACCCTTTCGACCAGAGAATGGCACGCCCAAGGGGCGGACCGTCTGGCGCGAGGTTAAGGTCGCGATTCTGGCGCGTTTGGGGCAACGGACCACCCGCCACGGTCAAACCGTCACCCGCTTGGAACGGCGGCGCTTGGTCGCAGTGTTGGGCGACATCGAGGCCCTGCGCCCGCGTTTGTGGCTGGAAGCCTGGCGACAAGGGATTGGTCAAGCCAAGGTGGTCGTGTGGCTGAGCGACGGCGGGCGGGGCTTTTGGAATCTGTATGTCCAGCGCTTTGCGGTATATGCGATTGGCATTCTGGACTTTTACCATGCGGCGCAGAACCTCTGGAAAGGGGCAGCGGCGTGGCTGGATGGGCGTACCACCCAAGCGCGGGTGTGGTTTGATACGATGCGGCATTGCCTGCGGCATGGTGAGCAGGACCGTGTGCTGGAGGAACTGGCGGCCGCACTGCAACTGGAAGGACTGCCCGACTCGGCGCGCAAGACCCTGAGTCAGGTATATGCCTATCTCCAAACGCATCGTGAACATATTGACTACGCCAAGTTCAAGGAACTGGGATTACCGTTGGGCAGCGGCTTGGTCGAGAGTGCGTGCAAATGGCTCATTCAGCAGCGCTTCAAAGGCGTTGGGATGCGCTGGAGCGAGGACGGTTTCAATCATCTGCTGCATCTGCGGCTCGCTTGGGTCAATGGCCGCTTCGATGCCTTGTTCGCAGAGCCCTCCCCCAATCGCTAAATGCGCCCCGACTCCACACTTCGAAACGACTCGCGGTGGTGTTGGTCGAATCGCTGACCAAGAGAACCTCTGTCACATTCGCCGGTCCAAGCCAAAACACCGCTGCCACACCAAGCAGGGCGGCCGCAGCAGCCAGCCAAATCGACAGGCGAGCAAAACCAAACCGCTGACATCCTGCCTGACCGTTCGGATTTTTACTTCGCGGTACGGCGTGTCTTGGGACGCGAACGAAAACTTGAAATCGTCATTGACTTGGTTTGGATTGACGCTGTCAATGTATTTGGTCAAAAAATACTTGCGTTCGACGAACGGCGCGAGGGTGGAATTGGACGCGAGGGATGACGGCTCGAGCCAATTCGCATAGGAAACGCGCGAGGAACCGAACGACGTGCTTTTTTCAACGCGATGGTCTGCCAGCACGTACAACACGACGGTTTGTTGATTGTCCGCCAGCGCGGTGGAACGCATCGGATAGACGAGTTCAAGCGAATCGAACGCAATCGCCAGCGGCGCGAGGTCGCCTTGTAGTTGCAGCGACGCTTGTTCGGGCTGGACACGCACGGCGACGAACGTCCAGTTTTTTTCAATGTTCGGCGCGAGAATTTCGGTCGTGCGCGGGTCGAGCGCAAAACCATTTTCGTCGAGCCATGTTTTGAGCGCGGCGGCATCAGTCGCGGCAAGATTCGCCACGTCGAACGGACCCAAATTTTGACGCGACAAAACGGTCACGGGCGGCGCGCCGCCCACGCCTTCCGGTGCCCTTGCGCCCGCACCCAAGACGGGCATGAAAACCCATTCCGTTTCTTGTCGCTCCAACGGCTTGGTCAATTCGTCAAGCTCGTCGAAAATTTTCGCGTCGGCGAGTTGCACATCCGCTTTCGACGGCACGGGCAAAATAATCGCCGCTTGTTTCGAGCCGCCGAGCACGCCGAGCGACATGACAATCATTTCGCGCGTGCCATCCCAACGTAATAGCGAACGCTCTTGCGCGACTTGTGCGTCGCCGTCGCGCGGAATGTAAATGCCACAGCCGCACGCGTACGCGGTGGATGCGCTGAACACGAGCGCCAACAGTAAAACAACGCCAAGCATTTGTCCGACGCGCCACAGCGGATTTTTGATGAACATTGAAACCTCCTGCGCCAACGGGCGCATTGTATCATCGAACCGAATGGGCAATAAAAAACCGTCGTTCGTAAGACGACGGCACGCGAGGGTTTGTTCGATGTGATAGTACGATGGTGCAATCGTGCGATAGTGCAATCGTGCGATAGTGTGATAGTTGCGAGATGCGAGATGCGAGATGCGATTGACGTTCCACGTTTGACGTTATGCGATACGCGATTTGCTATACGCGTTACGCGCTACGCGATTGACGATTGACGATTGACGTTTGACGTTTGACGTTTCACGTTTCTCGTTTCACGTTTGACGATTGACGTTTGACGATTGACGTTTCACGTTTGACGTTTCACGATACGCGATCTGCTATTCGCCATCTGCAATCTGCCATCTGCTTTCTATGGCGCCAACCGCTCTATCCTCCACGTATTATCTTTGGCGCGCGTATAGCGCAAACGGTCGTGCAAACGGTTCTCACGCCCTTGCCAAAATTCAAATACATCGGGCACGACGCGATAGCCGCCCCACTGCGCGGGACGCAAAATCTGATTCGGATAGCGCGCATCTACTTCTTTCACGCGCGTTTCCAAAAATTCGCGATTCGGAATCACTTGGCTCTGCGGCGACGCGGCGGCGCTCAATTGATTGCCGCGCGGGCGCGAATCAAAATACGCGTCCGATTCTTGCGCCGACACGCGCGCGATGCGTCCCTCGACGCGAATTTGGCGAAACGGCGGCTGCCAAAAAAACACGAGCGCGGCAAACGGGTTCTGCGCGATTTCTTTACCTTTGCGGCTGGAATAATTTGTAAAAAATACAAAGCCGTGTTCGTCCGCATGGCGCAATAACATGACGCGCGCCGACGGTTTTCCATCGAGCGCGGCGGTCGCCAAAATCATGGCGTTCGGTTCGGGCAAATTTTCCGCCACCGCGTCGTCGAGCCAACGGTGAAATAGCGCAAACGGATTTGCGCCCGCGCTTGCTTCGTCGAGCGCGCCGTGCAGATACTCAATGCGGAGGTCCTTGATCGAGTTCGACATGGTTTAGAAACCGCGAATCGGCGCGAATCTACGCGAATCTTTTTCTCGGTTAGCGCAGATTCGTGTAGATTCGCGGTTTATTCGTATCCGGGAATCTCGCTCACATCCTTAATGACCCGCGCGGGATTGCCGACCACCACCGCGCCGGCGGGCACATCCTGTGTCACCACCGCGCCCGCGCCGACCAAGGCGTTTTCGCCAATCACGACGCCGGGCAGCAGCGTCGCGTTTGCGCCAATTTTCGCGCCGCGTTTAATGTGCGCGCCGCGCAAATTTTCTTTGACCTCGCGCGATTGCGGATAACGCGCATTCGTCACGACCACATTCGGCCCGAGCCAACAATCGTCTTCGAGAATCGAAAATTCAGGAACGAATACATTGGAATGCAGACGCACATTGTTACCGATTCTGACATGATGTTCGACAATCGAATGTGAACCGATGCTGACGTGATTGCCGATTTGATTTTCCTCGCGGATTAAAACGCCATGCCCGGTTTGAAAATCATCGCCAATCACATTGCCCGCATAAATGACGGTGTGCGAGCGAATCGCCGCGCGTGCGCCGATGCGCGTTTCTAATTCGCCGTCCTGTTTTCCGCGCGGCGGTTCGCCGATGATGCAAAAATCGCCAATGGTCGCGTCATTAGGTAGACAGACGTTTGGGAAAACCTTCGCGGTCATTTTTTACACTGGGGTAGCCGTTCGCGTCGAAACAAGCCACGCCTTGGATAAGCGATTGAACAATCAACGATTTAATTTATTTCCACACAACTACGGTCCCATCTGTTGATCCAGATGCGAGATATTGTCCAGTTGGACTAAAAACAACATTACGTATTGCGGCTGCATGTCCCTGTAGAAAATGTAATTCGCGCCCAGTCTCCACGTCGCACAAACAGAGAAAACCATAAGAACTCCCGACAGCAATTAGTTGTCCGTCAGGACTGAATGCTACACTGGGAGCATGGTCAACCTTAAATTTACCTAACACATCAACTGACCATGACCCTGCATTAGTATCCTTGTTCCAGTGCCCATCCAAGCGACGGACTTCGCGCCCCTCCAATATACTCCACAATTTGACTTCGTACGAGGATGCGTTTGACTCCCACCGTTCGCTAATTACAGCCAATGTCTGACTATTGGGGCTAATGGCTACCCTGATCGCTGACTCTGAATTCTCATAGGGTAAAGTGTTCAACAAATGCCCGGTGGAGACTTGCCAGACTCGTATTGCCTTGTCACCGGATATTGATACCAGAATTGTATTGTCTGGAGAGAAAACAAGCTGATACACTCCTCTCCCTACCCAAGTACGCAAGAGTGTGGCATCGCTAGTCTGCCAAAGTTGTATGTTCCCGTCATGTGTCCCTGAAGCTATGAGCTGACCATCCGAACTGAAAGCAACAGTACGCGCTTTGAGTGGCAAGGTGCGTACCAACCTGCCACTATCTGTCGTGTCCAACGACATCGTGAACATGAAAGTCCAACGACATCGTAGACATTGTTGATCAACTTATCGAACCGCGATGTCGGGTTAACAATCGCATATCGGCTGGTTTTCGTCCATACTCCTTCTCAAAGGAGGCGCTA
>JACQWQ010000142.1 GCA_016209205.1 Chloroflexota bacterium
CGCCAGCGTTCATCCTGAGCCAGGATCAAACTCTCCGTTTGATTCCGTTTTCGTTACTCAAAAGCGGTCAAGATGGTTTCCCCCATCTCAACCCGCAGGCGCTTTCGCACTTTCGCTTCCACTCTTTAACTGTTAAGGTTCGCATTCACTTGGAGTTTTACGCTTGGGGCATAAAAATCCGCCGAGCAAAACTTGCTTGCGGCGGAGACAAAGAGATTCGAGGAAAATTTCTGCGATGTAATCATCGCCCGATGTAATCATCGGCTTTCCCTTGAACAGTCCTGCTCTTGTTCTCTTTGCCCTCCTTGCTTGGTTTGTTATCGTGCTGCTTGACTCGAAAAAAACCCTGTTTCTTTCAGACAAGCGGAGTATAGTATACCACCGAAAAGGTGCTTGTCAAGACCCAATTTCCCAACTTACCTTAAAGATTCTGCGCGACTAGGTAGACCTCGCACGCGCAAACGCCTGACAAAACCAAAGCCACGCAATCACGATGGACCTGCGCAAATCAACGGCTCGGACGCGCGCGCGCGTTCCGAATTATCTTGTCATCTCGTTATGCGCGAACTAGACCGCGAAAACTGAACGTGCGGTGATTCGGAAACACCGCCGCGAGATTTTGATTGCCCGCGCGCTTTTGCAGCAACTCGCCGAGGACATCGCGAAAATCCGTCGTCACGGCAAGATCGCCGGGTCCGTACAACTTTTCTTGCGCCAACGAGGGCCAGTCGCCGTACATTTTGCCGCCGTTCACACTGCCGCCCAGCACAAACATCACCCCGCCGTGACCGTGATCCGTCCCGCGTGAAGAATTTTCGCGGACGCGGCGTCCGAATTCCGACATCGTGACCAACGTGATCTTTTTCATCTGCGCCTCCATGTCCGTGTAAAACGCGCGCAGCCCATCCGCAAATTCTTGCAGCAAACGCGCCATCTGTCCATCCCCCCCCCCTTCCGCCTGGTGCGTATCCCAACCGCCAATATCCACCGCCGCAACCTCGACGCCGACTTGCGCTTTGATCAATTGCGCGAGCGTGGCAAGCGCCTGCCCAAAATATCCTTGCGGATAGCGCGCGCCGTTCGCAGGCGCGTACTTGGTTTTTGCAATTTTCGCCAGCGTGTCCATTGCCGCGAGTGTTTCCTGTCCTTCGATTTCCAAAAATTCATTGCCCTCGTATAGCGACGCGATGGTCTGTTGAATCCGCGCGAGCTCTTGCGTTTCGCCGCGCAGATGAAAATCGGCGATGGATTGGAGTGCCATCGTCGGAATCGGTCCGCGCAAGCTTTGTTGCACCAGCGTGCCCAACCCGACAGCGCGAAATGGCACGCGGTTGTTCGCTGCTTGGATCTGTAAATGCCGCCCAATCCAGCCGGTCGGCAGCGCCTTGTCGCCCGGCGTGCCGCGCTCCATGTAATCCATCGCGTCGAAATGCGAATGCGTCGGATCGGGCGAGCCAACCGCGTGAATCGCAGCCAGCACGCGTGCATCCCACAATTCTTTTAACGGACGCAATTTCGGATGCAAACCAAAAAATCCGTCCAAATCAATCGCGCTGGCATCATCACGCGCCTTTGGCTGCGCAATCGCGAGCGCATCGCGATTCCCATAATAATCGCGGTCGCCGTGCGGCACGACGATATTCAAACCATCTGCGCCCCCGCGCAGAAAAACGACGACGACAAGGTCGTGCGTTTGATTCGTCGCTGGCGGCGAGCGGAATGCAATGCGCGGCATCCATGCCGGAAACGTCATCATTCCCAATGCGAGCACGCCGCTTTTTTTCAACAACTGGCGTCGTTTGAGTGTGTCGAACATAATTCCTCCATCCAGTACGGAACGTTCGCCGCAACGTTCCCTCCGCGCGGTACGGAACATTCGCCGTAACGTGCCCTCCCCGCGGCAACTCAGTACGGAACGTTCGCCACAACGTTCCCGCCCCGCGCATCGTGATTACCCGCGCGCAGGGGAACGAAAGCGAATCGCACCAAGCCGTAGTTTGGCGAACGATTCGGGCGTTCGTTCCCTACCTGTACTGAAAATGCGGCGACGCCAACAACAACGCCACCAGATTCTCTACACGCTGCGCGGAATGGTCTTGTTCGGCGTACGCGATCAATTTCGCACGGTCGGCGTCGGGCAGCGCGCGCTGCAATACGCGCGTGCCCCAGGTGTCCACCAACGCGTCGGGCGCGGCGTTGCGCGCGGTTGCATCCAACGCGACCTCAAATTCCAAAACGCGGTTCCGCGTCAACGCCAACGCGAAATTCCACCGCGTCAACAAATTGTTTGAATTGATCCACGCGCCCGCGACGTCGGGATAACCATTCGGCGCTTGCCACAAAAACGGTACCTGCCCCAACGCACGCAAAACTCGCGCGAGGGATTCGCCCGGCTGCCGCTTTTTTTGTGGATTGGTTTTGGGATTGTTCTTGAGTGAAACTTTTTTCAGTTCCGCGTTCGTCGGTGTAGCATCGAGCGCGCGCAGCGCCGAGGCAGTAAATTCCAGAGGGCGTTTGACTTTTTTGCCGAACGAAGTTTTGAATTCGTCCGAGCGCAAAATGGTATCGAGCACCGCGCGAATTTCGCCGTCGTTTTGGGTAAACGCTTCTGCCGCACGCGCGACGAGTGACGCGGGTGGATTATCGTCCACGAAACGCCGCACCAATTTGAACGCGATGTACTCTGCCGTTTTGGGATGCGCCGCCAGCAAGTCCAAAACTTGCTCGCCATCGCGTACGCCCCCCCCTGCCGCCAGCGTTTTGCCCAAAACCGTTTTGGCGCCGTCGTCGTGTTGATTTTTGCGAAAGAGAAAATCGCCAAGCTCCGCGTACGCGAAATCCACGCCCATGTCGCGCGGTCCGACCGCCGACCAGCCGGTAAATGCCCGCGCGACATTTTGCACGTCGCTTTGCGTATAGCCGCCGTCCACGCCCAACGTGTGCAGTTCCAGCAGTTCGCGCGCGTAATTTTCCTGCGCCACGCCCTTGACATTCGTTACGTTGTCGAGATACACCAACATCGCGGGGCTGTGCGCGCTGGCATAAAGCAAATCGCGAAATTTTCCCAGCGCATGTTTGCGAATCACCGCGCGGTCGTCCCAGGTTTTCAAAATACGGCATTGGCTTTTCAGGATATAGATGTTGAAATGGTTCGACCAAAAATCTACCATCACCTCGAACAATTGCCGCTCGCTGTACACCTGACGCAGCACGGTGGCTTGCACCAATTCCAGTACGCTCTGATCGCGGTTCTCTGCCGGTTGCGGCGTGGGATTCGTTTCGGTCTTGGGTTCAAACAGTCCAAGGAACCCGCGCACCGCCGCGCCGACATCGAAATTATTTGCGGGCTGCGGCGCATTTTGCATGAACGGCAGCGCGTAATACTTGAACAACTCGGGAATGTCCATGTTGAGCGACGGAAAAACGCGCAGCATTTCCTCCACCGCCGCATCGCCAATCGTTTCGGGCGCGAGTTGTTGTTCAATGAACGCGTCCACTCCCATCGCGCGCACGCGTTCCACATCGCGGGGGCGCGGACCAAAGGCGAGGCGGTTCAATGCCAACACGACCGGATCGGTGTCGGCTAGAGCAGCGGGGACGGTCCAGTGGAGCGGAATATTTACGGGAAGGGGGGACAAATACGCGGCGGGCATCGGCTCGGCCAGCCCGGTTGCGCGGAAGGGGGTTGCAGCAAACAGCGCGGATGCCCACGCTGAAGTTTTGAGAAAATTGCGGCGCGTAATGTTTGAATCGGACATACGGTCCTCACTCGTGACCATCATCCCCGCGCCGCGTTACCCACAGATTATTTTGTGGTAAATTCGCTGTAAAAAAAACGGACGAAACATTTGCCATGTCTCGTCCCCAAGTCGCTTGAAAAAGACGGCTTCATCCTTCCGCCTTCCGTCTTCATCCCTTCACTCCGTTCAGGGCAGGCACTTCATCCCTTCATCCTTCATCCTTCAGAAAATGACCCGCCAGGGACTTGAACCCCGAACCTTGGCATTAAGAGTGCCTTGCTCTGCCAATTGAGCTAGCGGGCCAAATTCTTTACAGCGGCGATGATAGCATGAGTGGCAAGAGATGGCAAATTTTTTTCGGGTATGTGATATAATTTTGCATGTCACGCCCCAGTAGCTCAACATGGAGAGAGCGTCCGAGTCCTAATCGGCAGGTTAGGGGTCCGAGTCCCCTCTGGGGCTTTTTATTTGAGCGAGATACCTTTGAGATCTCGCTCCTTTTTATAATTCCAAGTCAATTCGACCCCTATCAAATTCCCAATGATGATTGGGACATAACGCCACCAAATTTTCCAAACGATTCACTTCTCTAATGCGCGTCTTTTTGTCAAAGGAACTAATCGCCTTGATGTGACAAATCTCGATGTGATCGCTATAACCACAGATCGCGCAAGCAAGAGGTCTGCCCGAGTCATTATAGATACGGCGTGCCAACGCGCGCACCGTGCGATACATCTGATAAGAACCATCGCGCGACAATTCTCCGATTGTTCGTTCCATCCATTTGAAATAGTCCGGGCTACATCCGTCGCAGTATTTTCTCCGTTCGGTCGTAGGATTGCCGCACTGCACACAAATCCATTCACGTTTTTGCTTCTTACGCTTTGGAAAATGTTGATTGTTGTAGATCGCGGCGCAGGAGCTGCTGCAAAATTTTGGGTTAGTTGTAGTTTCCCCACAATTTAAACAAGGATGCTCGACTTGCGTTTGCTTTTGTTCACGTATAGGAATCCCCAACCGTTGCATGAGTTTACCAATCGTTCGACGGGCAACACCATGCTTCTGCGCAATTTCTCTTTGCGTTAGTCCTTGTTCAACATAGAGTGTCTTTAACTCTGATTCTTGAATATCAACAGGCTTTTGCATCTCGCCTCCTCGTTCTCATCAAACAAAAAACGCGCCCACCCGCTTGACACAGGTAGCCGCGTATATACAATCACAGCCAGCCCGGGTCCTGTTAGCGCAGGATTTGGGTGAGAGGATTCGTAGTGTTCGCGCACTGCGAGTCCTCGCCTCACATTCGATTTGCGCACATTTTACTACCCCGCGCGCGCGGTGTCAAGAGTTTTTTTCAACCCCGCGCGTCGTAAGACCCGCCCCACTATTCGCACCAATGTAGCATGTCCGCATTGCACATCACCCTCCTCGCGCGCATTCCCCTCATCCGTGAAGGACTGCGCGCGCTGCTTGCCGACGAACGCGAGTTTCATGTCACCACGCTTGCGCCGACGGACGATTGGTTCGACGAATTGCTCGCCGACAAGCCGGATGTGCTGCTCGTGGATGTTCAGGTGTTGGAGCTCGAAGGGTGGGAGGTGTTGGACGAACTGCGCCGCGCGCTGCCCACACTGACTACACTCGTCCTGGGAGATAACACGCCGGACCCCCGTGTGCCGCAGGCGCTGGCGCTCGGCGCGCGGGGTTATCTTTTGCGCGATACGATGGCAGATGAAATGGCGGCGGCAATTCGCGCGGCGCAGCGCGGCACAGTCGTCCTTCATCCACAGCTTGCCGCGAATCTATTTCAAACGCTCCAGCGCGCCAAGGAAATCGAACGTGAAGCGAACGTCGAAGGGGGGGGGGATTTGATCGAGCCGCTCAGCGCGCGCGAACTCGACGTTTTGCGGCTTATGACGCGCGGCTGGGCGAACAAACAAATTGCGGCGGAACTCGTCATTTCCGAGCACACGGTCAAATTTCACATCCGCGCGATTTTAGGCAAACTCGGCGCTGCCAATCGCACCGAAGCCGTGACGCTCGCGCTGCACAAGGGCTTGGTCAGTTTATGAGGCATGCGCCAACGCGCCCCGCAAATTCTCATACCCGCGCACATTCATCAAGGCTGCCGCCGCGTGCGCCGCCAACATTTCCAGCCGCACGCGGTCCGAATCGTCGTACGCATCCTGTTCGTAGCTCTCGGTCAATAACGCGCCGATGATCTTGCCGCTGTGCCGCATCGGAACGCCCAAGACCGAAACGACCCGCAGCGGATACCCCACGTTGATTGCTTCGATATGGCTGGTCGCCATATTGCCAATAATTAACGCCGCTCCCGATTCAATGACCTTGCCGCTCAGTCCACGTCCTTTGGCAATGGCCGTGACCGGCTGCCGCCCGCCGCGATCGTACAAGTATGGCAGATGAATCTGTTCGTCCGCTTCGTTCAGCAGCGCGAGGGCAAATGCTTCACACGGCATCAAACGCGAGACCGCTTGATGAATCGCCGCATACACGCGTTCGGAATCCAGACCCGCGCTCACCACTTCTTGACTCGCCCAGTGCAAAATGCCGCGGCGCTCGTTTTCTTGCAAAACGCTTTGATACAGGCGCGCGTTTTCCAGCGCGATGGCGGCTTGACTCGCATACAACGTCAGTAACCGCTCGTCGTCCGCCGTAAATAGGTGCGGCGTCACCGAACTGACGGACAACACGCCGAGCAGCCGATTGTCATGTTCCACCGGCACCCAGATGCCCGCCCGCAATCCGTCTTCCGAAATCACAAAACGCGGATCAGACGGCGCGTCGTTCAACGTGACGGGCAAACGCTCACGCGCGACCCACGCTTCGATACTCGCCGCCGCATCCAGCGGAACGCGCCTCCGCTCCGCATAACCCTCTGTCGCTTTATCAAAGCCCGGCGCCGCATCCAGCACCAATTCCTGCGTGGGTGGCTCATAGCGAAAAAAGGTCGCCCGCTCGGCATGTACGGAACGCATCGCAATGCGCGTCAAAAATTCTAGCTGCACTCGAGGTTCCAGTTCGCGATTCAACGTCAACCCCGCGTCATAGACCAACGCGAGCTGCTGCGCGCGCTTTTCCGTTTGCTCGAGCAAGCGCGCATTGTGAATGAACGCCGCCGCTTGCGTCGCGATCAAGGTCAATAATTTCGCATCCTCTGGCATAAAGCGCCGCGTGCTCTCGGCAACTTCGCACACACTCAACACCCCGACCAAATCACCGCCAAACAACATCGGCACACTTAGGACCGCAGCGACTTGGCTGTCCAACGCCGCGAACTCTCCCTCTTCCCACATCCGAAAATCGTCAATAATCAAAGGTTCGCGCGATTGGGCGACCCGTCCGGCGACGCCGCTGCCCGGTTCGATGCGCGAACCGGGGTGGGAGCGCCCAGCGCCCTTGATGACCGCCACGTGGAGCGCTTGCGCTGCGACATCATACAATGCCACACTGCCCACCGCCGCATGGAGCATTTTCGTGGAACGCGTGACCAGGATGTCCAACAGCGCCTCTTGATCGCGCTGCAAGGACAATTCACGCGTCATCTCATAGACCATCGCCCATTCGTTCGCGCGCTGCTCCACCTGTGCGTGCAGGCGCGCATTGTCGAGCGCCGTCGCCGCCTGATCGGCAAATACCTTGAGATCCACCGCATTCGCCTCGGTGAAAAAATAGGGCGTGGCGCTGTCCACGTTCAAAAACCCGATCACTTGGTCGCGCACACACAACGGCGCGCCGACGTACGATTGAATCCAGTTCATCCCCAGGTCCAACCAGCGCGGGTCGCTGCGGGTGGAAGGAATCGCCAGCCCGCGCTGGGTCGCGCGCATTTCCATCAAGTGCGCAAATTTTGTAACCGGCAGACGGATCTGGCGCATCTGTTCCCCCAAGCCGCGTTCCGCAAATCCCTGCGCCCGCACGAGCCGCGCGTCTTGGTCTTCGAGCAAAAAAATACTCGCCGCATCGTGCGGCACCACGCGCCCGACATTTTCCAATATGCGATCCACGACCTGTTCAAAACTCAGCGTACTGTTCAAGACGGCGGCGCTGTCCGCCAACGCGTGCGCCAATTGGCGTTGGTGCGCCTCTTGATTCTGGACGCGTTCCAAATCGCGCAGCGCCATCCGCTGCGCCGTTACATCGCGCTGCATGCCCCACAATCCCACGAACAGATTGTTGACGAAAATGCCGTACAGGTTCTTGACAAAAATTTTGGGCGCGCCACAGCGGTCGTGTTCGTGCGTTTCGACCTCGCTCACACGATGGCGCTGGCGAATCAATGCGCGGAACGACTCGAGATTAACGGGGTCGTCGCGGGTGCGGTCATAAAAGGCGAAGCGCCCTAGCAGCTCTTGCAGCGTTTCAAAACCATACATGACGGCCATCGCGGTGTTACATTCTTCGATGTACGACTGGTCCAAGATGACGGCGAGCTGTTCGTCTTCGGGTGCATCCCGCGCAATGGGCTGCGCAAAACTACAGCGCCAAATCCCCTCGGAGCTGAGTTCGATAAATTCACGGTACCGCTCTTGACTGGCGCGCAAGGCATCGGCAATCTGCTGCTGTGCGGTTACATCGCGCAAAGTTGCCAGATACACGTCTTCGCGGTCCCAGACGGTTTGAACGACGCGCATTTGCACGGACAAGGTCTCGGGCCCGCGGCGGAGCTCGATCGTCGCGGCGTGGGGATAGGTCAGCGGCGCGCGGAACGTCGAGCCGAGCAGCTCTTCGCGCGCTTTGCCAAACAGCGTGACGGCGGCGGGATTGGCAAACCGGATTTTGCCCAGCGTATTGACGACGACGATCGCATCGGCATTTTCGTTAATGATCAGCCGAAAGCGCGCTTCGCTGAATTGCAAGTGCTCGGTGTGTGAGTGCACCGCCTGACGCAGCGCATGACGCTCGATGGCATACACCACCTCGCGTTCCAGGCGCGGCGATTCCAATTCGGCACGCGTCAAAAAACTCTGCGCCCCGGCGCTTACGGCGGCACGCGCGCGTTCGTGATCCAAATTCTCTGCAAAAACCACGATCGGAACGTGCGGAGCGTGCAAGTGCAGCGTGATAAACGCATCCAACTCGTGCGTGTCCGGCAAATCCAAATCGAGCAGGATCGCGTCCACCAGCTGTGCGCCGAGATACTCCAATGCGGCTTGCAAGTGCTCGACACATTCAACCTCCCAGCGCTCGTTTTGCATCTGGGACGCCAACTCGCGCAACCCATTCGCCGATGAACATCCTTGCTGAATCAGTAATATTTTCAAGTTCATGGTCGTGGTGACTCGTGGTAGGGTCGAATTTTATCACAGGAATCACGGCGGAACATATACTGAACACGGGCGCTTTTGCGTTTTGTCATTCTGAGATGGTCAGCCCGCAGGGGCTGTATGGGCTCAGGACTGTCATATCGAACGGAGTGAGATATCTCATGGAGCCTGCCACGCTTCGCTCGCAGCAGTGGCTCGATATGACAAGTCCTGTGCAGCGGAGCGAAGAATCTCTGGCTGGCGCGGCGATGGGTATATATTGTAGGACCTGCTCTCTCGGCTAGGGCGCGCGAGAACATAACCTATCCGTCAGAGGGATGTAGCCGCTGCCACAGTTTGATACACTCACAGCATCACAAGCTTAACGCGCGCGTCGCAAGGCGCGCCACGACGGATGAAAATGAGGCTGCTTTCCCCGTCACCCGTCACCCGTCACTTGTCACATCTTTTGGGAGGTAAAAAATGGCGCTCGGAAATTTACAGGCATATTCGGATGAACTCGCGGCAGTCGTCGCCCAAGTCACACGTTCGGTCGTGCGCGTACAAGCGCGGCAGCGCATCGCGGGCACCGGCGTCGTGTGGCCCCATTCCGGCGAACTTGGCGCAATCGTTACCGCCGACCACGTCGTCGAACGCGATGAAAATATCCGCGTCGTGTTCGACGGTTCCACGTACGAAGCGGAACTCGCCGGACGCGATCCGACGACCGATCTCGCGGTGTTGAAAATCAAACCGGATGCGGGGCTAGTCGCCGCGCAAATCGCCGAAAGCAAAACACTCCAGCAAGGGAATCTCGTTTTCGCGGTCGGTCGTCCGTGGGGCAACGAAGCCATCGTCAGCGGCGGCATCGTCAGCGCGCTCGGCAAATTCGGACAGGGCAACGGTTGGGGCAATCCGTTTCAAGAGGGGCTGATTCACAGCGACGTGACTTTGTATCCGGGCTTTTCCGGCGGACCGCTGGCAGATGCCAGCGGGCGCGTCGTCGGGATCAACAGCAGCGTGCTCGGACGCGATTTGTCGCTGGCGATTCCGAGCGAAACCGTCGCGCGCATCGCGCAGCAGCTGTTGACCGAGGGGCGCGTCAAACGCGGCTATCTCGGCGTCGGCGTGCAAAAAATCCCGCTGCAAGAATCGCTCGCGAAAAAATTGGGCTTGGCGCAAGAAACCGGTTTGATGGTCCTGATGGTCGAGTCCGGCACGAATGCGGAAAAAGCAGGCATTTTGCCCGGCGACATTCTCGTGGGTTTGAATGGTTCTACCATCGCGCGCGTACGTGAACTCAACCGCTGGCTCGCCAACGAAAGCGGCGGGCGCGAGGTAAAAGCAAAAGTGATTCGCGGCGGCGAGTTGAAAGAATTTCCGGTGACAGTGGGAGTGCGGTGATCAGTCATCAGTGAACAGTGAACAGTAATCAGTAATCAGTGATCAGTGGTCGGTCATCAGTCATCGGCTTTTTGCGCGTTGTCATTCTGCATCACTTTGTCATTCTGCTTGTCATTGTGAACGGAGTGAAGAATCTCTACGGATGCGCCGCCGAACAATGGACAGCGAACGGGTAGACAGCGGATTTTATAAAGCGGATAAACGGATGCGTACGCGCCCATCCGCTTATCCGCTTTACCATCCGCTGACCGCTCCCCCCTTCAGAGTCAAACGGGAGCAACCACCACGCGAAAACCGATGAGCCAGTCGAAGTTGCGCGGAACGTACCTGACACGCCACGCACAGCGGACATCGGACGCCCCATGATAGAACGAGCCACCACGAAGCACGTGGTATGGACCCGAAACAGCGCCCTCCGGATTTTCGCGCGGCGAACTCGCATAATAATTTTCATCGTACCAATCCGCGCACCATTCCCACACATTGCCTACCATATCACTCACGCCATAAAAACTATCACCGCGCGGCGAATACTTGCCAACAGGTGTCGTGTCACCAATTCCCGATTCCTTTGAGTTGCATTTGCTGGCACCGAATGTATCGTCCCACGGATACGCGCGTTTCATCTTTTTCCCTTCGTCCCAACTCGCGGCTTTTTCCCATTCCGCTTCTCTCGGCAAACGTCCGCCCGCCCATTTGCAGTACGCCGCCGCTTCATCCCAATTCACGTTCACGACGGGATGATTTTCTTTGCCGTTCGGAATTTCTCCATTTTGCCAGTGCTGCGGCGCTCTAGCTTGAGTCGCGTCCACAAATTTTTTGTATTCCGCGTTCGTCACGGGATAGCGCGAAATGTAAAACGCGTCGAGATAGACCAAATGCTGCGGTTCTTCATTTGCTCGCGCGTCTTTGTCCGCGTCCGTGCTGCCCATCAAAAATTCACCCGCACCAACCAACATCAGCTCTTTGCCGTCGCGCTCGTTTATCTTTTTGGTTAATCCCGCGCGCACAAATTCACTCCACGCGCGGTCAAAGAGCAATTGCGTTTTCAGATAGGTCGGTTTGACGCGGCGAATTTGCTCGAACAACGGCATTGCCGCCGCCCAATCATCTGCATCCAACGCGTCGAGCAATTTTTCATAGAGCTCGGGCAGCGCCATCCCGCGCTGCGCCACTTGCAGTTTTGTTCGCGCGTCCAAAAAATTCGCGTCCAAACGCACCAGCTCTTGCCAGCGCGCTAGGGCTTGCTCCCAATAGCCCGGCTTGTCTTCCGGGTCTGTCAAGCCCTGCTGCATCAACTCACTCGCGTTGAGATACAAATCCAATTTGGTGAGCCGGGACGCCACATCGCGATAATCCGGCGCGCTGCTAAAAACCTTTTGAAATGCCGCGCGTGCGCCGGTCAAATCGCCCGCATTTTGCAAAGCCCGCCCCTCGTGATAAAGGTGCACCAATTCATCACGCGGCAATTGCGGCAGCGCAGGAAAAGCAATTGGAGGAGAGACCTGCGCGTGCGGCGCGGATTTTCCTACAGGCGGCGCGGCGGGTTCCGGCGTTTTGGACACGGGCGGAGGTTGAGGCGGCGGCGGGGCTGGCGTCGTCTCGGCAACAGGCGTTGCCGTTACGCCCCGCCAAAATTCCGCAAACGCTTCTTGATACCGCTCTGTAAAAACTACATACAGACGCGCGCGCAAAAAGATCGGCATCTGGTCTTGGCACGGTTCAACCAAGACCGGAATAATACGCGGGCGTCCGTTTCGTCCGGGCAGTTTGCTCAAGGTGATTGCGGCGTTGATCTCTTCTTCGCACCACGGCGAGCGCAGCGCGGCATGAGACAAAACCGGCACATAGACGTCGCACGCTTCCAGCCCGCGCTGAATTTCAGCCGTAACAATGTCGCCGGGGCGTAAGGAATACGCGTCAAAAAAACCATCCAGCCCCGCTTGCCGCATCGTGTCGGTAAACCGTTTCGCGAATTCGAGATCGTTCCAGGAATGGGTGATAAAGAATTTTGGCGGCATAGTGATGTTCTGTTCCAGATTCTTAAATTCGACGCGAGTGAAATTATACCAGATTACGCGGCGCACAGTCCAAGACCCCAAGTGTTTGGAAATCGCAAGCGATTTCACCGCGCGGCGCGACCCGAAGGGCAACATCTTTCAAAAACACTTGGGTTCTTGATAAGCGGATGGGTGCGCGTCCATCCGTTTATCCGCTTTACCATCCGCTGGCAGCTTTTCTCCCCTTGACAAGAACGCGCATCCATATCACTATTGCGCCATCTTGTTCGGAGGCGCTTAATGTCAGAATGCACACATCTGGATCAAATCCGCGCGGTCACGCCGGGCGGCAGCGGTTGTCAGGAATGTTTGGCGCTAGGCGACACGTGGGTCCATTTGCGCTTGTGTCTCACCTGTGGGCACATCGGCTGCTGCGACCAATCCAAAAACAAACACGCGACCAAACATTTTCATCAAACGCAGCACCCCATCATCCAGTCGTTCGAACCGGGCGAAAATTGGCGGTGGTGCTATGTGGATGCAGATGTGGTATAAATCGTGTCCATGGACGATTTACAGGGAGAAATAAAAAATCCTGTTAATCCTGTCAATCCTGTCAAAGAAAATGTCGAAAAAACAAAAACATCACACCCCTCATCCGGCGCGCGGTCCTTTGCCGCGCCGCGCGCTCGTCACGTTACAGGACGCGGCGTGGCTCAGCGAGCGCCACGAGTACGCTACGGCGCGCGAAAAACTCGAAACGCTTAACAAACAATTTCCCCATCACCCGGATATTTTAATTCCCCTGTTAGATGTCCTGTACGATCTCAAAGACATGCCCACGTACCAAAATGTCGTCGAAGAACTGGTGGACCTCGTGCCCGACAATCCCGATCTGCTGCTGAATTTGGCGGGCAGTTATGCGACCAACTTGCGTCCTGTGTCGGCGTTGTATGCGTTTCGCAAATTCGTCTCGTTGTACCCCAACCACCCGCGCGCCGCCGAGGTGCGCCGGACCGCCGCGGACCTCGAAGCAGAGCTCCCTAAAATTCTCGCCGACGTTCAGCTCACCGGTCCCGACGCGGACCGCGCCGCGATTTTACACGAACGTTCCCTAGCATGGATGGAGCAAGGCGAGCACAAACGCGCGCGGCGTGTGATTGACGAGCTGTCGAACCTGAAACCCGATTTCATTCCCGCGCTCAACAATTCCAGCAATCTCTACTATGTCGAAGGCGATCTGGCGCGCGCCGCCGAAACCGCGCAGCGGGTGCTCGACCGCGAACCGGAGAACATCCAAGCCCTGTCGAACCTCACGCGCTTTTTGTGTTTGCAAGGACGCGTCGCAGACGCGCAAGCGCTCGCGGTGAAACTCAAAGCGGTCGAATCGGAACGCCCGGATGCTGAAACGAAACAAGTCGAAGCGCTGGCAATGTTGGGCGACGACAAAGGCATTCTCCAAGTATTTGACCGCGCGGAAAAACGCGGGCGTTTGCGTGAGCCGCTGGTTTCGCCGATGCTGTTTCACGCGGCAGGCGTCGCCGCGCTCCGCCTGGGCGATGAAAAACGCGCGAAAAAATTGTGGCAGCGCGCGTTGGACCTTGCGCCCACGTACGCCATTTCACGCGCCAATTTGGACGATCTGAAAAAACCGGTGGGTGAGCGGCACGCGCCGTGGACCTTTACGCTTGCCGAATGGGTGCCAGGAAAAACGATCCGCGATCTGATCGCGCGTATCCAACCGGTCGCCAAACGCGGCGACGCGGCGTTGACGCAAGCGACCCAACGTTTCTTCCGTGACCATCCCGAGGTGCGCGGTTTGATTCCGCTGCTGCTCGACCGCGGTGATCCGGCAGGGCGCGAATTTGCCTTTCATTTGGCAATGTCGTTTGACGCGCCCGAGATGAAAACAGCGCTGCGCGACTTTGCGTTGAGCGCGCGCGGGCCCGATGAATTGCGCATGCGCGCCTCGCAAGAGGCGTCGCGCGCGGGCTTGATTCCACCGGGCATGGCGCGGATGTATTTGAAAGGGCAGTGGCGCGAGGTTTTGCTGTTGGGCATGGAAATCCACAACGAGCCGGACACGGCGTTTCGCCCGGCGGTCCAAGAACTCTTTGAGCAAGCGTACGACCGGCTCTATGCCGGAGACGGCGCGGGTGCGGAAGCACTGCTGCGCCAAGCCGACGCGCTCGAGCCAAATCACCCAAGCATCCGGCACAATCTCGCGATGGCGTTAGAGGTGCAGGGACGCCGCGCCGAAGCCGAAGCGCTGATTCGGGAAAATTTTGCCCGACACCCCGATTACCTGTTTGCGCGGTGTCTGCTGGCGCGGCTGGCAGCCCAAAGGAAACAGCTGGACGAAGCAAGGACTCTGCTCGAACCATTGCTGACACAAAAACGTTTTCATTTTTCCGAATTCGCCGCGTACGCGATGGCGCAAATTGATTTGTTACTTGCTGAAGGCGCCGCCGATTCAGCGCGCTCGTGGTTTGAAATGTGGTCGTCGGCAGACCCCGAACATCCCCAATTGGATTCTTATCGCGCGCGCCTCAGCCCGCTCGGGCGCTTCATGCGGCGATAAAAAGATGCCTCGTCCTTACAAGGACGAGGCATCTTTTTATCGGACCGTTTTCAAATACCTGTCAAAAAACGCGACGACGCGTTGATTGAACAATGTCCATCCGCTGCCGATAAAGGCGTGCGCCTGACGCGGGTATTCGTAGTATTCGACGTACTTGGACTGCGCTTTTAATTCGTCACGAATCGCTTGCGACCACTCGGGCGGCGTCGTCCTGTCAATCTGTCCGACATGAATCTGCACGGGCGCGGTCACATATTTGAAAAAATTGATCGGCGAAAGCTCCTGCACCAACTGCGGATTGCGCGTCCAATAAAAATACGAATCATACAAATCCGCGTCGTCCGTTCCTGTCGCGCCTGCCAACCCGCCCGTAAAACGCCGCACGCGCACATCCGCGCTCGTCGGCGCATACAACACGTGTGCTTTGATTAACGGACTCACGACCATCGCGCGTGTCGTCACGCCCCCCCCCAGCGAGTGTCCCCACATACCAATCGCGCGCGGATTCGCGTACGGCAGCGACTTGACCGAAGCTGCCGGGGTACGTGCGCGCGCGCAATCCTTCAATCGTCGCGGCGATCAAATCGGGATGCGGCGTCGGCGTTTGTGTTGGGGTCGGCGTATTCGTACGCGTGGGCGTCAATGTTGGGGATTGCGTGGGCGTCAACGTCGGCGTAAATGTCGGTGTGTAGAGACGTTTCGGTGAAACGTCTGTTGCTGTCGTCGCAAGCACCGCCGCGCGCGTCGGCGTCATTTCCGGCGTCGGCGTCGCGCACGCCATCAGCATCGCCGGAAACAATGCGCCCATGATGAGAAAACGAGCTGCGGATTGCATCAGCACCTCTGGGTGAAGCGGAGCGCAACACAATCCAAAACTATTTCACTTTGTTTGACAGGATTTTCTAAATTTGTTTTAGCACGTAATCCTGTTAATCCTGTTAATCCTGTCCAATTCGGATCATGTCTATTTCATACTTCGCTGCAAGAACCCCAACACGCGCGAAAACATCACCTTTTGCATGTCCCCTTGAATGACATGCCCCTGGCCCGGATATTCAAAATACTCGACTGCTTTGTTTGCCAGCTTCAAATCATTGCGGATGGTTTTTGCCCACAAGACCTGCTGGTCGTCGTCCGCCAGCCCAATGTGAATACTGACCGGCGCAGTGACGCGCTCGAAATAATGGATCGGCGACAGTTCGCGCAGCAATTTCTCATCATTCACCGAAAGCAGCACCGATTCCGCGAGTTCGGTCGTCACACCAATCGGTTCGCCGCTGAACGGGTCGAGCACCAAATCGGCATTGTCGCCGCTGATCGGCGCATACAACACGACCGCGCGAAACAGGTCGTTTACCACCATTGCGCGCGTCGCCAGCCCGCCGCCCATCGAATGTCCCCACACCCCGACGCGCGTGGGCTCAACTTGCGCGAGCCGTTTCAGCGACGCGCCCGCGTTCAACACATCCACGATGTATCCGCTCAAGTACAAATTTTGCGCATGTTCCGACTCGCCATAACCGCGCAAATCCGGCGCAAAAGTGACATACCCTTGACGCGCCAAAACATCCGCCATCGTCGTCGTGCCCGCGCCGCTGACAAATTGCGCAGGATCATAGTAACCATGTACCAACACCACCGCGGGAAACGACCCCTGCCCGAGCGGCACGTTCATAATACCGCTCACCTTGAGGTTGTCGGAAAGGTACGTCACCAGCGCTTGCGTGTACGTGTCGGTGACGGTCAGTACGCGCGTCGTGGTGATTTCACTGCCCGGATATTGACGCGCGGCGAGGCGCGGCAGCGTCGCTTCGACCAGCGCGGGATGGAGCGTCGGCGTTGCGGCTGGGGTGGCGGTTAATTGCGCGAGCGCGGTCGCTTGCGGCGCAGTGGTCGCGCTGGATAATGCTGTGGGGATTGGGATTGCTGCGGTGGGCGTGGGAGTCGGATTCGCCGCGCAGCCGCCCACCAGTATGAGCAACAGCCCAATCGCGCCGTGCACAAGAAAATTGTTCAATGGGCTGACATTCTTTCCGGCAAGATTTTGTACGTCACGCGCACCTGACCCGGCGGGCGCGCGAATTCGTACTTGCCGCGATATTTTTCATTCAACGCACAAATCATCTCGTATCCGCCCACTTCGGTCTCTTCGACCACGCGCCCGCGCACGAGCAGATAATGGTACGGATCCGCGCCAGTTATCGTCATGGCAACCATCGGATGCTTTTTGAGAATCTTGTCTTTGACGCGCCCGCGCGCCGTATTGATGATAATATGCGTGCCGTCCCAATCGAACCATACGGGCGTCACTTGCGGCGTGCCGTCCGCCATCGTCAGCGCAAGATACGCAAACGCTTTTGCCTCGCGGGACAAAAGCGCTAGTTCCGCGTTTGAAAGTTGAATCGTCATATTCTCCTCAATCCGAAAAAATTTGGGTCGCCACAATGCGCGTGCCGTCCGGCGAAATTGCCAGCGCAATGCCTGTGCGCTTGAAATTCGCGCTCAAGATATTGTCACGATGCCCGGGACTCGCCAGCCAGCGGTTGACAAATTCCTCTGCTACTGCGCGCGCGGGATGCGCCGTCGTAACCGGCGCGCTGTTCGGCTTGCTATACCGCACCTCGACCAGGTTTTCGCCGATCCAACTAAAATGGAATGCCGCAGCGGTCAATGCGTTTTCATACAACACATCGCCGTTCACCGGATCTGTGTGCGAAAAATAATTGCGCTGAATCAGATCCTCACTGCGCGCTCGCGCCACCGCATTGAGCGTTGCATCGAACGTGAGCGGTGACAAATTCTGTGCGCGCCGCGCCGCGTTCACGCCGTCCAACACCGTCTGCGCCGCCACTTGATGCCATTCGCTTTGAGCACTCGCGGCGGTTGGCGCGACGGTGAGCGTCGGTGGTATAACGCGTGTCGTAGTAGACGGCGCGCGTACGGTCCGCGTACGCGTGGGCGATGCGCTGGGCTGCCGCGTTTGCGAGCGCGTCGGCGTCAGGACCTGCGTTATACGCGTTGGCGTGAGCGGCTTGGGCGTAATTACTGACGCGACAGCGTCACATCCCATCACCGCAGTCAACAAGCCAAACCATATCGCGCCGACCAGAAAAAATTTTCGGTGCATGGCTGCGCGCTTTCAATCCGAAAAAATTTGCGTCGCCACAATGCGCGTGCCGTCCACCGCAACGCCGAGCGCGATGCCGGTCTTGCGAAAATGCGGGTTGAGGATATTTTCGCGATGTTCGGCGCTGTTGATCCAACCGATCACAAACTGGTTGGCGATCTCACTCGCGCCGTAACGCGCGTACACCGTCAAACCCGTCGGGACGAGGGAACCTTGATTCTTGATTTCGGCGATATTTTCGCCTGCAAATAAAAAGCGGTATTGCTTGGCGCGAATCAAATCCTGAAATACCACACTGTCGCGTTCCGGGTCTTGATGTGAAAAATACGCGCGGCGAATCATATCGTTGCCGCGCGCCTGGGCGATTTCCGCCAGCCGCGCATCGAACACGAGCTGCGGCAGGTTGCGCGTCGCGCGTTCGTGATTGATGCCGCGTTGAATCAACTGCACCACCGCGTTGATCTTTTCATTCGGCGCGGCAGGCACGTTCGGCGCGGGCGTAATCGGCGGGCTGGCCGCTTGCGCCAGGCGTCCGAACCACTTGTCAATGCCGGCATCGCCGGTGTTCGGAATGACCAGCTCGGTACCCGGCGCTGGATTTTCCGGGTCTACCGCCAGCGCGGGATAACGATCCTGATTCGCCGCGATCAAATCGCTCAAGGTCACATCGTACTTGAGCGCAATGTCGGGTAGTGAATCACCGGGCTGCACGGTATACGTTTGCGCGGCGGCGCAGCCGAACAAACCAAGCGTCACCAACAGGAGCACACTTGATATAATGTAGCGGAACACAGAACGTTTTGGGGAAAATTTCGTCATCTCGCAATTCATCGCAGTATACTCAAGGAGCATAAACCATGGAATGGATACTTTTGTTGTTCGCAATCCTCGTCGAGGTCGCGGGTACATCCCTTCTGAAACTTTCCGATGGCATGCGCAATCTTGTGCCCGCCGTCGGCTCGATGGTCTTGTACTTGATCAGTCTCGGACTGCTCGCGCTTTCGCTCAACAAAATTGACGTGAGCGTCGCCTATGCGATTTGGTCAGGACTCGGCACTGCACTCATCGTGCTCATCAGCATTCTCTTTTTGGGTGAAAGCATAACCTGGGCGAGATTTTTGTTTATCGCGCTCATCGTCATCGGCGCGGTGGGATTGAATTTGACGGGAGAATGAGAAAATAGGGAAATGAGGGAAATACGGGAACAGTGATTTCCTGTATTTCCTTTAGTTCCCTCCAGGCTCTTACACCGAGATTGTCCCTTCCAACATCGCATACCAATTTCCACCGAGATGATGCAGCGGTTTCACACTTTCGTCCGCGAGCGTCCACCGTTCGCCGTCAAACGCGAGTTCGTCCGCCGACGCCGCGACGATTTCGGCAAGGAACAGGATGTGATTTCCGGCGCGGATTGTATCTACCACGCCGCACTCGAGATGTCCGATGCACTCGACGATGAGCGGCGCGTTCACCTGTTTCGCTTCGTATAAATTCAATTTCGTCAAAACGAATTTATCTATATCCGCGCCCGATACCTCGCCGATTTTTTTCACCTGTTCTGCGCGTGGGCGCGGCGGAATGTTCAGCGCGAATTGCCCGCTCTTTTGGATCAAATCGTGCGTGAACCGCGCGGGATGCACCGCGAGCGCGACCATCGGCGGGTCGTTGCTGACATTCGTCACCCACGCGGCAACCATCACGTTCGCCTTGTTCTTGTGTTTCGCGGTGACGAGGGCGATGGGTCCCGGTTGGAGGAGTCGGCTCGCGCGCGCGAGGTCAATCTCAATCTTGGACACGGTCGGGAAAATTATACACACATTTGCCGATTCCGCACACGAACCTCACCATCCCAGCTCCCGCAAACCTCCACGCCCTGCAAAAAAAAACTTCGAGGTTCTTGGGAACCTCGCAAGTTCATCATACGCGCCCGCGCAGAAATGAACAAAACCAAAAAGACCCTTGCAGTCTGTCACAGTACATCACAGATTGGGCTGTCTTTGCGAGGAGCGGTTTTTGCGACGAAGCAATCTCCCTTTGATTCGCGTTGAGATTGCTTCGCAAAGACGGCTCGCAATGACAAATTGTGATGTACTGTGTCAGACACGAAAGGGTCTTGGAGTTGAGAGAGGGAAAGGGAGGGAGCTTGCTTGTCTGTGAGCGGCGAACCTTATGCTATCGCCGACCCGCTCAGTCCACGTGAATCTGCCCGGTGTAAATGTCCAGGATCTCGGTCTCGGTTTCGGTCACGGAGACAAGGACCCCTTCCAGTTTTCCGCTGCCGTGGAGCTTGGCATAGCCCTTGGTGCCCTCGAGTACGTTCCAGTCGCCCACATCCGAGAAGGGAAAGAACTTGAGGCGCACCTGGAGGTTCAGAGTAAAGCTCCCGCTCCCGTCCTCGCAGGTGAACAGCTTGCGGATGTGAAAGTTTATACGTGAGCCACTATGGTACCCGGATGCCTGTCCCATGATATCGCGCATCTCTCCGCGCGAGCAAATGAGACCTGCATCAACTGACGGTCCCGAGGCATTGAACGGACCATAGGAGCACGACTGATTCTCCGGACAGGTGGCTTCGACCTCGATTCTCACATCTGACGGTGGCGTAGCTCCCACTGGTGTCGCCAGCACAAACAACATCGCGGCAGCGACGACGAGCATGACAAACCTGTGCATTTCGTTACCTCCTCTTCATGTTCTTGCAGGAGTTGTATTCCTGCAACGGACAACATTTATTTTGGCGCGCATGTTCTTGCAAGAGTTGTACTCCTACAACGGTCGAGATTTATTTTGGCGCTTGGAGCACGAGCGGCGCGGACAGAATTTTTCGGTCTTGGGCGCACAGAAAATAATTTTCTTGTCCCGCTTCGAGCGGGACAACCCACACCTCTTGGCGATTGCGGCGCGGATTCAAAAACAGCACGGTGCGTTCGACCATCGGCGGGAGCGCATCCTGCGTCCACGCTTCAAGTTCCGCGCGCGTTGCATTGGGTTTGAGCGTCAGGATGATGACCTGATAATTCTTGTCGGTCGAATTCGTGACGGCGACGCGCACGCGGATGGGTGTGGACGCGCTCTGCGGCGACGACTCGAGTTTGCATCGGTCGTTCTCAAACGTAAAACGGTAATCAATCGGTTTGGCTTCGGGCGTCTGCGCGACAAATTTGAGCGCCGCGGGGTCAACCTTTTGCCACGGCTTGACGGTGAGAATATTTTGGGGGTCACATTCATCGTCCACGCGCGCAAACGTCAATCCATCGTTTTGCATCTGCCAGCGATAGATGCGGTCGCCGTAACCGCGTTCGGTGCAGCCCGCAAAACCCGCCCACCCTTTTTCTTTGCCAAAGCTGATGGTGTCGCCCGCGAGACGGTATTCGCCTTCAAACATCAGTGAAAGAAAATCCCCTTGGTCGAGCCAGTACGCGACCTCGCCGGAGGATTTCAATTCGAGCGTCCATTTGCCCATCCCGTGGTACGCGCCTTGAAAACCAAAGCCCGCCGCCATCAGCTCTTGCGCCGTAAATTCCGCGCCATACGTGCCTGCAATCGAACTCGACAGCGCGGCTTGCGCGGCATAGCCGTAACCCAACGCGCGCAGTCCATCCGCGACGACCTTGCTGCCCTGTTTGTTCAAGTGCAGCTTGTCGCTGAAATATTCGGCGGGCGCTTTTTTGTGCGGGTCCGAATTTTGAAACAGCTCGAACAGATTCACGGCGGGAATGCCGCGCGCCGCCGCGGACTTGGTCGTATATTCATCCATCGCGCGCATGTAACGAATCTCAACCTCCAATTGCGCGTCGCCCACAGAACCACCGTAATAGTCATAGTAAGCATAGAGGGGCCATGAACCGAAATAGTACGTGCGAAAGAGCGCGTCGCGCGGGCTTTTCAGTTTCGTGATTTCGTCGAGCAGCGCGTCCCAATCCGCTTGCGCTGCTGCCACTGTCGTGCGCCAACAGTCCTCATTGTCTGCGCCGCCGCATGTACCATCCTTGTACCATGCCGCCGGCGCGTCCAGCACTGCGGGCTGCCAGTTCAGTGTAATCACTTCCGCCTCTTGCAGGGCTTGACGCAAGTTCGCGTCATCACGCACTTGGATAACGAGTCTGGGTTTGCCAAATGTCCCCCAGTGTTTGTGCTTGACCTTGACGCCGAGGTCTTGTTCGAGATACTCGGCAAAGATTTGGGTAACGGGTCCCGCCACTTGAAAACCGTCACCCATCGAGACATAGGTCCATTCTTTGTCGCTGCGCTGCGCGATGACCGTCGGCGCGGTGCGTAGGGGCGGGGTGACCCCGCCCTTACCAGATACCGCGCCAACCTTAATCCACGGCTTGATGGTCATTAGAAAATGACGCGGGCACTCGTCCTGAATCGTCGTAAAGGTTAATTCATTCCCCGCCAACTTCCACTGATATTTTCCTTCCATGACGCCGAGGTTAAAGCAGCCGTAATCCCCCTTATCCGTGCCAAGCAAAAGTGTGTCGCCGCTCAAACTAAAAGGCGCCTCCATGACCACCGACTTGAAACTCCCCGTATCTTGCCAAAAAATCGCGCGCCCATCGGGCGTCAATTCCAGTTCCCATTTGGCTTTGAGGAACAGGCGGTCGTTGCGTCCCACCCCCGCGTCGGATAACTCTTGGTCTGAGAGTTCTTTGGCGTACTTGCCCGCGATTTTTTGCGCGAGCGCGGGGTCAAACGGCGGTAAGTTTACGGCGGGTGGATTGTCCGTTGGAACAGGTTGCGCGTTCGTCGGCGCTGGTTTTGTCGGAAGGGGCGCGGTGGTTGGAGGCGCGGCAGTGGGTTGTGTGACAGCGGGCTGTGGGGTTGGCATCAGCGGCGCGGGCGTGACATTCGCGCACGCGGCGAGGATGCCCAAGAACAAAATCGCCAGAATGAAAAGGACGCGCGAGTTTAACATGGCTCCCTCCTTGTGAGACCCCAAGTGTTTTGGGGCAGGCGGCGACTCGATAGGCAACCTTGTTGAAAAACACTTGGGGTCTTGCGAGTTGCGGCTTGTGGGTATTGTAGAGGCGAGAACTATGGGTGTCACCTATCCAAAGATAGGTAAAGGTTGGGGAACAGTTCAAAGGAATTCCTTCAAAGAAGGTGATGCGCGTGGGGGAGGCGCTGCCAACGGATGGGAGAACGGATAAACGGATAGGGACGCGCGTGTATCCGTTTATCCGTTCTCATCCGTTGACCACTGGTATTTTTAGAGGAAATTCAATTCGCGGGCGCGCGCCACCGCGCGGGTGCGGTTCGGCGCGTCGAGTTTGGAATAAATTTGATGCGCGTGCCATTTCACCGTGCCGACCGTCATCGAGAGCTGGCGCGCGATTTGTTGATTCGACAAGCCCGCGGCGAGCAGCTGCAAGATTTCCAATTCACGTACGGTCAGCATTTCCAACGGTGCGTTTTCAAAAGATGCTGGGGCGGATGCAGCGGGTTCGCCTTTGCCCAAAGCCAGCGCGACGACTTGCGCCAGAGACAACGCGCCGCCCCGCACCCACGCAGCATGAAATTTCTGTTCGCCTAATGCTTTGCGCGCGGACGCAACATGCGGCGCGTAATCGTTTCGGTACGAAGGCGGCAGTGGTTCGTTATTGATTTGGCGCAGCGCCTCCCCCGCGCCCCACAATTCCGCCGCGCGCTTTGGTTCGCGCGTCATCGCCGCGAGATTCGCCAACGCTTCGAGCGTGTACGGCAGCGCGGACGTATTGCCGAGTTCGTAATGCAGCGCAAGCGCCTCTGTAAAATACGCGCGCGCTTGCACAAAATCGCCCTGCAAACGCGCGACATCGCCCAAGCCGCCGAGCGCCCAACCCTGTCCCCACGTTTCGCCAATGGCGCGCGCCTGCGCCAACGCGCCTTCCCACAACGGTTTCGCCGCGTCGAGTTCGCCCAAACGCATGCGCGTATCTGCGAGCCACAGCGAGGCAAGCACAGAACCCCACGCGTCCTTGACAGCGCGCAGCAAATCAACGGCTTCTTGCAGCCACTTGACTGCTTGCGCGCGTTCGCCGCGATGGTGCGCCGCCATTCCCAAATGGCACAATGCCCAGCCCATCATGCGCGCGTCGTCCAATTCTTTTGCCGCGTCCCAACACGCTTGCGCCAACTCTACGCCGCGCGCCATCTCACCGCACTCGATAGCAATCGCCGCTGCTGCCTCCAGCGGCTGAACGCGCGCGGCAGGCGCACAACGCGCGCCCACGGCGAGCAGCCGCGTCAGCCAACGATTTGCTTCGCTAAAATACCCGCGTCGAATCCAAAACACGCCCAACGCGCCTGCCAGTCGCAAACCCTTTTCAATGCGCGCGGTCGCGTTTTCGTCATGCAGCGACCATTCCAACGCCGCGCGCAGATTGTCCAGCTCACTTTCAATTTCAGTCGTCCACCGCGCCGCCTCCCTTCCGATAAGGCGCGGCGTGTTCGTTTCGACCCACGCGCAAAAATAATCCAGCTGTTTATCGCGCAGCGCGTCTGCTTCGTCCGCCTCCCGCGCGCGCGCCCACGCGTACGCGCGAATAGTTTCGAGCATCGCGTAACGCGTCGCGTTATTTTTTTCTTGCTTGACGACGAGGGAACAATCCACCAAGCGCGCCAACAAGTCGAGCGTCCGTCGTTTCACGCGCGGCTGGTCTGCCATCAATTTCTCGGCGGCGTCCATCGTCCACCCGCCTGCAAAAACCGCGACGTTGCGAAACAAGGCGCGTTCGTCTACGGAAAGCAGCGCGTAACTCCAATCCATCGCCGCGTACAGCGTCTGATGTCGCGCGGGCGCGGTGCGGCTCGCCATGGTCAACAGCGCGAAACGGTCCTCCAGCCGTTGCGCGATTTCGTGAACGGACATGCCTCTAATGCGCGCCGCCGCCAATTCGAGCGCGAGCGGCAAGCCGTCGAGACGGCGGCACACCTCTACAATCGCTGTCGCATTCTCGCGCCCAAGTTGAAAATCGAGCTCGAGCGCGGACGCGCGTTCGACAAACAACTGCGCGCTGGACGAATGGGCGACCTCGCGCAGAAACGCGCGACTCTCTCTCTGCGCGCCTTCGGCAACCACGCCCAGCGGCGGAACGGGAAAAACACTTTCGCCCAGAATTCCCAATCGCTCGCGACTCGTCGCCAAAATTTTCACGCGCGGACATGCTTGGAGAATTTGCGCGCTCCAGTGCGCGCACCCGTCAATGAGATGTTCGCAGTTGTCGAGAACGAGCAAGAGTTGGCGCGGCTTTAAGAAATTTGCAAGCGCGGCGTCGAGGGATTGTCCGCCCTTCTCGCGCACGCCTAACGCGGCGGCAAGCGTGTAGGGCACCAGCGCGGCATCGGCAAGCGGCGCGAGTTCGACCCAGAATAGGCCATCGGAAAACTGCGCGGCGAGCGACGCTGCCAATTCAAGCGCCAGACGCGTCTTGCCGCTGCCACCGGCGCCGGTGAGCGTGAGCAGGCGCGTTTTTTTGAATCGTCGTTTCAGCGCGCCGAGCTCGCGTTCGCGTCCGATGAGCGCGGTCAGCGGTACGGGGAAGGTTTGGGGAAATAGAAAACGAGACGCTTCCGCGCGCGGCGTAGTTTTGCGCCAAGTGGGGGCGTCTCGTTCCAGTTGCTTTACAGGTACGGACGATTTCGGTTTCACATGTCGAGCTCTATCGGCTGTCTGGCGAAGGATACAGTATTATTTTTCCAACAGAAACAAGTATTCAAAATTCTCCCTTTCATTCTCGCGTACCCATTCGTGCGTCCAGCGCATGTTTGCCATCACATTGCGTTTGTAATCCACCTGGACAAATTCAATCACGCGCCCTGCCTCGGACAAGATATTATCCAATTCCTGGGCGGTTGCGCGCCCTCCCGAACTGTAGGACAGCAAAATATACCGGGCGTTGGTGCGCGCAATCAATGTTCGTATCGCCTCTGTGGCAATAAATTTGCCCGCGTCGTTCTGGCGAAATTCTTCAAAGACCGAAGCCGCGAGCATGTCCGACGAATCGGCGCGGCGCATCGCTTTGCCGAAAAGTTTGGGGCGATCATTCAAACAAACCGTTGTCCACAAATGATAATAAGCCGCATACCGCACGCGCGAGGGCGGCATCTTTTCATTGTTTGAGCCGTAGGGTGGATCAAAATACGCCAAATCCACGTGGACATGATCGAGAAGGTCGAAAATATTCCCCTGCCAGACCTGATGTTCTTGCTCAGAAGTAAAAATCATTGGCACAGTGAGCTTGAAAGTATTGTAAGAACGCGGCGACCAATCGTTCAGATAGGAAGCATAATGCCCCAACGTGCTGTCCACTTGGTCGAGCGCCAAAATCAAGCTCGTCAACAAAACTGCCTTTTCGATTTCATCCAAGTTCATGCGATCAATTTCTTCACGAATGGCATCCAGTTTGCGCGTGTTGTGAATTTGAAAGGGTTTTTTCAAGCCATTCGTTTTCGACGACGCGCCGTCATTTGGAGAACCACCGTAATGTTCTGTGAACCAGCCATCATTGCCCGGCAGCGCGTTCAAATGATCAATCAATTCTTGATAATAGTTTCGCTCACGCTTATTTTTCAAATAACACAAACCAAAGACGCGCGACCAAACCGCAACATCATTCGCAATGACGCGATAACCTGATTTTGCCAACGCTTGCGACACGCGCGTTGTTCCCGCGAACCCATCCAAAACCGTTGTCGGTTTTACTTTGTGCGTCAATTGCAGAATATACGGCAAGAGCCGCAGTTTGGAGCCCGCGTACTTTATTCCTTCTGTCGGCGGACAATCAACGACGAGGTCTGGAAAGAGCGAGAGATTTGTCATCAAGTGTTACGGCATCGCACGCGCTTTGCCTTTGTGTTTCGCGGTGACCAGCGCGATGGGTTTGGGTTGCAGAAGGGGCGTAGCACGGGATAAATCAATTTGGATTTTGGACATTTCACCGTTTTGTATCGCTCCTTGTACTTGAAAAGGAGTTTTTTGTTGTGACTACTAGCGGTCACAAGTCAACGATATGTTTTTCTACAATAGCCCAGAACCACCATGAACGCGATTGGCAAAAATCTCAAACAAATCCGCGAGCGCAAACAAATCACGCAGGAACAACTTGCAATTCGTCTCACCACGGAAGGATGGGAGGTAGACCGATTTTTGATTTCCAAGATCGAACGCGGAGAACGCCAAGTCACAGACATTCAAGCCATGCTGATTGCAGACGCGCTCCACGTAAAACTCAAAGAACTTTTCGGACGAGAGTAATGACTACGTATTCAAGCGAGATTGAAAGGATTCTCAATCAAGCGACCAGTCTAATCCAAAACCTGGATGGACAAGTTTTGGACGTGCTTGCTGTCTCCAAACCACCCGATTTGGAGTATGCACGCCATTTAGCACAGGTTATCTCCAAATTGTCGCCCTTGATTGGAAACATGCTTGAGTATGCGATTGTCAGCGAACTCAACAAACAAGACTGGTCAGCGTATCGGGGAACGTGGGCAAGACGAGACCCCGGCTTTCCCGATACCGTTTTCAATTGGAACCAACCTATCAAACCCGGAGTCGAAGTCAAGACTTGGTTTCCCTTGGCGACAGAAATGACGGCGCGGTTTCGGGATTCACAGATTCATTTTGTGGAGGAACAAACGCGCGTAGCTATCGTCGCATGGCTACCAGAATATTTATTGTATGGAAAGCCAAAGCTCGTCGGCGTTTTTACATGCACCGCGTCCAGTTTGGCGAAAGCGCGCGATGCCCATTATCACAATCCGCCTGACTATATCATTCTTGAACCGGAAGATACGCGCAATCGCACAGCCAATCTGCAACAGACCAATGTCATTGGGTACAAATTTCAAGGCACGCCAAAACAATTGCGGCAAGCCCAACGCCAGGTAGCGAGATGGGGTGGGCGTGGCACGGAATATTCGTACTCGCCCGACTACCAAAAACAGCTCAAGCAATTGCTGAGCCAATATCCGTATCGCATTGATACGAACTTTTCAAAAATAGATCGGATCCGTCACAGCGAGTTGGAGACATTCAAGGCAAAAACCCTGCGAATGGAGTTTTTTGGTTTTACGATTGAAGCTTGGGCAAAGCAACGCCTTCGGACGAACGAAGGATTGAACCAACTGTTACAAATCAAGCGTCGGCTGCGCTAGATGAGTCTGGAAACGCTTGACGGCTTCCCCAAAAACATCCGCATTGATTTCTGCGCCCACGTACCTGCGTTTCAGCTGATGTGCTGCAATTGCCCCCGTGCCCAACCCCGCAAACGGCTCCCACACCAAATCCCCTTTGTCGGACGACATTTCAATAACCAACCGCGTAAATTTGAGCGGCTTTTGATTTAGGTGAATCGCTTTTGTTCCCTTCTTGAGCCGTTCAGAGCCGTTGAGGGGAGATTGCCGCCAAACATTCGTAATGCCCATCGGACAATAAAATTTCGCGCGCTGTTTTTCCCATTCTTGTTTTGTCAGTGGATGCGTGCCATCCACCGAAAAGTATGGACGCCCTTGGGGCGCGCCATGTTGGTTGGCATACGCTACCAGTTTTTCAAACGCTTCCGCCGGTGGCATATACCAAAGCCAGTCGTCTGTGAACCATTTGCGCGTTGCGGCATTCTCCACTTCAGCCGCTTCATTCGTTTTGGCAAACGGCAACCCCGTTCGCTTCCACTCGTGCCGCAGCCAGTCCTTCATTGACATGGTCTCACCATTGACTCTAAAGAGCGGCTTTTTGACGTACTGTACACAAATTTCGGTAACGACGGGTAATTGACGCAACGATTTCGTATTCGAGTTTCCTGCAATGTGTTCGATCCCTTTATCCCAAACATTGCACGCGCGAAATTCCCAACCATAACGCTCCAGAACAGGATGTACTTTGACCCAGCCGCGTTCGATCCCCCAAAACCAAAGTGTGGTCTGTGGACCTGACTTTTCGGTCCATTTAGCGATATGCGGTTCGTACCATTCATCCAATCCTTCCGGCGTGTATAAATCCCCCTTGAATCCTTTGACGCCGTAAGGACCATCGCAAACAATGACAATCGGTGAATCCCATTGTTCATAGAGATTCATCGCGTCGTCGTTATAGATTTGAATTTGGTTTGAATCAGTACGATAAACGTTCATCAAAGCGGCTACTACTCCTTCACCTCACTCCGCGTCTGCTTATTGCTTGGTGCCATGCCAACTCCACAGCGTCCCATCTTCCATCAGCAGAAGCTGTGATTGCCCGCTGCCTTCGGGAGGGCTATAGTCCAACACAAAACGCTCGCGCACGCGCCCGGGCGGGAGCGGCGGCGTTTGGGACAGCGGCGCAGCAAATCGTACGCCGTCGAGAATCCCGGGACCGCATTTCGCTGCGTCGCAAAAATCCGCTTGCGCTGTATTTCCATCCGCAATCAAAAAATATCCGCCCTTGACGGTCCCGCCGTAATACGCGGCAACAATATTTCCATCCGGTACCAGCCAATCTTTCGGCTCGCACCCGTCGAACCTACAAACATAAATGCGCCCGTCCTTGCCTTGAACGATGAGCTGGTCTTTATCTTGATAAAACAGAGTCGTGAAAACGCGCGACACACCTGCCGCAGGCAAGGTAAAAGTTACGGGCTGACATTCCTGAGCTGCGCACAAATAGAACGCGCCCGATTCCGTTTGCACGCGCACCCCGCCGACGGTACTGACAATCTGAATCGGCTTGTCCGGTGGTTTGGCAAGCTGCTGCCAGCTCGATTGCTGACAGCCCACCATGACGACGAGCGCAAGTGCGACAAGCGAGAGTACGCGCGTGCAGAATGTTCTTGGACGAATCATCTTGGCCTCCTTGTTGGTGTCGTTGCATTACCAAAAAACTATTTCTTCACTTCCGTCCGACTCTGTTTTCCAAACATCTCCAAAATTTCCTGCTCCGTCGTCCCGTCTTTGGCTCGCGCGATTACGATTTTCCACCTATTGCCACGATTTCACGAATCAACTCTGGCAGATTTGGCTTTTCAAAACTGATATTGGGCGCAGGAACACGATGATGCTTGATGTTCGGCTGATGAACCCATTCCGCAATAAACTCGCTATATGCTGTGAGCGACTCGAGTGGATTCGCCATATCAATACGCGGGCTGCACGCGCAGCACTTGATTCAATTTGCGCTCTTGCAATTTTTGACGATATGCTTGCTTACGCCGCTGCCATGTCTCATAAATGCCTTTCCAGCGGCTGAAATCGGCGCGTGTTTCGTCGAACGCATCATATTCCGCGAGTTGTCCCGACATCAACGCAGAATAAAAATCCTCGCTCAGGATGCCGTACTTTTCTTCATACAGCGTCAAACGGCGTTCGAGCAATTTCATCTCGATGACCAATTCGTGAATTTCCATCTTTACCTCCTCAATCCTTTACCGCCGTCTTGCTCTGCTTTTCAAACGTCGCCATAATCTCTTGGTCCGGCGTCGCGTGCTTTGATGATTCATCCCGGACTCGGCGCTCGACGATGAGCATTACAGATTTTACAGGCGCATACTGCGCGCGTAAAGTGCCGAACACCCACAACAGTTTCTCCTCTGCGGTCAGCGCGTTTGAAAACCAGATTGAATAATTCTTCTTCTTGATTCTCAAGATAGCGTCGCAGCGCAAAACCGCACAAATCGGCAAGTTGTACCATCGCAGTCAACTCGCTGTTGACAAAGAGCGGGGTCTCAATGATGTTCTGAAGATTTATCCAGAGAGTGCCGCCTTTGTGGAAACGCTTCATCAAGAGCGTATGTTTTTTCGCCACCGTCTCATTGTTATCGTGAATCAAGAGACCAAAGTTTTTCTGGGTCGCATTCTGATTGATGGCGGCAAGATATTGCTCAAAGCGTGAAACAATCTGCTCGAACGCTTGCTCATCTATAGTTTTCGGAGCGCGCGTTGGGTCAAAATGTATCTTGTCTACACATTCGGCAAACAATCGCGCAAAGCCCCAACTCGCCAACGCTTGGGCAACATCGCGAACCAACGCGCGCCGCTCTTGTAAGGTCTGAATCTCCTGGTCCGCCAGATCGTACTTGGCTTTTATGCTATCAATGACTCTATCGCAATCTCTCCAAAACTGAACCGGAATGGCTACGCCGGCAAGGACATAGTGCGATGTATTGCCCGGTATATCAGGTGTTCCAGATTCATCTACATAACAAAGATACACATGCCCTCCAATTGACATGAAAAAAGCGACTGGGTTTGGGGCTAAAAGCCCCAAGATGAGACGCGCGGCGACTCATCCCAGACGCAAGATTACTTTACTCGATTGCGGTGCAAAAGTCAAGTAAAAATTGTTTCATCTCTTTGTTCCCCAACTTGAAATTTCATTCCTTCACTTCCGTCCGACTCTGTTTTTCAAACATCGCCATAATCTCCTGCTCCGTCGTCGCGTCTTCGGGTGATTTATCCTCGCGGTCGGGATTCACCACGCGCGGGAAACGCAGCGCGTAGCCCGCTTCATCGTCGTACATGCCCGTCGCGTGAATTTGGCTGCGCGTGATTTCGTCGGCTTGGACTTCCATCACCAATTTCGGTTCGATCCACACATCGGGCGTCATGTTGGAATCCACCCGCGCGTGTTTGTGCGGCAGCGCGATCGCGTCCAATTTTTCGCGGTACGCCGCCCATTCCAATTCCGTCAGCCCCGAACCGACTTTGGCGACGCTGCGAAAGCGGTCGTTCTTGGCGTCATACACTGCGCACAACAGCGCGCCGATGCCAAATTTCGCGCGCTGCCCGCGCCCGCGCAAATAACCGATCACGACCACATCCACCGTATCGCGCAAATGCCCCTGATACGCGCGTTTGAATTTCATCCAATTGAAATTGCGCGCGCCCGCTTGATACGTCGAATCGGGTCGCTTCGCCATGATGCCTTCAAGCCCCGCTTCGATTTTCGCAGTGAAAAATTCATCAATCGCTTTCGGCTCATTCACGTAAATCTGTTCGATGAGTTGAATGCCGGGACCTTCGGAAATGAGCGCGCCCAATTTTTCGTGACGTTCTTTGTACGGCACGCCGGTCACATCTTGTCCGTCAATCCACAACACATCAAACGCAAGCAATTTCAACGGGTGTGATTGTGTCATTTCATCAATGCCGTATTTGCGTCGGCGCTGACTCGTCTCTTGAAACGGCAGAAAATCACCCGTGTCGGGATCGAACGCAATCGCTTCGCCTTCGAGAATCGCTTTGTGCGCCTTGACCTGTTGGCGCACCGCATCCGCGACATCGGGAAACATCGGCGTCGTTTCTTCCAGATTGCGCGAAAACAGACGCACCGTGTCGCCGTCCTTGTGCGCCTGCACGCGAAAGCCGTCCACTTTTGGTTCCAGCGCGCACTCGCCCATACGCGTAATAATTTCGTCCGCGCTTTTCGCGCGTTCCGCGAGCTCCATGCGAATCGGTCGCCCGACGCTGATTTTCAATTTGTTGACCGCTTTGATGCCGCCCTTTTTGAACGTCGTCGCCACAAGACCCAAATCGCTCGTAATGTTGTACCCACGTTCCAATGCGGGACGCAAACTTTTATCGCCCGTTTCACTCCACGATAAACCGTCGAGCACCGTCACATCGCCGACGCCGAGCCGCAAACGTCCCATCGGCACGCGCAGCAGATAACGCGCCTCGCGTGGACTCGACTGCTTCAACAAGTCCGCGAGCAAGCCGACGCGTTTTTCCACCGTACCTTCGCCGCTCGTCGTCGCAATCTCGCGCAATTTTTCAAACACCTCTTCCACTTGCAACTTTTTGCTTTTCGCTTTGCTCAATTCCTCGACGACGATGCCGTAATCCCCTTTTTCCTTGTATGCTTTTTTTACTTCGGCAAGCGGCGTATTCGTCGCCTGCGCGACGGCTTGGGCAATCAACGCCTCGCCCATGCCGAATTCAATCGCTTCGTAATTCGGCGCGAGCCGTTCTTGCGTCAAATACACAATTGCGGACATATCGTCCGCCTCCGCGTGTTTGAACAAATCGCCGAGAATACGCGTCATTTCCAAACGCTTGGACGTCGCTTCGAGCTGGGATAGGTATTCGACAAGTTCTGAAAATTTCATTTTAGTTTTCGTATTCCGCAACACGTTTCACGTTTGACGCTTCACGTTTCACAAACACAGAACGAATAAATTCGTCACTACGTTTCACGTTTGACGTTTCACGCATTGCGTATATGGTTTAATCGCGCGCGTAATCATCTTGCACGCGATGAATATCGTCTTCGTCGGACGGGTGCGCGGGGTCCGTGTGAATCCAAATCTCTGCCACCGCGCCCCAGGCGTCGAGACCGACGAGGCGATGGCGCGTGCCCTGCGCCACCTCGATCGTTTGTCCAACGTCGAGCGTGATGAGTGCTGCGGGCTGCGCGTCGGTGGGACTGGCATAGACGCCGACCGGGCCACTGACGGCGCGCCACACTTCACTGCGGCGGTCGTGATACTGCCACGACAAGCGCGCGTGCGGCGCAACCAACAAGATTTTTGGACTGCGCTCGGAGGAGCGCGCGTGTTTGGGCAGCGGAACGCCGTGATAATACGCCTCGATAAATTTATCCGCATCCGCGTCCGCTACGCGCAAAAACGCGCCCCATGGGCGCGCGGCATCCACTTGTGTAATCGTCAAACCCTGCGCCTGTAAATGCGCGCGGAACAGATCAACAATCTCTGGCTTGGAGAACGCAGCGTGAAGCGTCGGCGGCGCTGCTTGAATCGTCATTCGCTTGCCTCAAGTTGCTTGGCTCGCCAGCGGCGCGTGCAGAACCCCGCGCAGCGCGTTTGCAAAATGCTTGGCGTCATTCCGGCTCGCGTGGCGCGCGCCGAGTTTGAATTGTTCGAATGCTTCGCTGCGCTTGCCCAGTCGCCACAACGTCAAGCCCAGATTGTAGCGCCCCGGCGCCGAAAACGGATCCAAGGCAATGGTCTGACGAAACACGCGTTCGGCTTGGGCGATTTTATTTTGCTCAAAAAACAGGATGCCGAGATCGTTCAGCGCCGCCGCGTTGCCCGGGTCCAATTCCAGCGCGCGCTCAAACGCCGCCTGCGCCGCCGGAAAATTACGCGTTGCATAGAATTGGCGCGCCTTTTGATAGTGCCCGATGGCTCCGTCCCGCGCCGCGCGTTCGACATCGGCTGGCGCGCTGGGCAAAGCTGGCACTTTAATTTCTACCTCTTTGATTTCTTGCCCAACCGGGGTCGTTAGGAGAGCCATTGTCATTGGGCTACCCAGCGCGGGGAGCGCCGGTAAATCCATTGCGGGCGCGAACGACGAAAACGCAGGCATGGCGGGCAGGACCAAAACGGGCGGCGCACTGTATGAAACGAGCGGCGTACTGAACATAGGGGTGTCAGCCGCCGGTTGTGACATTGCCAACTCCGCGCGCACATCCATAAACGGCGCACCCAAATCCACCGGCTCGACGGTCGCCGCAGGAGGATTGACTTGGGGCTGCGGCTTGGGGCGCGCGGGTTTCCGTTCGGCATCGTCTTGACGCAAACGCGGGGTCGCGCTCGACGCGGCGGGCGTCGTACTCGACGACGTTCCCGGATACACCGGCGTGGACGCCGATTGCGCGAACGCGCCGAGATTTTCCATCAACTGTGAAACCACCGACGCCGGAGTATAACTCGGACTCGACGCGGGCGCTGGTGTCTCACCAGCATCGCGTACCGGACGATCCAACATCGCGCCGATTTTTCGCGCCAACGTCTGCATCTCGCCGTGCGTGCCGCGCTCATTCACTACCAACGTAGAACCATCCGCCGCTTGCAGCTGCACTTGCCAAATCGGGAACAGCGCGGGAATCTGTTCCGTCGTCTTGCGCGGGACTGTCACCGCCACGTCACGAATGATGTTGAACGACATTTCGCGCCGCCCCATCGGCAAGAACAAAAATGAATCCGTCCGCTCTGCCGTGCGTTGACGCGTGTCAATCACGACCCGCGTAGAGCTCAGTGCGTTGAGAAATGATGCCAGCAGCGCCAAACCTATCACGAGCGCGACAATTACGACAATCGAAATGCTCTCGCCGCCTTCGTCCAGGAACGAGCTCAAGCCGACACATGCGACGACGGCAAAAATAAACAGTCCAATCAGATTGCCCAAACCATTCGCGCCGCTTTTGCCCAAAACAATTCGTTCGGGCTGTTCGCTTAACGTTTTGAGATTCGCCATGATGTTGTGAATTATACCATCAACGTTAAGACCCGTCAGGTCTTTTGTTGTATAATTCCGCGCGTATGCTGACCCATCTCGATGCGCAGGGGCGCGCGCAAATGGTGGACGTGAGCGCAAAAGCCGACACCGAACGCGTCGCGATTGCCAAAGCGCACGT
>JACQWQ010000135.1 GCA_016209205.1 Chloroflexota bacterium
CTGAGCGCCACCGTGCAGTTCGCGAGCGCGCCCTAACGATTCGCAAGTATCATTGAATGATGTACCCATGAACATACCCAAGCTTTCCATCAACAGTCCGGTGTTTATCACCATGATCATGGTCGCACTGGTCGTCGTCGGGTTGTTGAGCTTCACCCGGCTGCCCGTGGACCTGCTGCCCAATATCTCGATTCCCGTCGTCGCGATCAGTACGGTGTATCCGGGCGCAAGCGCGTCGGATGTCGAACGTTCCATCACCAAACCGATCGAAGAAGCGGTCAGCGCGTTGAATGGTGTGGACACGGTCACTGCGACTTCGCAAGAGAATCTGTCGGTAGTGATTATTGAATTCACACTCGAATCCGACGCGCAAAAAGCGGCGCAAGACGTCCAAGAAAAAATCAACGCGATTCGCGGTACGTTCCCGCGCGACGCATTGAGTCCGACTGTGCAGCGTTTTGATTTGGGCGCAATGGCGATTCTCGCGCTCGGTGTTACCGATACGTCGGGCAAAATGTCGCCAGAAGAACTGCGGCGTTTCGTGGACGAAAAAATCAAAGCGCGGCTCGAACGCATTGACGGCGTGGCGCAAGTCGGCGTCACGGGCGGTTTGCAGCGGCAGATTCAGGTGCAATTGAATCTCGACGCGCTGCGCGCGCGCAGAATCGCGCCGTCGCAAGTGACGGGCGCGATCGCGCAAGCCAACGCGAGCTTGACGGGCGGACGTTTGCAAGACAACGGGCAAGAGGTCCTGCTGCGCACGCCCGGCGATTTTCACTCGCTCGAAGAAATCCGCAACGTCGTCATCACGACGCCGCGCGGCGTGCCCGTGTACGTGCGCGATGTGGCAACCGTACAGGACGGTTACGCCGATGTGGACACGTACAGCCGTTTGAACGGCGGTGACAGTATCGGCATCTCGGTGCAAAAACAATCCGGCACGAATACCGTCGCCGTTGCCGACAACGTCAAAAGCGAAATCGCCAAGCTGCAAAAAGAATATCCCGACGTCAACATCGTCGTCGCGAGCGACCAATCCGAATTCATCAAGACCTCCGTCGAGGATTCGTTGACCGATTTGATTTTGGGCGGCATCTTTGCCGCGCTCGTCGTGCTGTTCTTTTTCCGCGACCTGCGCAACACGCTCGTCACCGTCATCGGTTTGCCGGTCATTATGATTGCCACCTTTGCGGCGATGGCGTTCTTGAACATGTCGCTGAATCTCGTGACGCTGCTCGCGCTTTCGCTCGCGGTCGGTCTGGTGATTGACGATGCGATTGTCGTACGCGAAAACATTTTCCGTCACATGGAACGCGGTCAAGACCCCAAGACCGCGTCGTTGAACGGCACGAACGAAGTGGCACTGTCCGTGCTCGCGATGACGCTCACCGTCGTTTCCGTGTTTTTGCCCATCGCGTTCGTTTCGGGTTTGATCGGACGCATCTTTAACCAATTCGGGCTGACTGTCACTGCTGCCGTCTTGATTTCATTGTTTGAAGCGTTCACCCTCGCGCCGATGCTTTCGGCGTACTGGTTCAAGCAGCGGCAAGCCAAAGCGACGCTCGAACATGTCAAAACGGAATCGCAGCAGTTGGACCAAGAAACGGCCGCATCGCTCGGTTGGCTCGATCGTCTCTATCGCCGCACGCTCGGTTGGACGCTTGCACACAAGTGGCTCACGGCTGGCATCGCCGCGTTGATCTTGGTCGGCATCCTCGCCTGTATTCCGTTGTTGCAGTTCTCTTTCTTGCCCAATACCGGACAAGATACACTCTCTATCGAAATTTCACTGCCGCCCGGTACGCCGCTGAATACGACCGATGCGCAAGCCCGCGAAGTGGAACGCGTCCTGCGTGAGCTGCCCGCTGTCGAAGCGGTGTTTGTCACCGTCGGCGGCGCCAGCACGCCCGAACGTGCAAGGTTCATCGCCAAGTTTCAAGACGCGGCGGCGGTCGCGCGTGCAGAAACGGAATTACGCACCAAACTGGCGGCCGTGCCCGGACTCGCGTTCGGCGCCAACACCATGGGCGGCGGCGGGACCGGCGTAACCGGTCGCACGATTCAGATGAACTTGCAGACGAACGGCTCGCCCGAAGATTTGATTGTCGCGTCGGAACAAATCATGAACGCGATTCGCGATGTCCCGGGGGTGGTGGACTTGGGACGCAGTTATCAAGCGGGGAAACCGGAACTGCACATTGACGTGAATCGCGAAAAGGCGGCGCGCGTCGGACTTTCTACGGCGGCAGTCGGCGCGACCGTACGCACACTGGTGAATGGCGATACTGCGTCGCGTTATCGTGACCCCGGACGCGAAGCGGACATCGTGGTGCGTTTGCGACCGGAAGACCGCGCGCGGTTGCAAGATATTCTCGACCTCTCGCTGCTCACGACGACCGGCCAAGTGGTGCCGCTGCGCAACATTGCAACGCTTTCGAATGCTTCTGGTCCGACCGCGCTCGAACGCCTGAATCGCGAACCGAAAATTACGATTGGCGCGAACGTGATTGGGCGGGCGCAGCAGACCGTAGCGAATGACATTCAAGCGCGCATCAATCAACTGAAACTGCCCCCAGGCGTGACTGTGAAATTTAGCGGCACGATTGAACAACTCAATACTTCGTTCGAGTCACTGCTCGTGTCACTGCTGTTGTCGGTCGTCTTTGTCTACATGGTGTTGGCGTCGCAGTTCGGTTCGTTCACCCAGCCGCTCGTGATGATGTTGGCGCTGCCGCTTTCACTGCTCGGCGCGTTTCTCGCGTTGATTTTGACGGGTATCGCGTTCGACATGACCGCGATGATCGGCATCATCATGTTGTTCGGGCTGGTGACCAAAAACTCGATTCTGCTCGTGGACTTTGCCAACAAACTGCGCCGAGATGGAATGCCGCGCGATCAAGCGCTGCTCACCGCAGGTCCGATTCGTTTGCGTCCCGTGCTGATGACGTCGCTTTCGTTGATTCTTGGTTCGCTGCCCGTCGCGCTCGGACTCGGCGCGGGCGGCAGTTTCCGTCAACCGTTGGCGCTCGTCGTGATCGGCGGTTTGATTACTTCGACGGCGCTCACGCTGCTGCTCGTGCCAATCGCGTACGCGATTCTCGATAGCGTACAAGCGCGTTTCCGCCGCCAACCCCAAAAGGAAGCGGCGCAAACCGCAGCGGCGCCCGCAGGCGAATAGCGGCTTTAGACAGGATTAACAGGATTTGCAGGATTTTTTTTGGCGCAATCCTGTAAATTGCGATGGTTACATCGCCTTAATCCTGTCAATTCAATCCCAAATGAAACTGTTTCGTATTGCAGCATTGCTGGTTGTTTTGTGGATTCTCGGTGTTGGTGTGAGCATGGCGGCAGGCGGTGGTCCCGGCGATGCCATCTATGCCGACGGTTCCGCGCAAACGGTCGCGCCCCATGCGGAGCTGTGGTTTCGCTTTGATTATGGCGGCACGAACAAAGAGGTGAACGTTACGCTGGATGCGAACGACGCGTCCGCGCTGCGCTTGAACATTTACACACCGCAAGCCATCGCCGCGTGGCAAGACGGCGAGTCGCTCAAAAAAATCGGCGAAGGCAGTCCGGTCCAGAATCACGACCTCGGCTGGAGCGGGCGATTCAATTTCCCCGGAACATTCTACGCGGTCGTGTACAACGACGGCGACGCGCCAATGACGGTGAATGTGCGCGCCACCGGCGAAGATGTCACCACCGGTAAGCAAACGACTGCGCCGGGACCGACGAGCATCCCCAATCCATTCCCACACAATACCCCTGTCGGCAAGGGCATCGCGGGCAAACTCGCGTTTCTCGACGCGCAAGGCGGGAATCTTTACACGGTGAACGGTGACGGGACCAATCTGCGGCGCGTGAGTTTCGGCATGGACCCGCAGTGGAATCACGCGGGCACTCTCATCGCGCTCGCGCGTCAAGGCCCGACCGCAGGCATTTTCACCGTCAACGCGGATGGGTCATCGGATGGAATACATCCGCACGAACGCTTGTTGTACGCGACGAGCGAACCGCGTTCACCCGATTGGAGTCCGGACGACGCGCAGTTGGTGTTTGCGCGTCAGACCGCGCTCAAGGGGGGGGGGACGATTTGTTTTGGCGCGCGCTGCTTTGACGTGCCGGTAGAATCCCAGTGGAAACTCGGTTTGCTGGATGCAAGCGATGGCGCATACGGCGATGTGCCCACGACGAATCACGCGTTCACGCCGACGTGGAATCCTAGCGACGCGACCAAAATCGCGTACAACGACAAAGCGATTGGCGTCATCGTAACCTCGACTGACGAAACGCCTTCGTTCGAGCCGATCATCGGCGACCTGCGTCCCGGCGTCGGCACGTACGACCCGCTGAAAATTTTGTCGCCGCAGTATTCGCCCGACGGCAAATATATCGTCCTCATGGTCGCGCAGCCGCCGACGTGGCAAATCGCGATTGCGAATGCGGACGGCTCGTCGGATGGAATACATCCGCATCGTCACTTGCTCACGAGTTTGAACAATCTCGATTTCACGCACGCGAACAACGTCGCGCCCGTGTGGTCACCCGACGGCACAAAAATTTTGTTCCTCTCGGATCGCAACCAAACCACTGGTGGTTTGAGCAAATGGGAATTGTTCACGATGAACGCAGATGGCTCGAACGTACAGCAAGTGCTGAAAAATGTGAGCGACCAAATTTCGCTCAACTATAGCTATCAAGGTGAACGCATGTTGAGTTGGGCGAAATAAATTCCAGACGCGCCCCCCACTATTTTTTCTCGCGTCTTTTTGTTACAATTCCCCCCGTGAAACTCGTTCAATTCTGGCGCCCGAATCTGGGCTATCGCGTGGGGCTGGTGCGCAACGAAAATGTCATTGATATTACAATGCCCGACGTCGGTCTGAAAAGCACCAATGATTTTATCGAGAACGCCGCGGCGGGCGGATTCACGCTGGCGGAATTTGTGGAGCAGGTGTTGAATGCGCAGCCGCGCGCCGTGTACGCCTGGAGCGAACTCGATACACCGCGCGATATGTATGCGCCGCATCTCGCCCTACCGCTGCTGCCGCCCGAAGTGTGGGGCGCGGGCGTGACGTATCAACGCAGCGCGGAATTTCGTTCGAGCGAGGTAAGCAAGACGAACGAAACCATTTACGACCAAGCGCACCGCGCGCCGCGTCCCGAAATTTTTTTCAAAGCCACGGCGACGCGCTGTGTCGGTCCGAATCAACCGCTCGGGGTGCGGCGCGATTCGCATTTCACCGCGCCCGAACCGGAACTCGCGCTCGTGTTGGGACATCGCGGCGAAATCGTCGCGTTTACGATTGCGAACGACGTGAGCGCGTGGGACATTGAGCGCGAAAATCCCCTCTATTTGCCGCAGTCGAAAATTTTTCGCGGCGCATGTGCGTTGGGTCCCAGCATCGTCACGCCCGACGAACTGCCGAATCCGTACGAGGTCGAGATTCACTGCCGCGTCGTGCGCCAGAGCGAAACGATCTTTCAAGAAACCTCCACCACCGCGCTTTTGAAACGGACGTTTGACGAACTGCTCGAATATCTCTTGTGCGACAATCCGGTGCCGGGGGCGAGCGTGTTGTGCACGGGCGCGGGCATCATCGTCCCGCCAGAATGCGCGCTGCGCGAGGGCGATGTCGTGGAAATTGAAATCCCGCCGATTGGCGTTTTGCGGAATCCGGTTCAAGAATGGGGCAAGCGTTAAAAACGCGTCGCAGAAAAATCTGCGGCGCGTTTTTGTGTCACGGTCGAATTTCTATCGGCTGGTCGAGCCCGGCGAGCGGTTGATTGCCCGCATACGCAATCGCGCGCAAAATCACCATCGTCGGAAAAACATGCGCGCCGTTGGGCCATTTGTTTCCATGTTGGTTGAACACGTACGGGTTGCACTGACTGTTCTGATCGCCGAACGCGCAATAGGGCGGATTACGTTCCGTCTGTTTGTGCAGCACCGTGCCGTCATATTTCACAATGTACATGTCCACATGGTCAATGTTGAATGGGCTGCTGTTGCCGACGCTCACTTCGAACGTCAACGCGCCCTGCAATACATCGTCCGTATTTCCCGGTCCGGTTTGTTCCAAACCGACAAAAATGTTGGGCGGTGGATTCGCGTTGCCCGACGGGTCCAACCAGAAGGGCACTTCGTCCACACGAATTTTTCCATTCTTGGAGTACGCGACGCCGCGCACAAAAATCAATCCTTCGCGCGCGGGCGCGCCGTTGTGCCATTTGTTTCCGTGCTGCGCAAAATCCCACAGATTGCAGTTGCCGCCCGTATCGCCTTGATAACAGTACGGTTCGTTATTCTCGCGATGCTGGGCGATCACCTTGCCGTTGCCGTCCATGATGGACATGTCCACATGATCAATCTGCGTGTTTTCGAGCACCGAGTAACCCGCCTGGATGCGTACGCCTGTGCCTTCGGCGATGATCGAAACATTTTGTCCGCCGTCGAACGGCGGCAAGTCAATGACAAAGGCAGTGGGCTGCGGCGCGGCGGTGGGAGGAA
>JACQWQ010000131.1 GCA_016209205.1 Chloroflexota bacterium
CGCCTGCGTTTTTGCGGGCGCGCGATTGATTTCATCGGCGAGCACGACGTTGGCAAAGACCGGTCCGCGTTTCAAAAAGAATTTGCTCGAGTTGACGTCAAACACTTGCGTGCCGACGATATCGGACGGCATCAAGTCCGGCGTGAATTGAACGCGTTTGAATTCGGCGCGGACGAGATGCGCGAGCGTTTTCGCCGCCAGCGTTTTGGCTGTGCCTGGCACCCCTTCCAATAAAACATGCCCGCGCACAAACAACGCAATGACCATTTGCGCGAAAATTTCATCTTGCCCGACGAGGGCTTTTTTCGATTCGGCAGAGAGCGCTTGGTAGGATTGCTGGACATTCATGGTGGTTTGGAAGTTGGAAGTTGGAAGTTGGAAGTTGGAAGTTGGAAGTTGGAAGTTGGAAGTTGGAAGTTGGAAATTAGAGATTGGAGATTGGTGAGTCGGTTGGTCGGGTGGTCGGAGAGTCAGATGGTCGGATGGTCGGTGAGTCGGATGGTCGGAGAGTCGGATGGTCGGTTCGTCGGAGAGTCGGATGGTCAAGTGCGATATGCGATATGCGATTTGCGTTTTGAATTTCTAAATTCTAAATTCTAATTTCTAATTTCGAATTTCTATTTCTTACCCGCGCGTTTCCCAAAAGTGACTGCTTGCTCCACCGTCTTGACCAAATCGGCTTCGGTGGCATCGGTGCGGCGCAAGCCGTTCAAGATGCGCACGAGTGCAGCGCGGTCCATTTCGGGACGCATCCGCGTGATGAGTTCGACATAGTGATCGTCGGACACATCGGGACTGAGGTGGAACGGGCGACCGAGACGCCGCTTGAGCGCATGACGATAGTGCTGCAACACCATGCCGCGTTTGTTGGCGCGGCGAAACAGATTTGCCATTGAAATGACGTACTCGCTCGGGGTGCGGCGCGCCAGCGTGCGTTGCACGGGAACGGTGCGCCCAAAGCGTTGTCCATTGACGACGAGATAACCAAACAAGATCAATCCCGTGAACAGCAGACCCCAGCCCCACGGCGTATTGTAAATCGCGTTCAAAAGCGAATTTTCGCTTTCCGGTTTGAAACCGAGATGATATTCGTCAAAGGCGATGGCGCTGCCGCTGGGCGCGCTTGCCAAAATCGCGCGCGCAAATTTGGCATTGTCGGCATGGCGTAAATTTTCGTTGGACAAGAGCGCGGGCGCGGACGCAATCCAAATCGTGCCTCTGCCATGCGGAATGCGCAGCAGCAGGGGTTTGTCCGCGCGAATGTATTCCACTACATCGCTGCGTTTTGTGTCCAAACCCGAAAAGATGGTCCCCACGCGCAATTCTTGAATCGTCGCGTCGGCAAGCGGCTGCGTCAAGGTCACGCGCTCGACGCTTGTTTTCAAAGCATCGGTCTTGACCTCCAACGCGCGAAATAATCCGTTAGTGATGATCGAGCCATTGTCCGCCGCAAACAGCGTGTTGCCGCGCTCGACCCATTGCAGCAGATAACGCGCTTCGCCGCTTTCAATCGTTTCGCTCGGCGCGAACACGAAAAGCAATTTCACTTGATCGCCGACGCGGAACGCGGTGTTTTCGATGCGCTGCGAACGATAACCGAGCGTGCTCGCCCACTCGTACAGCGCGAGCGTGCCATCGTCGCGCGCCGAATGCGAAGAATAGCGGACGAACACTTGCTCTGCTTCTTCGATCTGCGCTTGACGAATGGCGATGAACGCGCTAAAGCCGGCAAGCAATAAAAGCAGCGCGGCGAGAAAGAATACCTCACGAGACGGGCGAAAGCGTTTCATAACTCCAAACCGTCAGAAGGCAAGTTGCTTGTGTTAAAAAGCAACACACTGCCGTTTACGACGCGCAGTCCAACTGCGCTATAACAATCAGGGGTAAACGTTTCATAACTCTTTGACCTGCTCGACGCGTGCGCGATACGCGTCAAATTCCTGAGGCGTGATCGGCTCAAAACCGTACCAGGTGCGATCGAACGTTTCGACAATGGGCGTGAGCGCGGCGGTGGTGCGCGGGTCGGTATAGGTTTGGTGCAGGTACTCGCGATTTGTTAATGTTGGATCGTATTTCAATTTGCCGCGTTGGTCGAGCAGCAGCAGCGTGGCGAGATACAGTTGGCGCACCGCGCTGCGATAGTCGCCTTGATTGATAAATTGCTGCGCGTTGTTGAAGGCTTCGCCCGGCGTCCGCGCGTCGTGTTCTTTTGCCAGCGCGGCGAGCGCTTCTTCTTGCACCAGATTGCGGCGCAGATTGCGAACAAAGTAAGCCAACACCGCCAGGACCAAAAGGATGCCGACCAAAACGATGAGGTCGCGCCATTCGAAAATGCCCCGCGCGGTATTGTTCAAAAGGCGGTCGAAAAAATCGCTGATACGCCGCAGGATGTCTTGGAGCCAGGCAGGCAATCCGCTCGCTTCGGAAACAAAAGGCGGGCGGTTCAAAATGCTTTGCAGCGCGGTTAGGTCATTCGGATGGATGGTCGTGGGCGGTTGGGCGAGAACGTCGCGCAGCGCGGTCAAACGCGCAATGGCGTTTTCGGTTTTACTCGCATCGCGGATCAACGCGACGAGGACGCTGTTGTCCACCGCGCTGTCCGCGCCTGAATCGAGCCGCACGACGCGAATAGGCTCTAACGTCGCGGCGGCTTGGTTTAACAACGGCGCGCGTTCATTTTGCGCGAGCGCGTGCGCCTGCTGGACGCGCGCGAGGGATTGTTCGACCGCGCGGCGATAGTCATCCCAAGAAACGGGACCTTGCGCGGCGACGCCGGGCGCGAAAACGAGCGTTGCAAAAATGAGCCAAGTGACAAGAACACGTTTCATTTTTGCAAATAATCGTCGCGCGAATAAAGCGACGGTAGATCCAACGGCGCTTCCGGCGGTTGTGCTTGGGCTGGTGGAGAGGTTGGCGGCTCGATGCGCGGCGGCTCGCTTTGTGGACCTGCCGTCGGGTCCGGTAAACCTTGCATCTGCACCTGCAAATCAAAACCCTCTTTGCGAATGCGCAAGTCGTAATACAAAATGGTGAGCGCCGCGAATTGCAGTGGGGTCATGACGATGACGACCAGCGATTGAATGATCGGATTGAGAATAAGAGCGAGTCCGGGAGTTGGCAAGAGGAATGCGAGGATGGTGATTAGATAAACCGGTCCGGCGCTAAAGAGCGACACCATCAGCGCGAGCACAAACACCATCCCCAGCACGCGCCAGAACGTGCCTTTGACTAATTTCCAACTGCGCCCCAAGCCGCCGGTGCTGTTGTAATTTTCCAACACGATGGCTTGTTCGAAAAATACCCAGCGGATGTCAATAAAAATGCTGACGAGGATCGCAGGAATCAGCAAGCAGCAAAGCGCGATATAAAATATACCCAACAGCGCAGAGGCGGTGCTGCTCGAGCTCGAGCCCAACGCGCCAATCCCAAGCAGAGGAATCAGAATGAATCCGACCAAAACGATGACCAGCACGAGATTCGCCAAAAAGATGAGCACCGCCGCGATCGAGAGCGAGAGCCACCGACCGAACGCGCGACCGTACGCCTGCCTGACAGAACTGGGACGTCCCAGAAAGCGTTCCGAGACAAAGGCCGCCAACGCGGCATTTTGAAAAATCGTCGCGATGGCTGTGATAATAACGGCGAGATACGTAACAGCTTGACCTGCCAAGAAGGATGTGCTGTTTAAACTAGACGCGTCCGAAATGCCAAAAGGCGACGACGGTGTACCGGAGAGCGGAAACATCAAAACGACGCTCAGGACTTGGAGCAGCATCAAGGGCACATGAATGATCGCTACGATGCTAACCAGCGGAACAAAATTGCGGCGATAGATGCGAATTGCCTGATCGAGAATATCGCCCGCGCCCATGGGGCGGAGCGGTGGTGTGGTGGTGGACATAGTTGGAGATTGGAGATTGTGATAGAGTGATTGAGAGATAGAGAGCGTGAGAGAAAGAAAGACAGTCATCAGTCATCAGTCATCAGTCATCAGTCATCAGTCATCAGTCATCAGTAAACGGTCATCGGATTTAATCGCCGTGCGATTTAACCTTTTTTCAGATCCGCGATTTGCCACTGACGTTTGACGTTTCACGCTTGACGTTTCACGTTTTGCGATCCGCGCTATGCCGCGCCGGGCAGGAGCAATTTCAATTGACGCGCGGTGTCAATGCCCTGGGCGCGATAATGATTATTGGCAAAGACGAATGTGTTTTCAGCCAGCGCGTTCATTTGCTCGATTTTAGGCGTCCACTCTTGGAGTTCCTCGACGGTATAGGTGTAATCGTAACGCTCCCACGCGTGCTCGTGCTTCCACCATTTTTTGTAATTGCGCCCGTGAAAGCGGACGTACGCGACCGGGCTGGTCGTTTCGGCGACGCGCGGGAAATAGGGTTCGTCCACGCAGCAAAAGCCGATTGTATTTTCGCGCAACAAGGCGTACGTTTCCGCGCTCAACCATTCCTTGTTGCGGAACTCGACCACCAGAGGCAACATGCCCAATTCCGCGCGCAGCCATTTCAAATAGTCGCGTGATTCGCCGGTCGCGCGAAATGAATTTGGAAATTGCGCGAGGATTGCGCCCAGTTTTTTCTCGTCGCGCAGGGGTTGCAGCGCGCTGACGAATTGTTTCACTATCTCTGGGGCGCGTTCGCGCGCGTGTGTCATTTCTTGCGTCGCTTTGACCGTGAAAACAAAATCGTCCGGCGCCTTTTTCGCCATCCCCGCCAAGCCGCGCGCGGTGGGCATTCGATAGTACGTAAAGTTGATTTCGAGCGTGCGAAACTCTTGCGCATAATGCGCGAGCCATTCCTGTTTCGGCAAGTCGTCTGGATAATACGCGCCGACCCAGTCGTCGTACTGAAAACCGCTCGTGCCGATGTAGAGCATGTGGAAGGTGACGGGTGACGGGTGACGAGGATTCAGCACCCCGTCACCCGTCACTTGAACCTTATCCTCCGCGGATGTGTTTTCAACTTTTCCGCGCGGATGATTGCCAGAATGTCGTCTACCGTCTCGTCGAGATGATTGTCGTGATTGCGTAAACAGTAATCAAAGTGCGTCCGTTCTTGCATCTCTTGGGCCGCCGTGCTCAAACGGCGCAGTAACGCCTCTTCTGTTTCCGTCTTGCGCGCGCGCAAACGCGCTTCCAATTCTGCCGGCGTCGAGATCAGAAAAATGAAAACCGCGCCATCTACGCGTTGGCGAATCGTCGCCGCGCCTTGCACGTCAATCCGCATGATCACGTCGCGCCCTTGCGCGAGCGCGGCTTTTATGTCACTGCGCGCGTTGCCGTACCAATTGCCATACACGTTCGCGTGTTCGAGAAAATCGCCGTGCGCGAGTTTGGTTTGAAATTCTGCGACGCTCATGAAATGATAGTCTACGCCTTCGACTTCGTTCGGGCGACGCGGGCGTGTCGTATTGGTGACTACAAAGTGAAAAGGCGCGCCGCGCGCTTGCATCCGTTTGAGCGTTGCATCTTTGCCGACACCGCTTGGTCCCGAGACGATGATGAGCAGCGGTGGCGCCAAGTCCGGTAGTGGCTCTTTCACGCGCCATTGGCTCCTGTATTCGCCGCTGGCAGCGGCGTGCCGAGTCGAATGACGTGTGCCGCGCGTGGGTTGCCCATCGTTACGTTCGTCGTATCCACCACGCACCGTGCGTGCTCCAACACCATGTCGTAATCCACATTGCGATGTCCGGTGATGATGATAACGAGATCCGCCGCACGCACGGTTTCGGTGGTCAGCGCGCTGTTTTGTAAAACGTGCGGCGCGCGATGAAACACACTATCGCCGATGTGGAACTGCGGCACGTACGGGTCGTGGTACGAAACGTTTGCGCCGCGCCCAAGTAAAAGTTCGATCACGCGTTCGGCGGGCGAATTGCGCGCATCGTCAATGTCGCGTTTGAACGCGACGCCGAGCACCAAAACCTTCGCGCCCGCCAATGCTTTGCCCTGCCGGTTCACCGCGTCGGACACCAAATTGACGACGTGGAACGGCATGGACTGGTTCACTTCGGCGGCGAGCTCGATGAACTTGGTATAGAAATCGTACTCGCGCGCTTTCCACGAGAGATAGTAGGGATCAACCGGAATGCAATGTCCACCCACACCTGCGCCGGGATAAAACGGCATATAGCCGAACGGTTTGGTCTTTGCCGCGTCAATGACTTCCCAAATGTCAATGTTCATGCGTTCGCACAACAGCGCGAGTTCATTCACCAACGCGATGTTGACGCTGCGAAAAATGTTTTCGAGCAGTTTCGTCATTTCCGCCGCGCGGGGTGAGGAAACGAGATGCACATTGCTGGTCAGCGTCGCCAATAAATCGCGCGCGAGTTCCGTCGAACGCGGCGTGAGTCCGCCCAACACTTTGGGCATGTTGCGCGCGCTCCATTGCTTGTTACCGGGATCAATCCGTTCGGGCGAGAACGCGAGATAAAAATCCGTGCCCGCCTTTAATCCGCTCGTTTCCAAAATCGGCAAAACAAATTCTTCGGTCGTGCCGGGGTAGGTCGTGCTTTGCAAAATGATCAGTCGCCCGCGCCGTAAATGCCGCGCGATGCTTTCACTCGCGCTCTTGACCGGACCGAGATCGGGCGCTTTCATGCGGTCGAACGGCGTCGGCACGCAGATAAAAATAACGTCGGCGTTATCCAGAATCGTTTCGTCGGTGGACGCGCGGAGTCGTCCGTCGGCGACTAGATGGTGTACGAGCGACGATTCCACATCGGGGATGTACGATGCGCCGCGATTGATGGTTTCGACCTTGCGCGCATCGAGATCGAAACCGTAGGTGGGAAAGCCCGCGTCGGCAAAGGCAACCGCGAGCGGCAAGCCCACATAGCCGATCCCGATAACCGCAATTTCGGCGGTGCGCGTGTGAATTTTTTCGGCGAGAGCAGTTGTTGTGACAGGTGAAGATATGGTCAACTCTAGTTTTTCCTTTCAAACCAGAAAATGATGGCTGCCCCGAGTACAAGCGACGCGCCAAAAATAGCATAAGCGATTTGCGGCGAAACGTATTGAATTGCAAATCCCAACGCGCCGCACAGCCCGCACAACGCGTAAATTGTGAGCACCGCGCGGCGATGACTCATACCCATTTGCACGAGACGATGCGAGAGATGGTCTTTGCCCGCCGTCGTCCATGGATTCACGTGACGCCGCAAACGCGAGACGGTCACGAGCGTCATGTCGAGCACGGGCACGCCAAGCACGAGAATCGGAATCATCCAGGTGACAGTGTCGGGCTGTCCCGGAAAGCGCAGTTTGACGCCCAGCGCGGCGAGCGTAAAACCCAAAAACAAACTTCCCGCATCGCCCATGAAAATCTGCGCGGGGTTGAAATTATACACCAAGAAGCCGAGCGACGCGCCCATCAGCGCCGCCGCAAACGGCGCGACCAACAGCTGCCCGTTTAATAAACTCAGGACGAGAAACCACGCGGACGCAATCGCCGCAACGCCGCCCGACAGCCCATCCATGTTGTCCAGAAAATTGACCGCGTTCGTAATGCCCACAATCCACGCCGCCGTGATGAAGATATTCAAAAATGGATTGTGCAAAAATTCGACCTGAACGCCGGTGAGAATCAAAATCGCAATCGCGAAAAATTGACCGCCCAATTTCACGAGCGGGCGCAGCCCCTGCCAATCGTCCCAAATGCCGAGAAACGAGACCCACGTTGCGCCCAACAAAATCCCAATGACTTGGTTCACATAGAACGCGTCGCTGAACAAAAGCAGCGCGGCAAGAAACGCTAAATAAATGGCAACGCCGCCCAGCAGCGGCATCGGCGACGTGTGAACTTTGCGCGCAGTGGGTTGATCGAGAATACCCAGGGCAAACGCGACGCGTCGCGCCAACGGCGTCACGCCGAGGGCGAGGATCAGCGAAGCGACGAAAATAAAAATAATGCTGGGCATGTCGTCTATCGAAATTAGAAATTAGAAATTGGAAGTTGGAAATTAGAAATTGGAGGTTGGAAGTTGGAAGTTGGAAGTTGGAAGTTGGAAGTTGGAAGTTGGAAGTTGGAAATTAGAAATTGGAAATTCAAAATTCAAAATTCAAAACGCGTGTCGCCAATCGCGCATCCCACTATCGCACTATCGCACGATTGCACTATCGCACTATCGCACGATTGCACTATCGCACCTAACTGATCACTGACCACTCAGCCCGCCGCTCCGAGTTTGGTGGCGAGCAAGCGCAGGGCGCTCACGAGCGCGTAATCTTGCTTGTCGGCTTGCTTGGCGAGTTCTTCTAACTGCGTGAGGGCTTGATTCGTGTCGCCGCTTGAAAGCGCGGTCAAGATCAAATCGAGCCGCTGCCACAACGTTTGATCCGACGCGGGCGCGACCGGTTGCAGCTGTCTGATGCTTTGCGCCGCTTGCGTCAATTGGTCCTTGGCGATTAGCAAGAGCGCCACATTGCGGCGCGCCGAATAATCGTCGGATTTCAGCTCTAGCACCTTTACAAATTCGGGCAGCGCGAAATCAATTTGTCCGCGTGCGAGCCATTGATTGGCAACCGCGCGGTGCGCTTCGGGATCGTTGGGCGCGGCTTGGACCGCGTCGAGCGCCTCGCGCAATTGCACGAGCGTGAAACGAAAATCTTCATAGCGTTTGCGCGTTGTAGAGTCCGCTTGCGGCATGTTTGCCAGCGCGCCGTCAATCGCCGCAAGCGCTTCGGGGATGCGTCCCGCCCGCGAATAATAATTCGCGAGCGTCGTATAGAGTTCGAGCGACGGAGTTGCTTTGACTGCTGCTTGAAGCATTTGCTCAAAAGCCGCGCCTTCCTTGGCGGCAAGCGCTTCATCGCCTGCCTGCGCGAGCGCATTGACGGCAATCGCCATCCCTTCGCCGATAAACACATCGCCGCACTGCGGCGCGCGTCGAAGCGTCTCTAACGCGTCGCCCGTGCGCGCGCGCCAATTGTCTTGCGCTTGCGCGCGCATGCCGTACGTCAGACAAAACGTCGGATCAATTTGCAGCGCGCGCGCGATTTGCGCCAGCGCCTGTTGATGCGCTTGGGCTGCCCCGGTCACGTCTTGATTTTCTTGCAGCAGCGCTTCGTATTCCAGCAGCGCCTGCGCGTGTTGGTCGTACAAGTGCGCGGTATTGGGGCTGAGCCGCGTGGCTTGGTCGAAATACGCGGACGCTTGTTTGTACGCGTCGCGCTTTGCCGCAAAACTTTCGTCCAACGCGCCGCGCGCTTGCGCGAGGCGGGCGAGATTTGCCGAATGATCGGTGTTGTACGGATTGATGCTGCGGGCGACATTCAACGCTTCCACCGCGCGCTGCAAAACTTGGGCGCGCGCCGCCGCATCCGCTTGAATTTTTGCCGCGTCCAGATACGCGCGTCCGAGAAAGAGGTAATAGAAATCTTGCTGCGGTTGGAGCGCGAGCGCGCGTTGATAGAATTCAATCGCCTTGTCCGCATTCTCAGGAGGCAGCGCGGCGGCTTGTTTGTAGAGAATGTCGGCGCGCACGGGGTCCAGATTCGTCGCGGTGATTAAAACTCCGGCGATGAGCACGAGCACGGGCATGACGACCCAATTCGTGGTACGGCGCACCCAGAGGTGCGGCATAGGTTCGTCAAAGAGCATCGTCACCGCGCAGACGGCGACCATGAGCAACACGAACGCGGTAAAGATGACGACCGACACGAGCAGCGCGTCCAGAATCCCCGAACGCGAAGTGGCAATCAAGAGCACGTGATAAAACGCCAGCCCGGAAAAAATGGCAAAGGCAAGCACGGCAAACAGGAGCGCGGCAACGCCCCAATCGCGCGCCGATAGATGGAAGGTGCGACCCCATTCTGCAATGCCGACACCCATACCAACCAGCAGCGTCGTAATAAACAACCACAACAGCGCATACGACGTCATGCCGCCTATGGTCGTCGCCTTGACCGTCAACGCGCTAATCACAATGTCCAAACCGCTGATACTGTCGGTTCCGGCAGCCGCGAGATTGTTGGTACTGATATAGTCAAACCCCATGACGGCAAGAACCAAGCCCACTAAAAATGCGAACGTGATGAGCGGTGAAGTTGAAACCCGCCGCGCCCGCGCCGGATTGGAACGTGCAGCCGGTTTCTGGACGGGGGTTTGGGTGTTGCGTTTGCGCGCGGGGGGGGTGAGGGGGGGGGGCGCAGATACGCTCTCTTTGCTCTCGGCAGGTTCCGCGTGCTCTGGCATCGGAATGCCGCGTGCGCCCAACGCGACAAAGACAGCGGCAAAGAACCAGAAATAGGTCCGCGTCGAAACAATCGCAATGCCAAAATGAATTTCGATAAAGTGCGCGACAAATAATGCGGCCAGCGCGATGAGCCAGAGACTGGAGGTTGGAAGTTGGAAGTTGGAAGGTAGAGACGTTTCGGTGAAACGTCTGGAGGTTGTAGATTGGACGTCGGACGGTAGAGACCTTCCGTTGGAACGTCTGCTGCGCAGCGCAAAGGCGACGAGATACGCAAAGAGACCCAGAATCATGCCGCCCGGCAAGGCGACGCCGATAAATTCCCAACCGAGCACGAAACCAAAAAGCAATGCCAGCAGCGCGCCGCCGCCGAACCACAGCGCGATAAAAATGTTGCGCGCACGCGGCGACGGAATCAAGCCCAGCCATTTCAGCGCCAGATACAAAATGACGAGGAACAACACATTTTCCGCGACGAATCCGAACAGCCCGGTTGTAACGAGCGCGTCGAACGTTTCGTTGTGCGAGCGATCCGGCGTGGCGTTCCGCGATTCGAGCGTGCCGAGTTCGGGCGGATAAAATTTGTTGTACGCGACGTACATGGATTCGGGACCGTAACCGACGAGCGGACGCAGGGGATTGAAAAGATCCTCGCCCGTTGTCGGCGCCCACAACGGTTCGTGCGGCAGGACCAATTTCAACGCGCCCTGCCAAATCAGCACGCGCACGCGGCCCGTGCCGCCTTCCAATTCAAACACGCGGCCCAAACGCCCGACGTACGGCAGCACGCGCAAGGGCGCAAGCGGTGACCCGGGAATGTTAATGAGCGCGAGCAAAATCATCACCAGCGCGGCGGCGCTGGCCGCGCCCAGCGCCAATTTGCGCGCCCCGCGCACGAGCGCAAACAGCACGCCAAACGTGAACATGCCGCCGAGGATCCCGAATAGCGGACCACGGCTTTGGGAAAACAACAACGCGACACATTGCACCGCGAGCAGCGCGGCGTACAACGCAATCAAGAGAAAATTCGCGGCGCGTTGTTTCAAAACCAAAGCCGCGCCCCACCACAGCGTGACGACGACCAGCGTGCCCAGGAGCGCAAGATTGAACGCGCTCGAAGCGAGTTGCAATTGTTCCGGGGTGAGCGTGCCGCTGTAATTGGCTTCGATGATTTCTTTGGCGCCCAGGTCAAAGCTCAACGCCCATACGGCGGCAATGAGGATCAAGGTCGCAATGGCGGCAGGATACAACCAGACGCGGGCGCGCCCCGCAATAGCCGTTTTCGCGCGTTCTGCAGTTTGGATCAAACGCGCCAGTGCGAGGGGAATCGCCAGAACCAAGAACGCGCCGATGAAAATCGAGTTGCCCACCGTCGAAGCGACGCGCGTGGTTACGTCGCCGACCCAGGGCAGCGCGTCGAGAAAATAATGTTGGACGATGCCGTAGAGGGCAGCCGGAAAACTGGCGACGAGCGCGATGCTGACGGCGCGCTCCACATCGGCGCGCGTCTCGATCAAACTGGCGGCGAGGAAAAAGATAATGATGTAGGAAGAAAAAGTGTACAACCCTTGCAGGCGTTGATACGAACCGAAAAAAGAAACGGTCGGCGATACGGAAAGCAAGGTGCTGATGAGATACGCCAGCCAGATGAGCAAGGCGGGAATTGTAAGCGGATTACGCTGCGAGGCGGCGCGCGCCCATTCCTTGACACGTTCTATTACCGAGTGCGACGCAGCAGCATCGCGCGTACCCGAGCGCCCGCGCCACCGTTCCGCGCGCAGGATGAGCCACGCCGCGCCCATTGCCAGCGCGAGCGTGCGGAGCAGTGAGATTTTGTCGGGTTCAAAGACGCGGCTCGAATAGATGTTGAAATAAAGCGGGGTGACAATCAAGGCGACGAGCCAACCGGCTTGAATGAATTTCTCACAAAAGAGGGCGAGGCGAGATGGTGTCATAGGGATTTTTTCATCGGGGCGAACGCAAAGGATTTTACAAGGGGTCTCTGAAAATCTCAAATTCAACCGGCGTTTACTTACAGCTCGAATCGCGCGGCATTAAGAATTCTTTACGCATTCTTTGCCAATTCTTGAAACGCGCGTAAAGCGACGTTAATACGGTTTGGCTAGAATGTGAGCGTTGATGGGGAAAGGGAATGAAACGGCGTTCGTTCCGCACTCGTCACCCGTCACGTCTTGAGGAGATGCACACATGAAACGGATTTTGTTCATTGATCTTCGCAACACGGTACGAAGCCAGATGGCAGAAGCGTGGTTCAATCAATTTGCCGACGTTTGGGCAAAAGCTTATTCGTGCGGCACGATGCCCGCGGCACTGATAGATCCGGTGGCGGCGCGGGTGATGAGCGAAGCGGGTTTGGATATGCGCGCCGCGACGCCAAAACCGATCAACAACGCCTTGTTGGCGCAAGCGGACATTGTAGTGATGATGGGCAAGGATGTGCATCCGGGCGCGTTCACGCCCGATTACATTTGGGATTTTCAAGACCCGACCGGTAAAGACGTGATTCATTATCGCATTCAACGCGACGCGATTCGCCAGCAAGTACAAGAGTTGATCGTCGAACTCCAGCGCCTGCGTTTCGACTCGACACGTTCCGATTGGATTCACCGGGCATTGCTGCAGCGCGAATTGATGATGCAGCAAATGCTTTGCTCGTGACTCGACGTTTTACTAGACCCGTCTAATTTTCCACAGACTGAACCGATTTCATCTTTTTTTTCTCCTTTTTGCAGAGTGGGGTACGCGAGCTGTGGCGTGTGCCCCGCTCGCTTGTGTGGAGGATGCTTTTATTAAGAACGTTTAGCTTGAACTTAACAAGGGCTTTGTTGACTCTTGAAGAAATGTTAAGACGACTGCGCGATAAAGGAGGTCAATAGACGCCGGTTTCACGACGAATTGAGGCAGCAATTTTATACTAGAGTCTTCGGACGCCAGATTCTATCAGAGGAGAAGAAACAATGTTTTCCAACAAGACCGCAAGCGCACTCGTAACCATTGTTGCGCTCGCCCTAATGATTGTCGCATGTGGTACACCGGCGGCGCAAACTGCCGCACCCGTTGTTCAAACGGTTGTAGTCAAGGAAACGGCGGCACCGGTTGTGCAAACCGCAGTCGTCGTTCAAACCGCCGTACCGCAGATTGTGACCACAACGCCCGGTCCGCAAGGTCCTGCCGCCGGTTCGCTGGCGATCAACGGCGCGGGTGCAACGTTCCCCTTTCCGCTTTATTCGCGCTGGTTCTATGATTATGCGTTTGTTGACCCATCGGTCAAGTTCAATTACCAGTCGATCGGCTCCGGCGGCGGCATCGCGCAAATCACTGCCGAAACGGTTGACTTTGGTGCGAGCGATGCGATTTTGAACAATGATCAATATTCAAAAGCTCCGGGCATCCAGATGTTCCCGACCGTTGCGGGTGCTGTGGTGCCGGCGTATAATCTCTTGGGCGATGATGGTAAACCCATTACGGCGATATTGAACCTCCCGAGCGCGGCCATCGCCGACATTTTTCTCGCCAAAATTACAAAGTGGAATGCCCCGGTCTTGCAGCAGGCAAACCCCGAGGTAAAACTTCCGAACAAGGATATTGTCGTCGTCCATCGCTCGGATGGTTCGGGCACCACGTACATCTTTACAGATTATCTTTCCAAAATCAGCCCGGAATGGAAAGACAAAGTCGGCAATGCAACTTCGGTCAAATGGCCCACCGGGCTTGGCGGCAAGGGCAATGAGGGCGTCTCAGGGCTGGTCGCGCAAAATGACGGCGCCATTGGTTACGTCGAACTCGCGTATGCCGTCACCAACAAACTACCGTACGCCGTTCCACAAAATAAGGCAGGGAAATACATTGATCCGGGCAAAGGACCGGAAGGTGTGCAAAGCGCGATGAACGACTTTAGCACGGACCTCGGCGATAAACTGGCGGTCTCGATTGTGAACGCGCCCGGCGAGGGTTCCTATCCAATTGCAGGTTACACCTATCTGCTGCTCTACATGGATCAACAGGATTGTCTCAAGGCAAGGAAACTCGTCACATTCATGAACTGGGCGCTGACGGATGGGACTAAAGATGCCACCGATCTCCAGTATGTGCCGCTTCCAGACAATGTGAAAAAACTGGTCTTGGACAAAGCAGCGAAAATAAGCTGCCAGGGCAAGCCGCTGTAGTAGTATAATGTTTTTGAATTGTGGATAAACAATGCAGAGGCAACGAATCGTTGCCTCTGCATTGAATCTTGTTTCAAGAGAGTGCAAGCGACAATCAGAGAAACCACATGTCTGTTATTACTGCGATCAAATTAAAAAAGCGCACCTCGCGCTGGAGTGAACTGGTTCGCCGCCTTGAACATGGGGATGTTATTTTTCGGCTTTTGACCCTTGCTGCCGGAATGTTGGTGATTCTCGCCGCGATTGGGATTGGATTTGAATTGTGGCAAAACTCGGCGCGGCCGCGCGCCGAGTTTGGTTTTGATTTCTTGGTTGGCACGAATTGGGACCCGGTTATCGAGGATTTTGGCGCATTGCCTTTTCTATACGGCACGCTGCAAACGTCGTTGTTCTCACTCTTGATCGCGGTACCAATCGGATTGGGGATTGCTATTTTTTTAACGGAGCTTGCGCCAGACTGGCTTCTCCAACCTGTTGGCTTTGTGGTCGAATTATTAGCCGCCGTCCCCAGTGTGATCTTTGGCTTGTGGGGTTTGTTTGTTTTCGTTCCGGTTGTAGTCAAACCGTTCGCACAATTTTTGAATGGCACGCTGGGCTGGCTTCCCATTTTTGAGGGTCCGGTCTTTGGCCCCAGTCGCCTCGCCGCAACGCTCATTCTCTCGATTATGGTTTTGCCGACACTCGTTGCCATCAGCCGCGATGTATTTCTAGCAATTCCCCCATCGCAACGCGAAGGTGCGTTGGGACTCGGCGCAACGCGGTGGGAAATGATTACGCAGAATTTAATCCCGTATGGCTTGTCCGGGATTTTGGGCGCGGTGATTCTGGCGCTCGGACGCGCCATGGGTGAAACCATTGCGGTCACGATGGTTATTGGCAATAATCTTGATCTATCGGCTTCGCTGCTTCATCCGGGCTATACGATGGCGAGTTTGATAGCAAATGAGTTTACCGAGGCGACGACCGACATGTATCGCGAAGCGTTGATCTTGATCGGCTTTGTGTTGTTCGGATTGACGCTGCTCGTCAATATCATTGCGCGCCTCTTGGTCTGGCGCGTCGCGCGTCGAATTCCGACCGAATCGCGCGCGTGATGGAACGGAAATCATTGGGATGCAATCATCTCTCTTGTCTGTTACTCAAAATGACCAGCGCTTGAATTATCGTCGGCGTCAAGCCGTCAATCAAGTCATGCTGGGTTTGTGCGGCGTCGCCGCACTGATTGCGATTTTGCCGCTCGCCTGGATTCTGCTTTATGTGGTTCAGCGCGGCTACGGGTCGTTGAACCTCGACTTTTTTACGCAGCTGCCTACGCCGGTTGGAGTCGCGGGCGGCGGTGTTTTTAACGCAATCGTCGGCTCTGCGATGGTCGTCGGGCTGGCGTGTTTGATGGCAATTCCGGTGAGTCTCATCGCGGCGTTCTATGTGTATGAGCGTCCAAACACTCTATTAGGTACGCTGATTCGGTTCAGCACTGATGTCTTGTCCGGTGTCCCGTCTATCATCATGGGTATCTTTGCCTACACTGTGATTGTCTTGACACAGGGGCATTTCTCGGCGCTTTCGGGCGGTTTTGCGCTTGCGATCATCATGACGCCAATTGCATTGCGCACCACAGAAGAGATGCTGAAACTTGTGCCCAAAACACTGCGCGAAGGTTCCTTGGCGCTCGGCGCGGCGGATTGGCGCACTTTGTTGCAGGTGATGCTCCCGGCGGCGATCAGCGGCGTCATCACGGGAATTATGTTGGGCGTGGCGCGCGTGGCGGGCGAAGCCGCGCCGATGCTTTTCACTGCCTTTGGGAATCCCTTTTTTAGCGCGGCGCTTGATCAACCCATTGCGACGTTGCCGCATCAAGTCTATGTTTATGCCATCTCGCCATACAAAGATTGGCAAGACAAAGCATGGGCAACGGCATTGGTGCTTATTGCGTTGGTGCTCTCGCTTGAAGTTGTGGCGCGTGGAGTAACATCTTGGCAACAACGGAAATTGCGCGGCCGGTGAGCTTGGCAATTGGTGAGGAAAGGATGTGATGACGCAGAATCAAATCAAAGTTCCAGAAGCGCCCAGCATTGGCGCCATGCTCAAGACGTCCATAGTGGGGCTCCAAGCGAACAATGATCAAGTCAACTCGTTCAAGGTGCAGGTCAAGAATTTGAATTTTTACTATGGCTCCTTTCGCGCGCTGGCAGACATCAGTTTAGGTTTTCCGGAAAACCAAATCACAGCGATTATTGGACCATCCGGCTGTGGCAAATCCACGCTGATACGCACTCTGAATCGCATGAGCGATCTCGTGCCCCGCGCGCGCGTGGAGGGTCAAGTCTTGCTGGATAACGAAAACATCAATACTTCTGATGTGGATGTCGTGAATATCCGTCGCCGTGTCGGCATGGTGTTTCAGCGCCCGAATCCTTTTCCCAAGTCCATTTATGATAATGTGACGTATGGACCGCGCTTGCTGGGAGTGAGGAATAAAAAAGTCTTGGACGAGATTGTCGAGAAATCTTTGCGCGGCGCGGCGCTGTGGGATGAAGTCAAAGATAAATTGCACGAGTCCGGGCTTGCGCTTTCCGGCGGGCAACAGCAGCGTTTGTGTATTGCACGCATGGTGGCGGTGGAACCCGAAGTGGTCTTGATGGACGAACCGTGTTCCGCACTTGATCCGGTGGCGACGATCAAAATCGAAGATTTGATGCGCACACTGCGCAACAATTACACGATTGTCATTGTGACACACAACATGCAGCAAGCGGCGCGCGTTTCCGATTACACGGCAATGATGATGATGCGTCCCGACCGCGCCGGAGAAATGATCGAGTTCAATCAAACGCGCACAATCTTTACCAATCCGCATGACAAGTGCACCGAAGATTATGTGACCGGGCGTTTTGGGTAAGGACAGGTCACGCAAAAAATTCGAGGAAACTATGCCACGCAATTCGTTCGACATTTCAATTTCAGAGCTCAAGGTCCAATTGCTCGATTACGGCGCGCGGGTCAAGCAAGTGATCGGCGAAGGGATGGACGCGCTCAAGACGCGTGACCGCGCGCTGGCTGAGGCGATTATCCAGAATGACGCGCATTTGAATGAAACGCGTTACCAGCTCGAAGACCAGTGCTATACGCTGTTGGCGACGCAATCGCCGATGGCAGGCGACTTGCGCGAAATTCTTTCGATGCTGTTGATTGCGATTGAATTGGAGCGCATCGCCGATCATGCCAAAAATCTTGCCGAGATCACGATTCACATGGGCGACGAACCGCTGCTGAAACCGTTGATTGACTTGCCGCGCATGGTAGAGGTTTCACAGCACATGCTGGGCCGCGCGCTCGAAGCGTTCGCGCAAAACGACGCGCTGGAAGCCAAAGCCGTCGCGGCAATGGACGACGAAATGGATAATTTGTACAAACAGATTTTCCGCGAATTGATGACGTACATTGTCGAAGACCCACGCACGGTCACGCGGGCAATGAACCTGCTCTTTGCCGCGCACAATGTCGAACGGATCGGCGATTGCATCACCAACATTGCCGAGCGCGTGGTCTATGCGCGCACCGGACGATTGGAAGAGTTAAATGTTCAGCGTGAGGTGTAAGCGAAGATGGAGAGCGGGAGAGCGGGAGAGCGGGAGAGCGCGAGAGCGCGAGAGATGGAGAGCGCGAGAGATGGAGAGCGCGAGAGAAGCACTCTATCGCTCTATCACTCCATCACTCTATCACTCTGTCGCTCCATCACTCTATCGCTGCATCACCCCATTATGAAGTATCGTGTCCTCTTTCTCTGCGTACACAACTCGGCGCGTTCGCAAATTGCCGAAGGATTGCTGCGCCATCTCGCGGGCGAGCGTTTTGAAGTGTACAGCGCGGGCAGTGAACCTTCGCAAGTGAATCCTTTCGCCGTGCGCGTGCTGCAAGACGAAGGCATTGATCCGAGCGGGCAATATCCGAAAAGCGTTCAAGAATTTGTAAACCAACCGTTCGATTATGTGATTACTTTGTGCGACGATGAGGTATGTCCGGTGTTTCCGGGCGCGGTGACGCGCTTGCATTGGGGCTTGCCAGATCCGTCGGCGGCACAGGGGGATAGTTACGAACGACTGCAAGCGTTTCGCGGGACGGTAGAGGCGCTCAAACCAAAACTGGCAGAATTCGTGCGCACGGTACCGCAAGCGTCAGCGTGGGGAGGCATGTCATTCTGAGATACTCATCACGCGCGGGCATGATGTTTGATGCCAGAAACTTTTCCTTCCGCGAATAATTGCGCGAACTCTGCGCGACGAATCACACTAATTTTTATTCGTGTGATTCGTGTAATTCGTGGACAGCCGGAAGTTTCTGTGCAGCGGAGCGAAGACTGACAACCCGGGACTTGGACCAACCCTACCGGCAATGTGAGTGTGATATGTTGAATGGGATCAAAACGATGGCGGCTATGAATAAATCAAGTGCAGCCGAAAAGGCGTTGCGTGACGGAACGACCAAATTATTGTTGGTGGAAGACGACCAGACGTTGTTAGAGACGTTGACCTTTAATCTGGCGCGCGAAGGGTACGATGTGATTCGGGCGGGCGACGGCATGACGGCGCTCGATCTCGCGCGCCAACACGCTCCCGATCTGATCGTTCTGGATGTCATGCTGCCTGGGCTCGATGGTTTGACCGTGTGCCGCACACTGCGCCGCGAAACCGAAGCGCCGATCGTGCTTTTGACCGCGCGCAGTAGTGAAGTGGATCGCATCGTCGGACTCGACACGGGCGCGGATGATTACATTGTCAAACCGTTTTCGTTGGGCGAATTGTTGGCGCGCTTGCGCGCGGTGATGCGGCGCGGGCAACACCGCGCGGAAACAAAATTGCAGTCCGGTGATTTGCTTTTGGATTTGGTCGGACACCGCGCGCTGCGCGGCAGCGAAAATCTCAACTTGCCCCCGAAAGAATTTGATTTGCTTGCCGAATTGATTCGGCACAAAGGCGCGGTGCTCACGCGCGATTTATTGTTGCAGCGCGTGTGGGGATTCGATTTCGCCGGTGATTCGCGGACGGTGGACGTGCACATTCGCTGGTTGCGCGAAAAAATCGAAGACGATCCGGCGAATCCGAGGCGCATTGAAACGGTGCGCGGGTTGGGATACCGGTTTTCAGGATAGCGCAACGAGATTAGAGACTAGAGACTGGGGCTTGCAGGCAATCCAATTTCTAATTTCTAATTTCCAATTTCCAATTTTGGATTTTCTTTTCGGGGCGGCGGTTGTTGTCATCGTCGCCTTGCTTTATTTGACGTGGCGGTTGACACGCCGCACGAACGCGCAAGAGCTTGAACACGCGGAACTTGAAGCGCAGCTGGCGGCGTTGGAGCAGGAACGCGCGAGTTCGCAAGAGCTATGGTCCGGCTTGACGCGCGCTACGTCCGATGGAATTGTGCGCGTGGATGAAAACGGCAGCATCGTCTACGTGAACGACGCCGCGCGCGCGCTGCTGGGCATTCGCGATCACACAAAAGGGTCGCTCCGCCATCTGGCTTGGGGTTATGATTTTGATTCGCTGGTGCGTCAAGTGTTGAGTGAGGGCAGCGGGCGCCCGAGTCAGACCATCGTCAAGGATGAGCGTACCTTCCAGGTCCGCGCGGTGGCGGTGGGAGACGCCGACAAACGCGGCGTGTTGCTGGCGCTGACCGAAGTAACCGAATTGCAGCGTCTCGGACGCGCGCGCCGTGAGTTCGTCGCCAACATTTCACACGAGCTCCGTACGCCGGTCACGTCGCTGCAACTCCTCGCCGAAACGATGAATCAAGAGGTGCTGAACGACAGGGCGCTGCTGAACGATTTGCTCGACAAGATGCGCGCGCAGGTTGATTTATTGAAACAATTGACGGACGAATTGATGGACCTCGCGCTCATCGAATCGGGCCAAGCGCCCATCAAATTGGTCGAGGTTTTCGCGGGCGACCTCGTGATGGATGCACTCTTGCCGCTGCGCCCCCAAGCCGAACGCAAACAGATCAAACTCGACGCGCAAATTCCGCCCGACATCCAAGTACTTGCCGACCCGCAGGCGATTCGCAAGGTCATCAGCAACCTCACGCACAACGCGCTCAAGTTCACGCCCGAAGGCGGAAGCGTTACGTTGCACGCGACATGGTGCAACGACGGCAGCGATGTTGAATTTGCGATTCAAGATACCGGCGTCGGAATTCCCGAAAAAGATTTGTCGCGCATCTTTGAGCGCTTTTACAAAGTGGATCGCGCGCGCACGCGCACGCAAGGCGAACTGCGCGGGACCGGTCTCGGACTTGCGATTGCAAAACACATTGTCGAAGCGCACGGCGGCAAAATTTGGGCGGAGAGTGTTCAAGGCAAAGGTTCGACGTTCTACTTTACGCTACCGTCGGGCGAGTAACTGATAGGGGTGTGCGTCACAATTTTGGGCGAATCAATTCGCTCGCTACAAAATCACGCAACCTGCCTTCGCAGGTTGGGATTTCAGTGTGCGGTCGCGAATCTATTCGATTCGTTGCGAACTGTGTTCGCGAGCACACTTGGTGATTCGTTGCGAACTGTGTTCGCGAGCACACTTGGTGTAGTTGTTGGCGCGATTTTTCCGATGAAGGCGATGGAATACATCGCACATCGGCAGCGCCCGCCGCGCCGACCCAAAACTTTGACGCACACCCAACTGATAGAATCCATTTGACACGCGGTTCTGGTGGATTACAATACAGCGGTCATGGCGAACGATTTACTCTTGATTGATCGGCAAGCGATTGCGGCAGAACTGCGCCGCGCGTTCGACGAGCCCACCACACAGGTGATGTTGGGGGTGCTCGAACGCGTCGCCGCGCAAGTTCATGCGGCGGGAGTTACGCGCGAGGATTTCGCCGAACTCAAAGCCATCGTCGCGCGCATCGAAGCAGTCCAAGAGCGCACCACTTTGGGACTGGAAGAGTTGCGGCAGACGGTGGCAGAACTGACTCGCGGACAAGCCGAGTTGCGCGAATCCGTTGTCGAGTTGCGGCAGACGGTGGCAGAGTTGGCGCAAGGGCAAGCCGAGTTGCGACAGAGTGTTGACCGCTTGGCGAAACAGGTCGGCGGTTTGAGTGACAATTTTGGCGCCGAGTTGGAGGACACCGCGTACATCGTGCTTTACGATCTACTCCGCCGCGAATTTGGTTGGAACGTGCAGCCACTCGAGCGCAGTTGGCAAATCTGGAATGGGGCAGAGGAAGAAATAGATATCTTTGGAACGGCGATTGACCCCGCCAAGCCGGAGGAGACGATCTGGATTGTGGGTGAAGCCAAACACAATTTGACGCTCAAACAAGTGGAACGCTTTGTAGACACGGTAAAGCGGGCGCGGGAACATCTAAGCGGCAGGATATTCGCCGTGTGCTTTTGTTACCGCGCGCGTCCCGAAGTAGTTCAAGCCGTCAAACTAGCGGGACTACGGCTCGTCTATTCGTACGGTAGGATGATATGAGAAAACAAAAACCTTCACCAAGATTCAGCGAAGGTTTTTGTTTTCTCACATTGCTTGATCAAACCGAAACCTCCACAAAGCAATCGCATAAAACGCTGCCGCGAATCCGAGCAGCACCGCCACTTGCGGCAGCACATCCATCCAACCGTAACCGCGCACGATCAAATTTTGATACGCCATGAGCGCCCACGCGTGCGGCGTAAATTTCGCGACGGTTTGCATAAAGTCCGGCATTACCGCGAGCGGCGCCATCGAGCCGCCCAACGCGGCGAGCGTCAAAATCACGAGCGTGCCCAAGCCGCCAATTTGGCGTTCGCTCTTGGCTAACGCGGCGACGAGAATGCCCAGCCCCGTTGCGGCGAGTGCGACCGCCAGCGTCACCAGGGCAAGACCAAACAAATCGTTTCCCAATTTCATACCAAAAACAAAATGCCCGATGGCGAACAAGATCGTCACTTGCGCCACGCCGACGATAAAGTTTGGCAGTAACTTGCCCGCGAGCAGCGCGGGTTTTGAAATCGGCGCGACGAGCAAGCGGCGAAAGGTGCCGTCCTGTTTTTCGGTGAGGATGGAACCTGCGACATAGCTCACGAGAAAAAAGACAAACATGATCGAAAAGCCCGGCACGTTTTGTTCAAACACGCCGACGTTTTGGGGTTCCTTCGCGGCAACGCTTTCGGTTTGAATTGTGATGAGGGATTCGCGGCTTGTCTTCAAGATGGCTTGCTGCGCCTCATTTTTGAACTGCGCCGCGTCAAAATTTGCGCCGGGCGGCAGATTGCTTTGCACCAAATTTGCGAGTTCGTCCGTGCCGCGCGCGGCTTGGGCTTGGCCCTCGATTTTTCTCAGTACGCCGCTGACCGCCCCGCCGACGACGTTCGCCAAATTTTGCTGCGCAGGGTCCTGAAGCACCAGCACGTTTGCCGTGTCGCCGCGCGTAAGCGTCGCACCAAAACCTTCAGGGATGATCAACGCCGCGACGCGTCGCCCTTCGCGCAAAAATTTTTCAACGTCCGCACGCGTCATGGCGCGTGTTGCACCATTTTCCGTCTTGGTGGTTTCGATAGTCAGTCCGCCAAGGTCTCGCAAACCTGTAAGGATCGCGTCCGCCTGCGCGCTCGTGTCCAATACGACGACCGGCAATTTGATGGCGGAATCGTCCGGTCCGCGAAACATCGGACCGAGAATGAGACTCATGACGACGATGAACATCAGCGGCAGCGCGAACAACGTAACCAGCGCGCCGCGATCCGTGAGCAGAATTTTCAAATCTTTGATGGTGACGGCTAGCAATTTTACCGTATCCTCCCGCGATAAAGAGACTGGAGACTGGAGACTAGAAATGGAGAGAAAGAGAGAGCGAGAGAACTTCCAACTTCCAACTTCCAACTTCCAACCTCCAATTTCTAATCCCGCAAACTCTTTCCCGTCAGATGCAAAAACACCGATTCCAAATTCGGTTCGAGAATTTCCAATGACCGCATCGGCTCGTGCGCGCTTTGAAACGCATTTGCGATTCCGGCGAGCGCCGCTGCCGCGTTGTGCGTTTGAATGATCATGCGGTCGGTGTGCCATTGCGCGGAGGTAATTTCGGGCAGCACGCGCAGGTCGTTCAACAAACCGTCCGGTTCGTGCCAAGCCGTCGTTTGGCGAATCATGCCGACATGAATGATACTGCCGCCCAAAAGCCGAATCAGATTTTGCGACGTATCAAGCGCAATAATTTTGCCGCGATCCATAATGCCGACGCGATGACACAGCCGCTCTGCTTCTTCCATGTAATGCGTCGTATAAAGAATCGTCATGCCTTGCCGGTTGAGGTGTTCGACATTTTCAAAAATTGCATTGCGCGATTGTGGATCAACGCCGGCGGTTGGCTCGTCGAGAAACAAAATTTTCGGACGATGTAATAAACCCGCGGCAAGATTCACGCGCCGTTTCATCCCGTCCGAATACGTTTCGACGCGTTCCGTGGCGCGTTCCGTCAGACCAAGCAGCTCCAGCGTCTCGTCAATGCGCGTTTCCAATGCGCGCCCGCGCAATCCATACAGCTCGCCAAAGAACACCAAATTGTCGCGCGCCGAAAGCGTCGGATACAACGCGAGCTCTTGAGGCACTATGCCGATGACGTGACGCAGGTGCGCCGCGTTTTGCGTTAAATCCATCCCCTCGAACGCGATGATTCCGCTTGTCGGCGCGAGCAGTGTCGCAAGCATCGCGATGGTCGTGCTCTTGCCCGCGCCGGTCGGTCCGAGCAACCCGAAAATTTCGCCGCGTCGAACCGCGAACGAAATTCCGTCCACGGCAATTTGCCCGCCGTATTTTTTTGTTACGTCTTTGGCGCGGACCAAAATAGCCATTGCCGGTCTAGAGACCTTTGAGGTTTTTATCGCGCCGCGCCGAGTTCACGCCAACGGTTCGAAAACCTCAAAGGTCTTGCGCCAATCAACATGGAATCCGCGCTAGCGCAAAGCGGTGACAAAAACGTCCTGATAGCCATTCGTATCGCCCGCCACCAGGTTGGTTGCGCTAGAAATAAACGCCGCGTAGCGTCCATCGCTTGAAATGGATGGATCAGCAGAATCGCCGTTGCTTTGCCCTCCATTACGGGCAATAGAGACGCGTCTGGTTATGCCGGTTTCGAGATCGCGAACGAATACGTCATCCCAAGAACCTTCCGCCCCTTGTATGAACGCCACATGGCGCCCATCGCCCGAAAGGGACGGCGAAAACGAATCACCCCACGCCGTTGCGCCGGCGGGCTTGACCGAGACCATAATTGTTTGTCCCGTCTGACGGTCATGGCGGAATATGTCGCTCACGCCACCGTTGTCGCCGCTCGCAAGGTTGGATGCCTCTGACGCAAAGACCACGTAGCGTCCGTCGGAAGAGATTGCTGGAGTAAAGGATGGCTGGTCTGCCACCGCGCCCCCGGTGGAAACGGACACCAGCGTGGTCTGAGCGCTGGTGCGGTCCCAGACAAAGACTTGTACGCTGCCATTCGTTCGCGGGTCAGCGCCCAAAAAGGCAATGTAGCGTCCATCGGCGGAGAGCGAGATGCCGGGGTCAATAGCCAGCGCCTGGTCGGCGGGGCGCGTGACCATTGTCAGTTGCTGTGCCACTTGGTCGTAGAGATAAAGGTCCGTATCCTCGTCCGTATCGTCTGGGGTCAAACTTGCATTTGCCGCAAACGCCACATACCGTCCGTCCGCGGAAATAAATGCATAGAGCGCCCTCCCCGGTCGGTTGTCAGAAGTGCGCGAAATCGCCCTGCTTTGCCCGGTCACGCGGTCATGCACAAAGATGTCAAAAATCGCGTCGGCAGTATTCTCGGCAGCATCGGCGTGGAACACCACGTAACGCCCATCGGCGGAAAGCGAAGGATTATCCGCGTTAGTGGTATAGCCGCCTATCTGCGGGGCTGGGACAAGCGTCGTCTCGTCCATGGTCCGGTCATGGACAAAGACATTACTGCCGAGGGGAACTCCGCTGGCGAGAGTCTTGGCGAGCGATGTAAAGACGACATACCGTCCATCGGCGGAAAGCGACGGGTCCCAGCTATCTTGATTCGCCTGCGTCCCATCGGATGCGACCGAGACGCGCGTCGTCTCCCACGGCACCACCAACGTGACGTTCTTTTTGCCATACTTGACCTGATAATAACCCGCGCCGTTGTTGTCTTCAACGGTCGCAAAAGTTCCGGCGCGTGCGCCGCTTATCTTTATGATCTTGAAGGTGTCACCGATGTAGGGTCTATAGTCGCCAATATTGGTCAAACTCAATGTGCCGCCGAGGGTTGCCTTGCCGTCGGTCACGATTCGGTCGTAATCGGCGCCCGGTCTGCCGCCCCCAATCTCGATATTCAGTTTGCCGTACGCGCCTTGCGTGTAATCTCCGAGAATATGCATTTTGCCCGCCGAACTGCCAGGGCTGACCGTTCCGCCGCTGTTGTGGACGCTGCCCCAAATTTCGCCCACGCCGGAGAGTTTGCCGCTGAGAAGGCGCATTGGGTGGAGGAACCGGAGGTCGCCCTTGTTCATTATCATCTCGCCCCCAGTCTGGCTATAGTCCGAGCTGAAAGCCAATGTTCCTGACTTGGACTCTACGGTGCCATAGTTTGAGAAAGAAGCGCCAATCGTCGCCGTCCCACTGCCCGCGGATTTGCGGACGATGCCACCGTTGTTGAACTGCGCCCCTTTTTCGGCGGTAAGATACCGGTCTGCGCGAATGTCAAAGGCACCGCTCAAATAATTGAGGAAAACCGCGCCCTTTGCCAGCTCGATGTCGCCGGATGACCACTTGGCTGTGCCCTGGTTGTGGAATTGGCGCTTGAGCGTCTTGGTCTCTGCGCCGCGAAACGTCGTCGTGCCCTCGGCGTACGTGGTCCCAAGACCCGCCATAGTGCCAGAGCGCCAGTCAAGGCGCTTGAGAATGTATACATCGTCGCCAGCCACAGTGCCACCCGACAGCACCAGATTGTCAATTTTCGGGGAAAAGGTCCTGTCGCCCAGTCCGCGCATGACAAGTTTGGCATCTTCAAACACCGCGACTTCGCCCTCACCGGTAAAGGTTGTCTGGCGAACCTCGTATTCGCCCTTTTCGAACCAGACCCCTGAGCCAGCGGCGATAGTGAAGGAATCGTTTTCCAACGACCCTCCATGGTCGAATATGATTTGACCGACCAGTACCTCAACCTTGTTATAGTTGTGGAATGGCGCATCAATAAAAAAGGTACTGTCCGCAGATTTCCGCAAGATGCCATAGTTCTTGAATCCCCATTTCGACTCGGACCAAAGGGTTACGCGACCCTGCACATCAAACAGTCCATCACGGAGGTTGATGAATTCGCCGACTTTGTTCAAGTGAACGTCGCCCTGTGTCCAATTCACCGTGCCATTGTTATAGAACTCGCGGGCGAGGAACTTGTCGCGACCCTTGAGAAGGGCGATTGCGGTTTTATCAATGGTGGTGAATCCCGTTCCTGCCATTGTCCCACCAGTCCAGATCAGCCCCGCCTTGATCGAGAGCATTCCTTCTCCATTCACCTCGCCGCCGCGCAAATTCAACGTGTCAACTATCTCTGTTTCGGACAACGTTACCGTGCCGCGGTTAATGACGGCAGTGTCGAGGATACCCGGCGCGCGCCCACACGACCATTTCTTGGCGTTGCTCCATTTGCCGTTCGAACCGTCCCAGGTACAAGTGTCCGCGAACGCGGGAAGTGGCGACGCGAGCAGCAGCCCGCACAGGAGCGCCAGGATACCCGCGCCGATGAGAAATTGCGACTTCATAGAAGTGCCTCCTTGCAAATGCGCGATGCTCGAATGGATTCCGCCAACCGAGTGGTCCACGAAGGACACGAAGGACACCAAGAAAACTCTGTGAACTTGTTGTCCTTTGTCAATCATATCAGAATGGGAATAGCAGGGCATGTGCGCGAGGTCATGTTGCGCGAAATGAAAAAGCCGCCTGAAAAGGCGGCTTGAGGAACGTGAGACATGACGATAGTCATACGCGACGCGTCAAACCAACCCCAACTCTTGCGCGCGAATCACCGCCTGGGTGCGGTCACGCACGCCCAATTTCGACAAAATGTTCGAGATGTGATTTTTCGTCGTCCCTTCGGTAATGAATAACTTGTCCGCGATTTCGCGGTTCGACAAGCCGTGCGCGACGAGGCGCAAAATTTCCATTTCGCGTTCGCTCAACGCCTCGAGCAATCGGTGTTGCGGCGCGGGCTTGGACTGTCCCAAACGCGCGAATTCGGAAACGACTTTGCGCGCGATGCTCGGTTGTATCAACGCTTCGCCGCGCGCGACGCGTCGAATCGCATCGGCGAGATTTTCGGCGGAAACATCCTTGAGCAAATAACCCATCGCGCCCGCGCGCAATCCTTCGAACACATATTCGTCGTCGTCGAACGTGGTCAAGATGATAACTTGGATTTGTGGGAAACGCGCGCGAATTTGCCGCGTGGCTTCGACGCCGTTCAGACGCGGCATCCGCACGTCCATCAACACGACGTGCGGTTTCAGCTTTTGCGCCAATTCCAGCGCGGCTTGCCCGTCGCCCGCTTGCCCGACCACTTGCATGTCCGGCTCCATTTCGAGCAGCGTTTGCAGCCCCTGGCGCATCAGCTGTTGATCGTCAACGATAGCAACGCGAATTTTTTCCATCCAATCTCCCGTCCCCCGTCATCAGTGAACAGTGAACGGTGATCAGTGATCAGTGATCAGTAACCAGTCTCCAATCTCTAATCTCTGCGTTGTTCCACCGGAATCTCCGCGCGCAGTTCGAAACCGCCTTCCGCGCGCGGCGCGGCAGAGAGTGTGCCACCCAACAACTCGACGCGTTCGCGCAAACCCATCAAGCCAAAGCCCGCAGCGGTCGCCGCGCCGAGATTGCGGCGATGAAGTGCATCGCACCCATTATCTACAACCCGCGCGCAAAGCTTTCCGTCCGCTTGTATTACGCTTACGTCAATGCGGCTCGCGTGCGCGTGTTTTTGCGCGTTCGTCAAACCTTCCTGCACCACGCGATAGAGAGTGTGTGCTTGCGCGGGGGAAAGCCCGGCGGCGTCAAAATTGTCCGCGCGAAATTCCGTCACGATGCCGGTGGCGTCGCCAAAATCGCGGACGAGCCGCGCCAGCGCGTCGGGGTCGCGCAAATCGGGCGGCGTCACCTCGCGCAGCGCGCTGACCGAGTGACGCACGTCCTGTAACGCCTGCGCGACGATACTGCGCGCATTTTCGATTTCGCGCGCGGCGCGCGCCGGGTCGCGCTCGAACAATCTGGACGCGGCTTGCAGTTGCACGCTCAACACGGTGAGATGATGTCCCAACGAATCGTGAATCTCGCGCGCGAGGCGCGTCCGTTCTTGCGCGACGGCAAGCTCCTGCGTGCGCCATGCTGATTCGCGCAGCTGCGCGTTGGCGCGTTCCAATTCGGCGGCGAGACGTTGACTTTCCGCACGCGCCTGCTGTTCGCTTTGCAGCGAGCGCGCGACCGCCCAGACGAACGCGATGATGCCTACATACAGCGCGCCATTCAACAATGCCTCATCCAGCGGTATAACCAAAGCAAGCAGCCCAAAAATTTCGACCAGAAAAATCACGCCCCACACAATTTGCTCGCGTGAACCAAAACTGAAAAACGCCAACGCCGCGAGCATGACGAGGAGAATGGGGGCAAAGCCGCTGCTTTCCGGCGCGGCAAAAAAGAGCATGGCGACAAGGATGCACTCGACGACGAACAGCGAACGAACCAGCCAGACCGGCATCGTCACAGCCATGAGGAGCGTCAGCACGAGGGTAAAGAGACCGAACACAACCCCCAACGCAGCAATCTGCCCCGGATTGTCGTTGTCAAGGGCAAACAGGAGAGAAATCCCAAAAACCACGCCGGTGGTCAGATATGCGGCGGCGTAGAGAATTGGATTGGAACGGTGTGTTGCAGCCAAGTTTAGCATCAGAGTAATTATACCGCGCACATCCTGTTAGAGCGCAAGTTGTCTCTGCGATGTCGTTCATCGCCACAGTTTGCACTGCATCGGCGGCGCGTCGCCCGGCAGCAGTGTGTTGCTCTGTAACACGAGCAACTTGCCTCCTATCACTTGCGATGAATCACCAGATTCTCATACACGCGCATCACGCGTCCCACCATCACGTCAAGCGTGAATTCTCTTTGAAAACGTTCGCGCCCCGCGCGTCCCATTTGTTCGCGCAAACTCGCATCGTCGCGCAAACGCGCAAGCGCCTCCGCCAACGCGCGTGGATTTTTCGGCGGCGCGACCAGCCCCGTCACCTCGTTTTGATTTACCCACGCGACGCCTGTATTTACATCGCACGACACAATCGCCTTCCCCGCCCCCATCGCTTCCAACTGCACCGCGCCGAATGCTTCGCTGCGTTCCGAACAGGGCAATACAAAAATATCGCACGCCGCATAGAACGCGGGCAATTCGGCATCTGACACTTGACCAGCCCATCTCACCCGCGACGCGACGCCGAGCGAATTCGCCAACGCCTTCCATTCGCGCTCCATCGGTCCCGTGCCGACAATCGTCAACTGCGCGCTCGGCAGCATCGTCAGCGCTTCCAGCAAATAATTCACCCCCTTGTAATACCGCAGTCTGCCGACGAACAAAAGATTCTCCCCTCTCCCTTTGGGAGAGGGGTTGGGGGTGAGGTGCAGGGTGGGGGGAATACCGAGCGGCACGACGACGCACTTATTCTTCCAACGCGCCAGCACGCGCGAAGTTTCAATATAGTTGGGGCTCGTCGCTATGATGGCGTCGACGCGTGCGAGCACACGATGCAGCAGCGGCGTGTACAACTTGCCCATCACTTTTTGCCGCACGATGTCGCTGTGATAGGTCAACACAGTCGCGCGCGTTCTGCCAAACAAAAGCTGCGCGACTTCGCCGACAGGGTAGGGTGCGTGCAAATGCGTCACATCCGTCTCTATTTCCGCGACGCGCCGGAACAATTCAAAACTGAACGGCGCGGAGGAAAGATTCAAGAGGCGCGAGGCAAAGAACACGCGTACGCCGTTCACGTTCTCGACATGCGAATGACGATTGAGACTCGTGACGAGGACGGTGACAGCGTGCCCGCGCGCGGCTTGCGCCTCTGCCAACATCCGCACATGATTCTCAATGCCGCCGAGAACGGGAAAATAATCTTTATAGATGTGAAGGATGCGCATGGTAGGTAGAGTAGTAACGATTTCAATCGTTTCCTGTGCGCACGCTACGAATGAATTCGTCACTACGTCGCGCGCTCACAAGACGTGTCCGTAGTCAGGTAAATAGGGAAACAGGTAGACAGGTAGGCAAGGCGATGTCGGTCTCTTCTCTGTCTACTTGTTTACGCGCTACCTGTTTACGTGTCTACCTGCTTACTTGTCTACTTGTTTACGCGCTACCTGTTTACCTGTCTACTTGTTTACTTGCTACCTGCTCGTATACCCGCATTGTTTCGCGCGCCACGCGTCGCCACGAAAATTGCTGCGCGCGTTGTGCGCCACGGTCGCGCAATGCCACACGCAAATTCTCATCGCCCAAGACATTGGACATTGCCCGCGCCATTTCAGGTACATCAAATGGGTCGAACACATACGCGGCATCGCCGACCACTTCAGGCAGACTCGACGCGTGCGCGCACGCGACTGCTGTTCCGCACGCCATCGCTTCGAGCGGCGGCAAACCAAAACCCTCGTGGACGGAAGGGAAAACAAAAAGTTGCGCGCCGCTGATGAGCGCGGGCAAATCCCGTTCCGCCACCGCGTGTCGAAACAAAACGCGTTCGTTCAGCCCCAAACGCGCGGCGATTGTTTTTGCTTCGGGATACCGTTCATCCCACGCGCCCGCGATGACCAACCTCGCGTCACTTGCCACCCGTGCCCACGCTTGAACCAGGTGCGGCAAATTCTTGTGCGGCTTGTTGCTGCCCACATACAAAACATAGTCTGGAGGCAAACTCAACGTCGCGCGCACGCGTTCGATCTCCATAATCGGCGCAGGTGCAAACGTTTCGTCGGCGGCAAGCGGAACGATAGAAATTTTTGCGCGGGGAATTCCCAGTATGCGCTCCAAATCCAAACGTGACGCGTGAGAAAAAGTAATGACCGCGCGGGCGCGCCGCGCTGCTGCCGCATTGAGCACGCGATATGCCGGCCGCTTGAATGCATTGGGCATTTCGCCGCGCAAAACGAGCGGCGTCAAATCCGCCAGCGTGACCACCGCAGGAATAGAGAGCGCCAAAGGCAGGGCATAGTACGGCGAATGCCATACATTTGCTTGCGCGCCAAGCCGTTGATGGAACGCGAGGCATTGTTCGGCAAGCGAAAAAAAGTTTGCCTGCACATCCACGCGTTCCACGTTCGGACGCACGAACAAGGCGGCAAGTTCAAAACGCGTGTTGCGCGCCCGCGCGTCGTGCAGCACGCGAAACCGATGTTCGGGGAAAAAATCTGCCAGCGCACAGCAAAGGCGAAACGCATAACGCCCAATGCCGGGAAAATGGTCTTGGATGGAACGGGCGTCGAGAATGCAAGTGAACATAGGAGACAGAAACATAGGGAACGTCAGTTCCCTCTCTCGCCTACTCGCTCGTACACCGCCAATGTTTCCCGCGCCGCGCGTTCCCACGTAAAGCGACGCGCTTGGGCCAAACCTTTCGCGCGCAATTCTTGACGCAGCGCGTTATCGTTCAACACGCGTGTAATGGCTTGCGTCAATCCGCCCACATCGCGCGGTTCGATCAAAATACCCGCGTCGCCGATGACTTCCGGGAGCGACGACGCGTTAGACGAAATCACGGGCGCGCCGCATGCCATCGCTTCCAGCGGCGGCAGTCCAAACCCTTCATAGAGCGACGGATACACAAACACCTCTGCCAAATTCAACAGCGCAGGCACGTCCGCGCTCGCAATCCAATCGGTCAGTTGCACGCGTTCCGTCAACCCCAATTCGCGGATCCGCCGCAACGTTTCCTCATACAACCAACCTTTGCGCCCGGCGACCACGAGGGGGGGGGGCGGGGTGGGGCACGCAAGCAAGGCGGCATACGCGTCCAACAGCGTGACCAGATTCTTGCGCGGCTCGATCGTGCTGAAAAATAAAATGAAACGCGCGGGCAAATTGTACAACGCGCGCACGCGTTCCAGTTCGGCGCGGTCTTCAAGCGGGCGAAACGACGGATGAACGCCCTCGTAAATCACCGCAATTTTTTCGGCGGGAATGCCCATCCGTTTTATCACATCGCGGCGCGTGTGCTCGGAAACGGCGATGATGGCATCGGCGCGCCGCATAAATTTCGGCAGCATCAAACCGAGAAACCAGCGATTGAGCGGCAGGTGATATTCGGGGAAAAAGCGAAAGATCAAATCGTGAATAGTGAACACGGTACGCGCGTTTTTGAGCGGCGGGAGTAAATGATCGGTTGCATGAAAAATATCGGTCGCGGGCAGAAAGCGATCCATGTTCAGGCGCAAATAGTATGCTAGCAAGACGCTCATGCGCCACGGTTTCGCGCCGAGCGGCACGCGCGCGGTTTTCATGCTGCGTAATTCGCCTTCGATGGGGATGACGCGCGGCGCGTGATACAGACCGAGATATTCATATTGCGGCGCGACACGCATCAACGCGGCGGACAATTCTCCCGCGTAGCGTCCCAGTCCCGCGTGATGGTGGACCCACGGCGAAAGGTCGAGTGTAATTCGCATTCTCAAAGTTCGATGTCGGCGAATAAGAAACGAATAAACGAATTGATGCCCGATTCATTCGTTTATTCGTTTAGGATTCGTTGACACCAAACTGCGCGCGCGCCCTCGAATGCACGGCGGCATAAATTTGCGCCATTGCCTGCGCGGCGGCGTCCCACGAAAACGCTTGCGCGCGTTCTATGCCCAAGGCGCGCAAGCGAAAACGTTCCGCGTCGCTCGACGCGACGGCGAGCATCGCGCGCGCGAAACCCATGACATCCTGCGGCGCCAGCAGGATGCCTGCGTCACCCACGACTTCGGGCAAACTCGACGCGTTCGACGCAATCACCGGCGCGCCGCACGCCATCGCTTCGAGGGGCGTCAAGCCAAAACCCTCATAGCGCGATGGAAACACGAACGCCGTCGCCAAGTAATAGAGCGCGGGTAAATCCGCATCGGCAATGTAATCGGCGAAATGCACGCGTGCGCCCAAACCTGCCGCGCGCACTTGGGCAAAGAGCGGACGATAATACCAGCCGCGTTTGCCGACAATGACGAGATGTTCCGGCAACTGGCTCGCAACCAACGCGAACGCCGCGATCAGCGTATCAATGCCTTTGCGCGGTTCGAGGGTGCTCACAAACAGAAAATAGCGCGACGGTAAATTCAAACGCGCGCGCACGGCGTTGGCTTGTTGCTCATCGGCAATGAGCTGAAAACGCGCGTCCAGCCCCGGCGGCACGACGCTGATGCGCTGTGGGTGAATGCGCGTCAGCCGTACAAGATCGCGTTTGGTGTGATGCGAAAGCGTGACGATGTGACTCGCCGAACCGAGCGTAAAAGGCAAATAGCGGCTCCAATAAAAACGCGAGGCAAGCGGAAAATTTTTGGCAAACAAAACGCCAATCAAATCCATCACCGTCAACACGACCGGCACGCGCGAACGCAGCGGCGCGGCAAAGCCGGTCAGATGCAAAATGTCCGCCTTCGCCGCCAACGCGAGATTCGGCAGCGTGAATTGTTCGCGCAAGATGCGTTGGTCGGTGCGTTGATCCACACTCGCGCCGTCGTCGAGCAGCACAATTTCGGGCGGCGTCGCGAGATTTCGCAGCGCGTCCACCAGCGCGTCGGTATACACGCCAATCCCCGTTTTGCGTCCACGCGTGGCGCTTACGTCAAAGGCGATGCGCATTTCGCTTTACACAATGCTCCAGGACCAACGTTTCCCCGCGCTGCACGTTTGCGTGCGCGTCATAGTGCAGGCACGCGTACGCACGTCCGCGTTGCCCCATTTCGCTCGCGCGCTGCGGATTCGTCAACAGATTCAGCAGCGCGTCTGCCAGCGCCGGCGCGTTTTGTTCCTCGACCAAAATGCCTGCCGCGCCATCCGGAATGTATTCGGGAATCGCCCCGCTGCGCGTCGAAACAATCGGAATGCCGCACGCCATGGCTTGCAGCGCCGCCGCGCCGACCTGCTCTGCCCATTGGCGTGTGGTGATGGACGGCGCGCAAAATACGTCCGCTTGATGAAATAAATTGACCATTTCGCGATGCTTGATGACGCCCGTCAGGGTGATTGCCAGAGCCAAATTTTGTTGACGAATTTTTTGCTCGAGCAGGTTCCGCGCGGGACCCTCGCCGACCAACACAAGGCGCGCGTGCGGCAAGCGCGCGTGAACGGCGGCAAACGCGTCGAGCAAAACAAAAACGCCTTTTTCAGGATGCAAACGCCCGGCAAATAAAATCGTCGGCGGCATGTTCGGGTCACGCGCGACGCGCGGAAAAAATTCTTGGATGTCCACACCCCAAACGCCCCACATCGCGGATTGAACTTGTACCGTTTCTCCACCACAAGCCAAGACGTTTTCGCGCGCGCCTTGATTCAGCACCAGAATCAAACACGCGCGCTGAAAATACCAAGACAAGAATTTTCGCAGTACGAACGCGCGCGCATTGCCGAATTTGACCTCCAGAGGGCGATTTTCCAAAGTAGCTACCAGCAAAGCGGCATCGGTTTTGCGCGCCGCGCAATAACACGCCCACAAGTATGGCTGCGTGTAATACGAAAACGGTTCAACGCCTTGAATCACAGCGGGCTTGGCGCGCACGAGTTGTTGATACAAATCAAGCGGCGACGAATACGCGCGCAGCGTCGCATCCAAATCCTCCACCGTCAAATCGCCATACACGCTCCGGCGATAGAAATGTAGTAATTCAAATTTTGAAATGTACCGCAAAGGCGCGAGCAAATCGCGGCGAATGCCGATGCTGACCAACGCAAGGCGTGGCATATCCACGTTCATACGACTGCCGTTTTGCGTCGCCGTGCGACCAACGCGTTGACCAGGCGCACGCCCCAACGCGTCTTGCTCAAATACAAATCGAAGAGAGCGACGCCGGTAACGCGAAATGTTGCCGCAATTGGATTGCCGTGCGCGCGGATGGCGCGCTCAAGATAAGGTATTGCGTCGCCCACCGCGCCGATTGCCAAAAAGCGAATGCCGACGTCCATATACACATTCCGTCGCGCGAGCGATTTGATGGCGAGCGCATCGGGCGGAACATTCGCGCGCGAATAATAATTTTCAATGAGCCGCATGCGGTCGAGGATGACGCGTCTGTACTGTTTTGAACGCCCGCCCGTCAAACTGGTCGGGTGCATCCGATAGCGCGCGAGAATTTCATCGTGAAATGCCAAGCGCGAAATTTCCGCCATCCGAATCCACAGGTCCCAATCTTCATTGGCAATCAATGTTTCGTCAAACCCGCCGACGCGTTCCAGTATGGCGCGGCGAACCAAACACGCAATTCCGCAAATGCAATCTCCGTACAGCAGACTCGCCAACTCGCGTCCCGCGAATTTCGGCGGCGAGCCGAGAATCTGCGGTAGTGGGTTGCTTTGCGCGTCCATTGCCTGCGCGCGCGCATACACCAAGCCGATTGCGGCGTCGCGTTCAATGTGCTGCAAAAGCGTTTCGATTTGTGTCGGCAGCATCACATCGTCCGAACCGAGCATCGCCACATATTCGCCGCGCGCCGCGCGCCATGCGGTATTCAACGCCGCGCTGACGCCGCGATTTTCTTGATAGATATAGCGCACGCGCGGGTCGGGGGTTGCGCGTACGACTTGGGCGGTGTCGTCGGTCGAACCGTCGTCAACGACAATCACTTCAATGTCGCGAAACGTTTGTTGTAACGCGCTGGCAAGCGTTTCGGGCAAATAATGAGCCCGATTGTACGTGGGAATGAGAATGCTGACGCGAGACATGTGAAGATAGTGCGATAGTGCGGTAGTGGGATTGTGTGTTAGTGCGATAGTTGGTGAAACGTGAAACGTAAAACGTGATGCGAGAGTCGAGATACGAGAAACGAGATGCGAGAAACGAGAGACGATATGCGATCTGCGATGCGCGATACGCTATCCGCGATTCGCCAGTTCGCGAATTGTTTCGACAATGTACGCGCGGTCGGCGTCAGTGACTAGTGGGTGAACCGGCAGCGAGATGACTTGCTTGGCGAATTCTTGCGCGCGCGGCAGGTGTACTTGCGCCCATTCGTTGTGCGACGCTGATTCCTGTTGATGCGCGGGAATCGGATAATAGACGCCCACGCCGATGCCGCGTTCACTCAAGCGCGCGATCAATTCCTCGCGCGTCAAGGGAAAATCGGGCAGCACGCGCACGGTGTATTGATGATAGACATGCGTCCGCTGTGGGAAAACGCGCGGCACGACCATCCCTCGCACATTCCTCAGGTGCTCGTCATAATACGCTGCGTTTTCGGCGCGGCGCGCGTTGAATCCGTCCAATTGTTTCAATTGCTCGATGCCAATGGCGGCAGCCACATCGGTCAGGCGAAAATTATAGCCGAGCGTTTCGTGATGATAACGCACGCGCATGCCGTGATTGATTAATAAACGCGCGTGCGCGGCAACGGCATCGTCGCTCGTCGTCAGCATTCCGCCTTCACCCGTTGTCATGTTTTTGGTCGCGTAAAACGAAAAACAGCCCATACCAAAACTTCCGGCGCGTTTGCCTTGAAACGTTGCGCCGTGCGCCTGACACGCATCTTCGACGACGACGAGATTGTGCCGCGTGGCAAGGCCCATGACCGCGCGCAGGTCGCAGGGCTGCCCGAAAAGATGAATTGGCAAGATTGCTTTGGTGCGCGGCGTGATGGCATTTTCAATTTGCGACGCGTCGAGGTTGAAACTATCGTCCACATCCACGAGACGCGGCGTTGCCCCGGCGTACAAAATCGCGTTGATGGACGCGATAAACGTAAAAGGCGTCGTGATGACCTCAGCGCCCGCGCCGATGCCGTGCGCGAGCAGCGCGACGTGCAGCGCGGTCGTGCCGTTACTCGTCGCAATCGCGTGTTTGACGCCAATATATTCGGCAAAGGCGCGTTCAAACTCGGCCACGCGCGGGCCCTGCGCCAAGCCGCCAGATGCCAACACGCGTTGGACGGCGCGCTGTTCGTTTTCGCCGATGCAGGGTTTTGAGATAGGAATCATGGGAATTGCAGATGGCAAATCGCAGATAGCAGATGGCAAATGGCAGATGGCAGATTGTTGTTCACTGGTGACTGATGACTGATGACTGATAACTGATAACTGATGACTGATGACTGATAACTGACCACTGATGACTGATGACTGCTCACTGCTCACTGATTTCCACGAGCGAATCTTTTTCTGCCATACGGTACTGCAAACCATCGCGTGTGCAAATCCAGAGGCGGTCGCCGTTCTGTCCGCGTACGCCAAGACGATGACCGCACTTGCACACATAGCCGACGAGGCGCGCGGGCACGCCGACGACGAGCGCGTGCGCGGGGACATCTTGCGTGACCACAGCGCCCGCCGCAATCATCGCCCACGCGCCAACGGATAAATCCGTCAGAACCACTGCGCCCGCGCCGACCGACGCACCGCGCCCAATGCGAATGTGTCCGGCGTGCCAATCTTCCGCGCCCTTGAGCGAGCCATCGGGATTGACCGCGCGCGGTACTTGGTCATTCGTCAAGATTACGCCGGGCCCGATAAAGACGCCGTCTTCCAGCGTCGCGGCGCGATACAATAACGCGTTGTTTTGCACTTTACAGTTGTTGCCAAGCGTCACGCCATTTTCGATGTACGTGTTGCGCCCGATGATGCAGTTTTGTCCAATGCATACCTCTGCGCGGATTTGGACATTCATCCAGACTTGAGTGCCTGCGCCAATTTCCGCCTGTTCCGAAACCACCGCAGTGGGATGAATATAAACCTCAGTCCTGAACGAATGTGAAGGATCACCCATTTTTCAAATGCTCCAAAACCTGTTCCGCCACGCGCAGCGCCTTGACGCCATCCTCTCCGGTGACGGTCGGCGCGGCGCGCGTGCGGATCGCAGAAATGAAATTTTCCAATTCCGCGCGCAGTGGTTCGCGCGTGTCTATGGGCAGAGTTGTTCTGTGCGCTTCGCCAAAGCGAATGACGAAATCGCCAAAGGTATCATACTCGCGCGCCAGTGTAGTTTCATAGAGTTCCAGTTTCTGTGTCACATAATTCAACTCGGCGTGGCCCGCCTCACCGGTGACCGAAAGCGTGCGGATTTTCAGCGGTGTAATCCAATTCACTTGGACGAAACAGCCCGCGTTTTTGTAGCGCAGAAAAATTTCGGCGTGATCGTAACGTTCTGCCAAGAGGGCGTGACCCGCCGTTGCGAAAACAGCGGCGGGCATTTCGGCAAAAAAATAATTCAAAATGTCAATATCGTGTACGGCGAGATCAATAATGACATTCGCATCTTTGACTTGAGGCGGCATTACGCCCACGCGTTTTGCAATCACCGACGAGATTTCGCCCAACGCGCCCTGATCCACCAAACGTTTTAATTCTTGCACGGCGGGGTTAAAACGCTCGATGTGTCCGACGGCGAGCAGCACGTTCGCGCGTTCTGCCGCGTCTACAATTTGCCGGGCTTGCGCAACGTCTGCCGCGAGCGGTTTTTCGACCAGCACGGGTACGCCGCGTTCGATGACGTCCAGTGCTACGCGCAGATGTTCGCGCGTCGGCGTCGCCACGGTGACAGCATCCAGTTTTTCGCGCTCCAGCAGCGCATGATAATCGCTATACGCGTTCGCCTTGAAACGCGCGGCGACGCTCGCCGCGCGCCCCGCGTCGAAATCCGCGACGCCGCACAATTTCACATCATCCAATTGCGAATAGACGCGCGCGTGGTTCAAACCCATGTTGCCCACGCCAATGACTCCTACGCGCAACATTATGGAATCGGGTTGTCCTCCAGTGCTGAAATGGAACGATTGCGCATCAAACGCCACACGTACTGCGCGCGCGCGTGTGTGTAACGCGGACGCAAGAGCAATGTCAAACCGAAATACAGCGCCATGACACTCGCAATTTCTATGCCGAGTAAAACCACCAGCGGCAGATTCGAGGCGCGCAGCGATTGTGCGATGGGTATGCTCAGCGCGACGGTGATGATGGTGACAATGCCGGGCACTAGAAATGCCTGACGCAACTTCAGATCTGGCAGTGTGCGTCGCACAAAATAATATGTGACAGCCAGTCCGGCGACAAACGTGATGCCGACGCCGATTGCCGTGCCGACCGCGCTCCATTGAAATGTCAGCGGCGTTGCGGCGAACACGATCACAATCGCTTGCACGATATTGACGATCGTCGTGCGCCGTGGATGACCGACCGCGATGAAAAGCGAATTCGCGTCGTCGAGCAAAGGGCGCAAGACCGAATACACGACCAAGAAACGCAGGAACAAAACACTGGGCAGCCATTTCGCGCCGAACAAGAACAAGACCAATTCATCGGCGCTGACGAAAATGGCGAGCGCAATCGGGACCGCGAGCATCGTCACAATCCAAAGCGACATGGTCGCCGTTTTGGTCAGACGCGCCAAATCATTTTGCAGACGACTGTAGGCGTAAAACGCGGTGCGCGTCAAAACACTGCCGACCAGAATCGAGGACCACTGCGCGATGCGATACGCGCGGTCATAATAACCGAGGGTTTCTGCGCCGACAAATGTACCGACCAGAAAATTATCGAACTGGTACACCAGGGTCGCAAAAATGGTTGCCAGTCCGGCGAGGACGCCAAAGCGCAGAAACTGGCGCGCGAGCGTTTTGGAAAACGTCCAACGGACACGCCAAATTTCCGGCAAGACGCGCCGCGCGGTGAACCACAAACCCAAAAGCAACAGCGCCGCGTACGCCGCGTTTTGCGCCAACAATGCCCAATACCCACCGCCGTTGAACGCCAAATAAAACGCGGGCAGATACGAAATGGGAAACGCGATGGCGGCGACCAAACTTACGCGCGTGAAAAGCAGGGCTTTGTCCAATTGCACCCACGCGATGCCCATGACGGAGTCGCTCACTCCGACGGCTGCCAGCGCGAGGAGCACGACAATGACGGGCTGGGCGTACTGAAACGCGACGAGAAGCGGCGCGGCGATTAACGCGAGCGCGAACGAGGCGATGCCGGTCGTGATGCTCAACACCGCGAGCGTTCCCGATGCTTCGGCGTCGCTGCGCGGATGATGCGCGAACGCTTGATCTATTCCGGCTTTGGGGCGCAGGTTGAGCAGGGCAAAGAAAAACGCGCCGAGTGCAAACACACCGAAATCGGCGGGGGCGAGCACGCGCGTCAAAACCAGATTTGCCAAAAACCCAAAGCCAAACAGGAAATAGGAAGTAAACGCGACGGTCGCGCCGCCGCGCACGATTTGGACGGCAAGCGGTTTGTCGTTTGCGGCCGCGGCGCGTGAGGCGGACGCGGCATCGGGGGGGGGGAAGGGGGGGGGTAGAGCGGACAACGCGTTATTCTTCGGTTTCGGTTTCAAAAAGCGGTGAAGGAATATACGGTACTTGATTCGCGTATGCGCGCACGGCGCGCCCGAATTCGGCGAGATCGTCGAGGCGGCGTTTCAAGACGCTGTACACCATCATGTGATCCACCACGTCGTATTCGTACACCAGCAGGTTGCGCAATTCGACCATCATGGTCATGGACTTGACGAGGAAGGGCGTCAAGACGCCGCGTTCGCCGAGCACGGTAAAGACATCGTGATAATTTTCGGGCGCGCGCGCTCCGGCTTCGGTCAAGATGGCAATGCCGATGTGCGTCGCCTGCTCGATGGTCATTTGCAACATGCGTTCGGCGTAGCGGCGCAGCATTTTATCGCGCTCGTACGCCTCGAAATTCGCCGGTTGAATTTCGCGCAAGTCCGCGAGATACGTTTCGAACGCGTCGAGCTTGGCGCACAAAGATTCGGTCATCATAAGATTGAATCAGATGCCGCGTAAACGGCGATATGTGGAGACGAGCGTAGCGTCATCTACCCATATTTCATATTGTTTTAGCCAATAGAGAATATGGTCATCATCCAGTTTGTCGCCCTGATGGCGGATTGTCCATTTGACATCTTCAACATCATAGGCGCGTGTTGTGGTCAATTTGTAAACAATCAAGTCCTCGGGCGTACACATCCACAAACGTGTCTTTTTATCAATCTGAACTTGTTTCGCTCGTTCAACCACGACGACATCAAAATCAGTGTCGGCGACCAATACATCAATTCGCACATGGTCCGGGTCCTGTATGAACACATAGCCGCGCCGTCGTATGGTCAAATCGGGATCGGCCGAAAGGAAGCTATAGTTCTTGGGCAGATTATCAAATAGGCGCGCGCGTTCATCGCGCTGCAACAGAATTCTGAAATCAACATCTTTAGTCAAACGTGGTCTGCCCCACAAAATGGCGGCAAGCCCTCCGATAACGGCTGAACGAATACCAATTTTGTCAAGATGCTTCTGGAAGCGCGCGGCGTTGTGATATAGATTGAGCATGTTGTGTTTTTTTTCTCCTTGAGCGATCCAGCCGCATTGCCATCTCTGAAAAATAAATTTCGTCTTGCTCACGAGCCGAGTCTTCCGTTTCATCCAGCATCAAAGCAAAGGTGTTATACAACACGAGAAATTCCGCAACGCTTTCTTCAATCGTTAGCGGAACGAACATGTCTAGCTCTTCTCGATTCATCGCCTCGCCTTGTTCACGCAACCGGCGTAAATTTCGAGTGTTCATGTTTTCGTTTCAATCATCGCACGCACGCGCGCGACGATCACATCAACGGCGACGACGTTAAAGCCGCCTTCGGGCACAATCAAATCGGCAAAGCGTTTGGTCGGCTCGACAAATTCAATGTGCATCGGCCGCACCGTTTCAAGATATTGGCGAATGACGCTTTCAGGTGTGCGCTGGCGCTCGGTCATGTCGCGCTGGAGGCGGCGAATAAAGCGCAAGTCGGAAGGCGCGTCCACATAAATTTTAATGTCAAACAGCGACCGCAGCGCGGGGTCTACGTAAATCAAAATGCCTTCGACCAAAATTACGGGACGCGGTTCGATGCGCGTAGTCTGCGGCGTGCGCGTGAATTGCGCAAAATCGTATACAGGCAGCTGAATCGTGCGCCCGGCGCGTAAATCGTGCAGGTGGCGGATCAACAATGCGGTTTCCAGTGCATCGGGATGGTCGTAATTGACCAGCGTGCGTTGTTCCAGCGGCATTTCGCTTTGATCGCGATAATATGCGTCGTGCTGCACAAAGGCGATGCGGTCGCCGCCAACGCGTTCCATAATCGTGTGGGCGACGGTCGTTTTGCCCGAGCCGGAACCCCCCGCGAGACCGATGATGAGCGGCGGCATTGCCGACATTATACACCGAATAGCGCTGTCCAAGACCCCAAGGGTTTTTGACGCGCTGCGCGACTCGATGGGCGACCTCTTTGCAAAACCCTTGGGGTCTTTTGGCGGCTTGACAGTCCAAAAAGCGTTACGGTAAAATGTACCTCAGTTTGACCTTGTTCCGTTACACCGTTTGTGTCACATTCTAGTAGGACATAGCGAAAGGAGACGCATAATGGAGCGCGTATGGTACAAGCACTATGAACCGGGTGTCCCACCGACCTTGAATTACCCACAGACGCCCTTGTTCAGTTTGTTGGACAATTCGGCAGCGGAGCATCCCGACCGGGCGGCAATCGTGTTTGGCGCGGTGGCGCACAAATTGCCCGGGCAACCGCTGCTGGATACCGCGATGTCGTTTCAGGATTTGCGCGATGCTGTCAATCGGTTTGCGAATGCGTTGGTGCAAATGGGCGTCAAAAAAGGCGACCGCGTGGCGATTTATCTGCCCAACTCGCCGCAGTTTGCGATTGCCTATTACGGCGTCTTGAAAGTTGGGGGCGTGATTGCGCCGGTGAATCCGATCTATACGCCGCGCGAGCTGGAATTTATTTTGCAGGATTCGGGCGCGGAAACGATTGTCGCGCTGTCGCAGTTTTACCCGAAACTGCAAGAAGTACGCGGCAAGACCAAACTGCGGAACGTGATCGTCGCCAACATCAAAGAGTATTTTCCGCCCATACTGAAAATGCTCTTTACGCTGGCGATGGAGAAAAAAGAGGGCCATCGCGTCGAACTGGCGGCAGGCGATCACTGGTTCCAAGACGTTTTGAAAAATCAATCCACCGTGCCGCCGCAGGTGGATGTGAAACCGGATGACGACGCCGTGCTGCTCTATACGGGGGGCACCACCGGATTGCCCAAAGCCGCGCAGCTCTCGCACGGCAATTTGATGGCGAACGCCGTTCAACTGCGCGCCTGGATTCCGTGGGCGCAAAAGGCGCGCGAAGGATTTTTGACCGCGCTGCCGATGTTCCACTCGTACGCCATGACGACGTGTCTGAATGAAGCGATGTATTTGGCGGGCACGTTGATTCTGATTCCCAACCCCCGGGACCTCGAACACATTTTGAAATCCATCGAGAAACACAAGCCGTCGTTTTTCCCCGGTGTGCCGACCCTGTACACGGCAATCAACAACAATCCCGCCACCAAACAGTACGATTTGAAATCGGTGCGCGCGTGCATCAGCGGCGCGGCGGGTTTGCCGGTCGAAGTCGCGAAAAGTTTTGGCGAAATTACCGGCGCGAAACTGGTGGAAGGGTACGGCTTGAGCGAAGCGTCGCCGGTGGTCACGGCGAATCCCGTGTTTGGCGAAAACCGCATCGGCACGATTGGGCTGCCGATGCCGGATACGGATGTAAAATTGTTCGACGTCGAATCCGGAACACAAGAAGTGTCAACGGGGCAACCCGGCGAGTTGTGCGTCAAAGGGCCGCAGGTGATGAAAGGGTATTGGAACAAGCCGGAAGAAACAGCCAAGACTTTGCGCGAGGGATGGCTGCACACCGGCGATGTGGCGGTGATGGACGCGGACGGTTATTTCCGCATCGTGGACCGGCTCAAGGAAATGATCATCTCGGGCGGTTACAACATTTACCCGCGCGAAATCGAAGAGGTGTTGTATCAACATCCGGCGGTATTGGAAGCGGCGGCAATCGGGGTGCCGGATTCTTATCGCGGTGAATCGGCAAAGGCGTTTGTCGTACTGAAACCGGGGCAGCAAGCGACGGCCGACGAATTGATCGCATTCTGCAAAGAAAATCTCGCGCCGTACAAGGTGCCGCGCAGTCTCGAATTCCGCGAGACCTTGCCCAAGACAGTGATTGGGAAAATTTTACGCCGCGAGTTGGTGGCACAAGAAAAAGCCAAAGCGGCGGAAGCGGCTGGCAAGAAATAACGTGAGCGGCGGGTTCATCCCCGCCGCTCGTCTTTTTACGCCTGCGCCATGCGTTCGCGTTCAAAGTTCCAGTGTTCGGAGGCGCGCCACAGCGTCGCCAAGATAAGGTCGCGAATAAACAGCAGCTCTTTGGGCAGACGGTCGTACAGTTTCACAAACAGCGCTTCGTGGGACAGCAGTTCCTGTTCCCACGCCTCGCGATCTACGGACATGAGCTCTTGAAATTGCGCGCGTGAAAAATCAAGTCCGCGCCAGTCCACATCTTCGTAACGCGGCATCCAGCCAATCGGACTTTCAATGCTGACGGCCTGCCCATGCGCGCGTTCGACGATCCATTTCAGAATGCGCATGTTGTCGCCAAAACCGGGCCACAAGAAATTACCTTTCTCGTCGCGGCGAAACCAATTGACGTTAAAGATGCGCGGGGGATTGGGAATCCGCCGTCCAAAGTTCAACCAGTACGAAAAATAATCCGCCATGTGATACCCCGCAAAGGGCAGCATCGCGAACGGATCGCGCCGCACCTCACCCACCGTACCTGCTGCCGCCGCGGTCATTTCCGAACCCATCGTCGCGGCGGCATACACCCCGTACGTCCAATTGAACGATTGATAAACGAGCGGCACCGCCGTCGAACGCCGTCCGCCGAAAATGAAGGCACTGATGGGCACACCATTTGGATTGTCGTATTCGCGGTCCACCACCGGGCACTGACTGATGGGAGCGGTAAAACGCGCGTTCGGGTGCGCGGCGAGACGCCCGCTTTCGGGTGTCCAATCTCTACCTGTCCAATCCATTAAATGGTCGGGCGCAGTTTTCGTCATGCCTTCCCACCAGATGTCGCCATCATCGGTCAAGGCAACATTGGTAAAGATGGTATTTTCGCGGATGGACGCCATCGCGTTCGGATTGGAATTGTCGGAAGTGCCCGGCGCAACTCCAAAGAAACCGGCTTCTGGATTAATAGCGTACAGTTTTCCATCCGCGCCCGGCTTGATCCATGCAATGTCATCGCCGACCGTTGTGACCTTCCAGCCCTCGTCAGAAAATTCCTTGGGCGGTATCAGCATTGCAAAATTCGTCTTGCCGCACGCGCTCGGGAATGCCGCGGCGACATAGCTTTTAGCGCCTTGCGGATCCTGCACGCCGAGAATGAGCATGTGCTCTGCCAGCCAACCTTCGTCGCGCGCCAGAACCGAAGCGATGCGCAGCGCAAAGCATTTTTTACCCAACAACGCGTTGCCGCCGTACCCGCTGCCGTACGACCAAATCGAACGTTCTTCGGGAAAATGGACAATGTATTTGGTTTCGTTGTTGCAGGGCCACGCCACGTCGGCTTGACCTCGTTCGAGCGGCATCCCGACCGAGTGCATGCAGGGAATGAACGGACCGTCTTCGCCCAAGACGTGATAGACGTCGCGCCCCATGCGCGTCATGATGCGCATATTCACGGCGACGTACGGTGAATCCGAGAGTTCGACGCCGATGTGTGCAATCGGCGAGCCGAGCGGGCCCATGCTAAAGGGAATCACGTACATGGTTCGCCCGCGCATGCAGCCGTTAAACAAATCGGTTAGTGTTTGTTTCATTTCCTGCGGGTCAACCCAATTGTTTGTCGGTCCTGCGTCGTGCTTGCTCCGACTGCAGATAAAAGTGCGATCCTCCACGCGCGCGACATCGCCGGGGTCGGAACGCGCGAGAAAACTGTTGGGGCGCTTTTGTGGATTGAGACGGATAAAGGCGCCGCTCTTGACCATTTGTTCACACAACTGAGCAAATTCGGCTTGCGAACCGTCGCACCAATGAACCTGATCGGGATTGCACAACGTGACCATATCCTTGATCCACTCGCGTAGTTTCTTGTTGCGCACATAGTCGGGAATATTCACGGTTTCCTCCGCATTGGTACAAAAGAGATCGAGTCGGGATTATACAATACTTTGGGGCAACCACGAGGGATGGCCCCTACTTTTTTACACCTGTTCCCAGGTGCGCAAGCCCTGGCGGCTGAGCTGAATCGGAATGTTTTGAAAGAGATGACGCGTTCATGCACCTGTGAGGATTGATGCGCCTTGCCGACGAAAATCAAAAGCAAGCGGCGTTCCAATTCCCACACAATCGCAGCAGGCAGGTGAATTTGAGAAACGGACGCGTGCGGATACTTGACATTTCGATAAAACCGATTATCTAGCTCTTTATCCTTTTCTGCCAGTCTCGCCGCAAACTTGCAATTACGCACAGAAATCTAAAGCGTTTTCGCGCCCTTGACTTGCGCGGTCGTTCTTGTTACAATTCTTGATGTCGCTTGTCGAGGCGAATGGTTACAATGGGTGTAACCAGGTAGAGAGCTGGGGGCAACCTAGTGGACCTGTCCACTCGCACCGTCCAATCCAAGCCCATCCTCGTCGAAATCCTCGCGTACGCGCCAACTCAATTTTTCCACTGCCAGCACTGTGAATTTGTCTGGCAACAAGTGGGCGCGGGTGCTGCTTTGCACCAAGAGCAGCTGGATTCCTCTATTCCTGACGATTTGAAAAGAGAATATGCTAATCTGTCCGCGTGGGTGCGCGGAACAGTTGACTTGTACGGCGGACGCGTCGTCTTCAAGATCATTGACGTCGCGTCTTTGGAGGGTCTGTTGAAATCGGTGCGGTACCGGGCGCGCCGTTATCCTGCTTTCATCATCGAAGGCAAGGAGAGGTACACCGGCACCGATTACGAACAAGTGAAATCCCTCATTGATAATGAGCTGACTTGATTTCATTGACTAGATCGTCGCACAAGGAGGTCCAAGTTAGGCGTCTCGGTCTCACCAACCACGGGCAATAATACTTGATTTTTTTTATCGTTCTAGAGCCGGGTCTATCGGAGACTCGCGCGTTTCGGAATTTCATAAAGAGGAGGACTTATGAATGCCACACGGACTGGCATGAATATCACTACAACGATCATCGTCCTGGTGTTGATTCCGGTACTGGTCGCGGGCGGATTCGCCGTGCTCGGTCTGCCGATGAATGCGGCAGTTGTGGCCATCCTCGGCGCCGTGATGATCTATCTCGCGTACAACTGGTACGCGCGTCGCATCGATCGCGACGTAATCAACGCGGACGAGAAAAAGCAGACGCCCGCGAAAATGTACATGGACGGCGTGGACTTTATGCCGACGAGCCGCAACGTGCTCTATGGCTATCACTTTAAATCCATCGCCGCCGCAGGACCCATCGTCGGCGTCATCACCGCGACGAACATTTGGGGTTGGCTTCCGGCCATCCTCTGGTTAATTATCGGCGTGACCTTTATCGGTTGGGCGAGTGACTATTCCGCGATCATGGTCGCCGTCCGCAATGAAGGCAACTCGCTTTCGGCGATTGCGCATCGGCTGATTGCGCCGCGCACGCGCCTCATTCTCTTTGTGTTCATCTTCTTTTACCTGCTGCTCATTGCCGGCGCGTTCGTCGGCATTCTCGCAGGCATTCTTGATCCGCGCGCCGACGTGCCCTTTGGCATCTTGATGCTGGCGGTCATGGGCTTGCTGATGGGGCAGATGCTCTACAAGTGGAAGATGGATTTGATCGTCGTGACGCTCATTTGCGTGCTCGTCACGCTCGCGGCAATGATGCTCGGCGCATGGAATGCAACCCCCAAGCAAGGGACGGGCGCGGATGGCAAACCGGCGACCGCGTTGGTGTTTGAAGGTCCAATCAACGGCGCCGTCGTCGCCCTGGGGAATGGGATAAACACGCTCACCGGCGGTAAACCGCTCTATACGGTGGTTGACCCGACGCGCGCGGACCCGCGACTCGCCGCGACCGTGCTGACTGCCGACGGCAAAGTCGTCCCCAAGTACGTCGTCAGCGGACAGATCATGATGTTGCCCTCATTCATCTTCTGGGCGCTGTTCCTCTTTGTGTTCAGTTATCTCGGCGCGAATTTGCCGATCTGGAGGTTCGCGCAGCCCGTCAACTATATCGGGTTCTGGATCACACTGCTGACGATTGGACTGTCTGCAGTTGGCGCGCTGCTCGGCGGTGTGCTCGGCATCTTTAATCCCGATACACTCAAAGCCGTTACCTTTCAGACGTCTGCCTTTAAGGATTTCTTCGTTATGCAGACGGTGCAAGGGCAAGGCGCGCCCGCGTTGCAGTGGTTGTGGCCCATGTTGTTCGTCACGATTGCGTGCGGTGCGATTTCGGGGTGGCACGCGCTGTTCGGTTCGGTCGGCACGGCGCGGCAGCTCGAGTACGAAACCGACGCGCTCCCGGTCGGCGGCGGCGCGATGTTCAGCGAGAACACCCTCGCGCTGTTGTCACTCGTCGCGGTTTCGATTGCAGGCGGCGCGGGCGCGGGCGCCTTTGCCGCAGGTGTCGGCAGATTGCTCAACCTCGCGACATTCGGACTCGTACCCGTCGCGTACGGCACGGCGCTCGGGTTTGGCGCGTTCGTCGTCATCGTGTTGACGGTGGTGCAGCTCGTGTTCCGCCTGATGCGCGTAACGTTGGGCGAATGGCTCGGCGAGCGTTGGGTCGTGTTCAAGAACGCGAATGTCGCGACCATCCTCTCGATGGTGCTCACGCTCTTGCTCGTTTTGACGGGCACCTGGATTTACCTGTGGCAGCTCTTTGGCGCGGCAAATCAATTGATGGCGGCGCTGTCGCTTCTGATCGTTACGCTCTGGCTGCGGCAGACGAAACGCAACCCGTCGTACGCGCTGTTCCCGATGCTGTTCATGTACATTACGACCATGGTGGCGACGCTCTTTACGGCGTGGAATCTCTATGCCAGCATTCTTTCGAATCCCGCCGTGTCGTCACAGCCGATCAACGTGATTGGCGCCGTCGCGATGATTGCCGTCGCGCTGCTGCTCTTTGTGGCAGCCGCGTTGATTGGGCTGGATGGTTGGAGAGCGTGGAACAAGTACGGCGCGGCGCCCGTTGGAGCGCCTGCGCCCAAACCTGCGGAATAAAACAACGCAGTGGAAATAGAAAATGCCTGCGCAGGTTCACAACTGCTCAGGCATTTTTATTGTTGAAAACCGCCCCGGCTAGGTTGAGGTCATCGAATACCGCCCTGGACAGGTCGGACTTTGCAAACCGGGATCCAGTCAGGTTCCTGCCACTCACTTCGATCGGTTCCTCCATATGTCCTCCATCTGACCTGGTCAAACGTCCGCCCTGTGGCGCCCAACGGCGTGCGCTTGCAGCCGACCGTGCTCCGTACGCGGCAACCCACGATGACTTGGCGCGAAGGTGGTTGTGGTTGAGACACGGCTTGCCAGACCCGCACGGCGGCTAAAGCGCAGATTAGAGCGAATTCCGAATTGATTGGTGGGTTGTAGTATAGCGCCTTGTGCGCGTTTTCGGCAGAATTCGACGCCCACAAGGGGCTATACTACCGCAAACGAAACTGGAATTCGCTCTAGGCGGCGACTTGGGACTGCTCTTGTTTTCGCCGCTGTAGCCATCGCTCGAACGAGGTGGGACTTTCTCTGGACCGCTTGCCAAGCATCAGTCCCTCAACACCGATATCCTCATCGAGATCAGGCCAATGGATCCCGTAACCAGCGCCGCTGATCTGAAAATGAGCGCGCTCGGCTGGTGTGCCATAGGCCAGACGGGGATACCAACCGATGGGAACAGCGACAGTGCGCCCGTCTTCGAGATCAACAGACAAGGTATCGTCTGTAACCATCACCTTCACGACTCTAGCCAGTGCGAGTGTAACCACTGCAGAATGCGTCCCATTCATTTCTCAATACCTCCAGATTGTCACGTAAAATGCGCTCAATTTTGCCGCATAATCCGCCTCTATGGGATAAAACACTGCACGCTAAAATGTTTGGTGCGTCAAATATGTTATTGCCTTTATTTTGCGCGCAATGAGTGGTCACAGTTTCAGGGCCGCCTCACTAAAATCGCGTAGACTTGAGAACAAATGCGTGGCGGATGCGTTGGTGAAATTTGGAAAGAGAAAATGCACTTCCAAGTTAGGCACGTTGCGGCTGAGCGTCAAACGCGTCACGTGAATGCCCTCCCATTGCGCGGCGCGCAGTATTTGCGCGACAACGTCTGGCGTTGCCTCTCCGCGATACTCGGCGCGCAACCCATTCACGTCTTGCGCGAGCGTGTTCCACTTGCCGGTCGGGTCGCGTTTCGCGTTCGCGGCTTTCCATGTCGCCGCGCCGCGCGCTTCGAAATCAAAGCGCGGCGCGGCGACGAGCTGCGAGCGCAAGATCATCAAATCGCGCCGCCCATCCAATCGCCCCAACGCCCAAAAGATGGGAATGTCGCGCGGTTCAAGGACGATCGTTACGTCAAAGGTGCGGAATGGGGCTTGCGCCTTCGCCAGTTTGAGTTCGACGACGGACGAACCCAGCCAGCGCAGCGTCGTTTTTTCGCCGATGACGGACAAGCCCTGCTGCAACCACTTGAGCGCGTTGTTCCCGCGCCGCACGTTGTACTGGGTGCCCCACGCAAACGACCCGAGCACGACGAGAACGGCGAGGACAAAGAGAATAAAACCAGGATTGTCGAACATGTCACACGAACGCGTACTGCGCCACGCGTTTGAGCGCGTCGGTGCCGCGCACTTCGTCGTCAAGCAGTGGAATGACCGCGCGCACATCGCCATCGAAATCGCGCCAGATTTCGTCCATGTAGCCGTCTTGCATCGCCACGCGATTCTTGACAAACTCGGGGCTGTTGGCTTGGACTTCGTTTTTTTGAATCACGCCGTTGACGATGACTCCTCCGACGGGGATACCGAAATCGTGGAACCAATTGATGAAACGCTTGATGACCGCGATGGGCAGCGCTTCGGGGAGCGTGATAAAAAAGAATGCCGTCTGCTCTTTGTCGGTCAAGAGCAGCCGCGCCTGTTCCATCCGCTCGCGGAAATTGAGCAAGTATTCCATCAGCGGGTCCTCTTCTTTTTTCTTGGTAAAGGAAAGCAGCTCGCGCAAGCTTTGCGCTTCTTGACGCGATTTCACCATCTTGTTCACCCAGAGCGAATAGACCTTGCTCATGCCCAACAAACGCCGCGCATTCGCCGTGGGCGCGGTGTCAAAAACGTACGCGTCGTACTCGTTCTTGAACATCAACTCGACCATGTTCTCGAACATCGCCGATTCTTCAAAGGCAGGATTCATCGTCGCCGATTCGACGAACGCGTCGGCTTGCGTCGAGATTTCGGCGAATTTCAAAAAGTACTGAATCTTTTGCTTGATGTCCGTCTTGGAGCGCTCGATGGTTTCTTTGGTGTCAATCTCGTACGCCCAAAGGTTTGGCACTCCATTGACGGCGGTGGGCTTGCCGTACACATTTTGGTCGAGCAGACCGCTCAAGGAATGCACCGGATTGGTCGAGGCAAGGATCGTTCGTTTGCCCTGGTCGGCGAACCAGCGCGCAGTGACACCCGCCAGCACCGTTTTGCCAACCCCGCCTTTGCCGCCGAAGAAAACGTATTTCAGCCGCGGATGGTCCAGCACGTACCGCGACATCGAAGTGGAAATTTCAGTCATAAGTGTGTTGATCCTCACTCGCCGTACATGATCTTTGCCAATTTCTCGATCATCGCCAAGCCCGTCACATCGCGCTCCATTTCGGGAACCCGCGCCAGCACTTGCGCGCCAAACGTCTTGTCAATCTCGGCAAGGTACTTGTTCTGCATCTTGATGCGGTTGCGCAAGTACGGTGGAATGTCCTGCTGCTTGAGCTCTGCGGGCAGCACGCGGTTGACGACATAGCCCGCGATGGGCACGTCGAACTTGGCAAAGAGCTCTGCCGCCTTTTGCGTGTCGAGGATAATCATCTCTTCGGGCACGATCACGAAAAAGAACGCCGTCTTGTCTTTGTCCGTTAGGACGCGACTGGACGCGTTGATACGCTCGCGAATGTACTGGAGCTCGTTGAGAATTTGATCTTGCTCAATATCCTTTTCGCGCTTGATGCGCGCGACCATCACTTCGTGCTCGCGCATTTCCTCGCGCAGCTTGGTGATCTTGTTGATCCATTCGTCGTACACCTTTGCCATGGAGAGGTAATACAGCGCGTGGCCCAACGGCACGAGGTCGTAAATGTAATAATCGTAATCGCCCTTGACGACGATATCCACGACGGCATCAAAAATCGCGGACTCTTCCATCGCGGGTTCCGCCGATGCCGCCTGGATGTAATTTTCGATTTCTTCGGGGATTTCGTTAAAGCTGTACATGTCGAGAATCTTTTTGCGAATCTCGTCCTGATACGCTTTGATGTGCGAATCGGCGTCAATCTCTTGGGCGTAGAGATTGTCCATGATTTTGACCGCGCCCTTGCCGAAAATATCGCGCTGGAAAATATCCGTCAAGCTCGCCTGTGGGTCTACCGAAAAAACGAGAACCTTGTGCCCTTGCTGTGCGAGCCAGAATGCGGTCGCGGCGGAAAAGGTTGTTTTGCCCAGACCGCCTTTGCCGCCGAACATCACGTAGGGATGTTGAGGAATGATGGTCGCTAATGTATTTGCCATAAGAATCCTTCAGGTGCGATTTGGGCGGGCTTTGACGTTCTCCCACGCCTTGATCATATCCGCACGCCGTATCGGATGTTTCAAGTACGGTGAGATTAAATCGCTTAGAGCGGATTCCAGTCTGATTGGTGGGCAGACCTTTCGGGTTTTCGGAAACCCGAAAGGTCTTTTGCCCACATACGAATTAGGAATCCGCTCTAGCGCGTATCGCAAGCGGCAAGAATCTACCGCGATAGGCGATTTGCGAGATGCGATACGCGCTTAAAACATTGCGTCGGAAATATCCTTTTCGCGCAGCATCCGGCGTTTCCACGTCGCGATATTGGGAACGACGTACGGGAGAATGCGGAGCGAATAGTAGGGGGGCAGAATCGGTACGCCGATCAGATCGCCCATCGTGATGAGAATAAAGAGATGCTCCATACTCGCGCGGGTGCGGAGCGCCGCGCGCGACATGTCATGCGCCGCCATGCCGTACATGATTTCTTTGAAATTGTCGAGCAACCCGCGCTTTTGCTTTTCTTCGGGCATGTCAACCTCCTGGTGGTGTGATGTCAGACCCCGTGCAAATCGTATTCGTGCGAATCGCTAAATTCGCGTTCGCGTACCACGCGCCGCTTCCACGTTTCAATATTGGGCAGCATGTGCGGCAAGAGCCGCAAAGAATAATATGGCGGGATAATCGGCATCCCCAGCATGTCGCCAACGGTAATGGTCATGAACAGGTTTTCGAGTGACGCACGCATTTCGACGGCGTGCCGTTCGAACTCGTACCCATATAACCCGTAGAGGAATTCGCGCAGCGTGTCCCAAAGACCTCCCCGGACAAACGGATGTTTTGACGGAGCGTCTGACATGGATACGATTGTATCGCCGCGTCGTCTGGTTGTCAATGCAAATCCATCTGGCCATCTGGTGATTACTCACATCTTGTTCAAGCGCAGTTGGACTGCGCGCCACCCTACGGCAGTATGCAATGCGCTTGCATTGCCACTGCCTTTTAACATTTGTGGGTAACCACCAGAAATCCATTGAATTATCCAATCCTACGAACACGATTTATACTTGCGGCGATGATTGCGAAATGGACTGGAACACAGAGCGAACGCAGCCCTGCGCTCTTTGTTTATTTGCCCTACTGCGCGTCTGTCTGTACCTACTGCGATTTCAACGTGTATGCGCGACGGGAGCGTGAATTTGACGCGTACGTGAACGCGCTGCGGTGTGAAATCGAAATGTGTGCGCAAAGCGTTGCGCCCTCGCGTCGCGCTACGAGTCTCGCGTTCGGCGGCGGCACGCCGTCGCTGCTTGCCGTATCACACCTGCAAGCCATCGTCGAAACCGTTCGCAAACATTTTGCTTATGACCAGCGCGCAGAATGGACGCTCGAAGCCAATCCCGGCACGGTGGATCAGGAAAAACTAGGCGCGCTCCGCGCGATCGGATTCAATCGTTTGTCGCTCGGCGTGCAAACATTTGACGATGCGCGGTTGCGCGCGTTCAACCGTGTGCACACGGTCGCCGATGCGTACAACGCCTTCGCCTGGGCGCGCCGCGCGGGTTTTGAAAATATCAATCTGGACTTGATCTACGGCTTGCCCGACCAAACACTTGACGCTTGGCGCACCACGCTTGACCGCGCGTTGGCGTTTGAATCCGAACATCTTTCGCTGTACGGTTTGCAGGTGGAAGAACGCACGGTGTTGAAAAAGCAAATTGACCTTGGGCGTGTGTCCATGCCCGATTCCGACCTCGCCGCGCAAATGTACGAACGCGCCATCGAGAAACTGAACGACGCGGGTTTTGTGCATTATGAGATTTCGAACTGGGCAAAACCGGGTTTTGAATCGCGGCACAACAAAACGTATTGGTTGAACGAGCCGTATCTTGGTTTCGGCGCGGGCGCGCATTCGTCGTGGCAAGGAGAACGGTACGAGAATTGCAAGTCACCGCGCGAGTATATGCGGAGATTGGAGACTGGAGACTCGCCCATCGCGTCGCGTGAGAAAATTTCGCGCGCGGGAGAAATGTCTGAGGTGATGTTTTTGGGTTTGCGTCTTGCGGAAGGAGTGACATGGGCGCGTTTTCGGGAACGCTTTGGGGTGGATGCGCGCGAGATTTATCGTGAACCCATCGCGTTGTTGGCGGATGGAAAATTGCTGGTGGTGGATGACGAGCGCATCCGTCTGACCGATCAAGGGATGTTGGTGTCGAATCAAATTCTGTGGCGTTTTTTGTTGGATGAGGCGTAACCAAGACCCCAAGGGTTTTCCGAAAACCCTTGGGGTCTTTCATTTTTCGCGATGCACGACTTGGATCGCTAATTCGCGTAAACGCGCGACTGCGTCATTCCCCAATCCCGTCGCGTTGAGCGCATCTAACGCGCGCGCGGCGAACGATTCCGCTTGTTGTGTCGAAAGCGCGCGCGCGCCCGTCTCGCGCAAGATCCTTTCAACGCGTCGGAAATCTGCTTCCCCCCAATTTGGTTCGGCGTACAACGCGCGCAGTTCATCCCCCGCCTCGCTTTGCATCGCCGCAAGCACTGGGTACGATTTCTTGCGGCTCTCTAAATCCGTGCGCGTGGATTTTCCGGTCAATGCGGGGTCGCCCCACAAACCCAGCACATCATCGGCGATTTGAAAAGCAATGCCGAGATTTTCACCGTACGCGGCAAACGCGCGAATGATTTTCTCGTCCGTCGTTGCAACCCGCGCCCCGATTTCGCACGCCGCCGCCAAAAGCGCTGCCGTTTTGCCGCGCACCATTTCAAAATAATGTTCCAACGTCACTTGATCGGCGCGTTCAAAAGCAATGTCGAGATACTGCCCCTGGGTGAGCTTGAGCGTCGCTTGGTCGAATACGCTATGGATTTCCACGTAGCGCTCCAGCGAAAGGGTGGGCGTCGCCAGCCGGTCCAGCGCAAGATGGGCGAGCACAAACATCGCGTCGCCGGCATTGATGCCTTGCGCCAGTCCCCAAATTTTCCACACCGTCGCGCGCCCACGGCGTTCCGCGCTGTCGTCCTCGATGTCGTCGTGAATGAGCGAAAAATTGTGAATCAATTCTATCGCCGCCGCCGCCGGGATCGCCGCGCGCCAATTCCCTCCCGCGGCTTCACACGCCCACAAACAGAGCAGGGGACGAATGCGCTTGCCCGTGTCGGACGGCGCAGGATTGCCTTGCGCGTCTGTGCGTCCGAGATGATATGCAAAGATATTGAAAAATTCGGAATCGCTGGCGGCGTGTGAACAAGTAATTTCGTCGAGTTCGCGTTCGAGCGCGGCGAGGTATGCGTTGGACATGGCTTGAAATTTTATGCTTTACGCAAATGGGGCGTGTCGTGCAGCGCGGCAAGATTTATTGCGCCGATGCCGAACATGGCAACGCGCAATTGGGTAATTAACGCGCCCATTCCTTCCCGCGCCATCCCGGTCGAAATGTTGGCGAGTTTCAAGAGCGGCGACGCCAGGCCCACCAGCGACGCGCCGAGCGCGAGGCATTTTGCAATTTCGATGCCATCGCGAATGCCGCCGCTGGCGAAAAGTGTTGTGCCGGGCGCGGCGCGGTGTACCTGAACCAAGCTCTCCACTGTCGGAATGCCCCAATCCCAAAACGTTTCTGCCAATTGACGCAGTGCAGCGCTGGACGCGCGACGCGACTCGACCGCTGCCCAGGAGGTTCCTCCCGCGCCGGCCACGTCAATCGCGCTCACGCCCGCGTTCACCAATTGGCGCGCGGTATTTTCTGAAATGCCAAAGCCGACTTCTTTGACAATCACCGGCTTGTCGAGTGTGCGACACACCGTTTCAATTTTCGCGAGCAGCCCGCGCCAGTTCGTATTGCCGTGATCCTGAACGGCTTCTTGGATGGGATTCAAGTGCAAAATCAGCGCGTCCGCGTCTACCATTTCTACCGCGCGGCGGCATTCGTCCACGCTGTAGCCGTAATTCAATTGAATCGCGCCGAGATTGGCAAAGAGCAGAATCGAGGGCGCAACGTCGCGCACCTGATAGGTCACAGCCAATGTGGGTTCGGCAATTGCCGCGCGCTGCGAGCCGAGACCCATTGCGATGCCGCATTCCTGGGCAGCGGCGGCTAAATTGTGATTGATGCGCTCGGCTTCGGCTGCGCCGCCGGTCATCGAAGAAACGAGCAAGGGAGCTTGCAAAGTTTTGCCGAAAAGTTGCAGCGACGTATCCACGTCGGCGAGGTCGAGTTCGGGCAGCGCTTGGTGGACAAAGCGATATTGTTCCAACCCCGTGCGCACGTCAAAAAACTGTACGTTTTCGTCGAGGTTGATGCGCAAGTGTTCGAGTTTGCGATTCGTGATTACTGATTCGTCAGGCATGGTTTGATCCTCGGCGGATTATATCACAGCCATGGGTGCGTTATGGCACGAGTTGGACTCGTGCGGTCGCGGGCTTGGCGAGTCGAACCATGTGGTGAGCGTTCGCGTCGGATACGACGCGACGAACCAGCGCACACCGATAGCGCACGAGTCCAACCATGTGGTGAGCAAAGCCGAACCATCGTGCGCCAACAACAAAACGCCGCGCGCAACTTGCCTCCGCGCACGGTGTTTATCATAAAGGCGCGAGGTGCAAAACATTGACGCCCTCTGGCATCCCGCATATACTTGCGCCCACACCGAAATCAATTCATCACTTGAGGAGGCATTATGGAAGGCGATACCTTTGAACAAGTAAAAGCAATTATTGCCGATAAATTGGGCGTGGACGAATCCAAAGTCGTCCCGTCGGCGCGTTTTCGCGAAGACCTCGACGCCGACTCGCTCGATCTGGTCGAGCTCATCATGGAATTTGAAGAAAAGTTCGGCGGCGAAATTTCTGACGAAGACGCCCAAAAAATTACGACGGTGGGCGAGGCAGTCTCTTTTCTCGAATCACACAAACCGGAAAAGAAATAATTTTTCGCGTTCGACAGTTTCATAGAAATGTATGCATTAGCCTCGACGGGGTCGGGGCTAATGTTGTTTGTCGGCATGACGTTTCTTTCCAATGATTCAGCATGGTGTCTTTGACGCGTGGCTTGCCGATGTGCGCGGGCGTAAACCGCGTGCATTGGAATTGGCGTACGCGCTGGATTTGACCTTGCCGCAAAACGCGGACGTCATGGCACTGCGCGACGCAACCATGGCGCTTGGCGATGCGGATGTTGCCGAAATTTCTGCCGACGTGCGCGACCTTTTGCAATTCGCGTACGATCGTTATGACGCGCTGCGGGATGGTATCTTTCAACGCGTGGATTTTGGAAACCCAAGCATTTTCGCGTTCGAGCGTGTGCGCGAAGGTGAACGTCTGTTGATTGTCAATAATCTGGCGCGGGTTTCACAGCCGGTGATGTTTCGGGACTATGTTGGACGGGCAGGGTGGGACATTTTGAACCGCGTAGAGTTTATTTTCCCCACCCGCGCACAGTTGGACGCGTACGAATTTTTGTGGTTGATGGTGGACGGCCAAGAGTACCACCTCCAGATGGAACGTGGCTTTTTCCCCGCTCGCGGTGGAGGGGATTTTGTCTTCGCCCTTGACCTTTCCTTTTGCAGGCGCCGCGGTGGGAGTGTTCGTTACGGACGGCGTGCTGGATGGAATTGGAGTCGGGGTTGGAGTATACGCTGTAGTGGTTGGCGCGTCTGTTGGTGTGAGGGTCTGAGTTGCAGTACTTGAGGGTGTGCTAGTCGACGTGTTGGTCGGATCCGATGTACAGACTGGAGTGTGTGTTGACAGTAACGACACCGTCGGTATATGAGTTGGGGGGATAGGATTACGCGGCACCGCCTAGAATTCGTCAATGGCTCCCGAGTTTCCTATTGAATCACCATCAACTTTACTGGAACAGATTGAAATCCTCCTTGGTAGGAGTCTCTTATGCCTTTCCACTCGCGGTGAAACACCGCACCCACCCCAATCATAATTTCCGCCGTACCAGGTTTGCGCCCTTTTAAGGTAAGGGTGATTTGGTCACGCTCGGATTCGACCGAAACAAATTCCATGACTTGGCTTGCTTCAGAGAATCTGGACAATTCTGCCCCAGCGGATAGAGCTAACCATTCTTTGCGCGTTGGTGAGTTGTTGTCCCATACATAGATGACGTAAAAGGGCTGTTCCATCATCTCCACGGTTTTCTGGTTGATTATTCCTGTAAACGTTACCTCTTCATTTGGTTTCAAAATGGTTTTGGATACGTCGAGTTCCCAAGCCCGCGTGGGAATCGGGCTAACTGATGGACGCGTCGGGGGTGCCAGGGTCTGTTGTGGCGTAGCCAACACCTTCGCGGTGGGAGATGAGACAACGCATCCAACGCCCACTAACCACAAAAGCAACAAAGTGAATAGATGTCTCATAAAAGCACTCACTTTCATGGCTCAATACCTTCGCCAAAGTATGGCAGATTTATTACCAAAGTTCGTCGCCCTTTGCTTGCGCGAGTCGCGCGCGACCAATCTGGCTCGTTTTTTCGATTGACGAAGGTATTGATGCCTAAACCAAAGTTGGCTGTGGCACTATGCCATGCAACGCGAATGTTGTCCAACCGCGTTGCTATGCCCGCCGCAGACACTATTCATCTCGCTCGTCCTCACGAACTTGGATATTTCCCTCCGTCAGCGTCCCGTCGTTGCCGTAACCGTTGCTGAAAGAAATGGCAAAGGTGTCTGTGTCCCTGCCTGGCTCGCCGTTGTCTTGAATGGTTACGGTGAACCGAATCGTTGTGGTCTTGTTCAGAATCCCCGTGCCCTGAATCACGGCGTGGTTTTCTGTGACCACCAAGTCATCGAGCGTGGTACTCTTGAACTTGATGCCCGCCGCTTTGTCTTCGTACTCTATTTCCCCTTTAAGTGGGCCGCCCGCTTTCTTGCGTTTCGTCTCTACCTTGAACGATGCTTTCTTGCCGCTTACGGTGGAGGGGATTTTGCCTTCGCCCTTCACCTTGGTTTTGGACGGCACCACGGTGGGAGTCATTGTCGCTGTGTTTGGCGCGGTTGGCGTGGGCGTGGGAGGATAGGTCACGGTAGCCGTTGGCGTATCGGTTGGCGTGAATGTCGGCGTGATAGTATGCATTGGTGTGGGAGTAGCCGTGTCCGTTGGTGTTATGGTTGGTGTATCCGTCGGCGTGTCAGTTGACGTCAGCGTAGGGGTTGGAGTTTCGGATGGAACTGCAGTATCTGTTTGTGTTGGGCTCGGTGTTGGAGTATTGAATGGGTTACGTTCGCCAGCGAGATATTCGGCAATCGCTGTTTGTAACGTTTGGACGCTGTCCAGTCCAGCGCTGTTTAAAATGCCATCGTCATCGGCGTCTGCCGCGAGTTGTGAGAGCCAACTCACAGGCGCGGTCCCTCGATCTAACGCTTGTTGGGACAACCCCGCCAATCTCAAGGCATAATCAGCCCCTTCCGAGTTTGAAGTATACTGCCCCTGTTGATATAGATCAATCGGAACGTTGCCGATGATGTCGGTTCGATGACCATCCTCTTCCATAAAGTCAAACAGGACTGCGATTCTAACGTTGCTGGATGCAGCTGCTTCGGAAGGCGCAAGATTCGGATCATGTTCCAAGCGGTATCGTGCGATGCGAAACGCAAGGTCGGTGAACGGTGTAACCACGCCGCGCCACAGACGAATTCGCTCAAAAGCAGGAATCACGGAATAGAGTGCATGAGTGTCCAGCGAAATTACTTGCCCTGTGGCTTCGTCGACAAAAGTTCCACCGGTGGACTCGACGACCAACGTTTTGCCTTCAAGCTCTTCGGGTAACGAAGGCAGCACATAGACTCCACTCGCATCGGTTTGGACTGGTTGCACGTTGCTTATTGGAAAGATAACTCCGCCAACTTGCATCTCGTATAACTTGATTGTCGCTCCGGATACACGACCCGCGGAAACAAACCCGATGTATTGCGGACTGATTGAGATTGGATTACACCACCAGCCATTTTTGACCTCGTACATATTGACTACATCACCGCGCAAATAGTTCCACCAGTTGCCAATCGGCATGCCACTATCTAATCCACCATACGAACAGTGGTTAATCTGATTTCCCTCGCCCGGAATGTTTTGCATCCACCAGCGATGGAAATTGACTTTTGAACCACGTTGATCATTAGGATCGCATCCCCATGCGCGCCCGTCGTTGCAATTGATTGCAACGTCGCTGTTATTTTGGCTTCCCGTCAAGTACGGGCGCCAATCATCGCAGCCCATCTTGAAATTCAAGTCGCGGCGATAAACACCATCGTATTCGATACCTTTCCACTCGCGCTCTTCGTCCCACCATGAAACATTCGGCGGGAAATGCGACCAACCGCATTGGCTCGTATCAGTGTCACCAGTTCCCTGATTGCTCCGCACCATGAACCCTCGATACCCACTACACCAACTCTTGTAGTAGGATGAATCCCATGTGTCAATTACGGTATCAAATAGGATTTTCTGGTGAATGGGCCAAAACGGCGCGCTGCCGTTTGAAATCGTCGCTGGTTCAGGGAAGGAACATGGAAACAACTTGTTGAATGCATGTTCAAGGTGATGATGGTAGGATTCGGCAGCATTCGCTAAATCACTATTTTGGAAATTTAATCCCATGACAGTAGATTGACGTTGCGCGCCACAAGTCGGCATATCGTAGTAGTCAGGCCCTAATAAACCTTCGGGACCAGTGTACCCATCTGGAGGTCCTATACTTATCCATTCGGCGACTCCACTCAATGTATCCGCCCATATCCAAATTTCTTGAATCTCACCCGCGTTGATCAATTGGCAAAGATCATTAGGACTATTGTTCCTGGCACCATTTGCGACATCCGCAAAGATAGCGTTGTAAACTGCCTTGATGTCCGCATTCCCAGGAGCATTCGGATTGCTGTCCACACATTCTGCGCGTACACGATCGAGTGGAAGAGCAAGATTTGTAAGGCAATGTACTGGTGTGTCGCCATTTATTACATGAAGCACATCGCCTGTGTTGGTACGATAGGGTATCCATCCCAGATAGGGTTGGCTTGCCGGGTTTTGATAGCCGTGGTATCGGGTTCCATCCGTCAGCGTTTCCATTAATCTGTTTGTAAGATTCAATGCCGCAAGTCTATTGTCTTCTCGCAAATTCGGATTTGCGCCCGTGTAGGCGACGACATACACATTCATTTGTTCGACGCCAGGCGGTACGGGAGTAGGCGTATTTGTAGGTGTGGCAGTTGCTGTGGGCGTCAAAGTCGCGGTCGCCGTCGGCGTTGGATTCGCCGTTCCGAACCCCGCATAATACACTTGCCCGTTTCCACCACTCCACACAAATTGTCCCACACCCGAAGCATCCACGATCACAGAACCCCAACGCTCCGTCATACCGGAGGCATCGCTGCTCTGCAGCGCCGTCGTCCAGCCGCTGCCGTCGAAATGACTCAACTGAAGCTGCGGCGGCGCTTGTGTCCAATCGTCGAAGCCAATATATACATCCGCAGCAGAACCCGCGCCGATGGCCGGTGTGCCCGGCACATCGCCGCCAAGTCCAAAGAACACATTCACCGCCCCTGTCCAGCCGCCGCCCTGTAACTTGGCGGCATACGCAATCGCATACCCCGCGTCAGCGATGGCTCGCCACGCCAAATGCGCATTCCCGTCCGCGTCAAACGCCAGCGCCGGGGCATTGGTATCTTGCGCAACTTGTTCGGGCGCGCTCCATTGTGCGTCGTTCGCGCAGTCGCCGTTCGTCGCGGCGACACTACATTCGCGATACCGGAGCGGCGCACAATTGTTGCCAGTGTCATCACACGCGAGCGGAATGTAGGCGACGCCGACCAAGGGCGCATTGCCCGCCGCCGCCGCGCTCGTGATTTGCAGCGTTGCGCCATCCTGATACAACTCGATCGGACCGGTCCATGTTCCTGCGGCGGCTTGTCCCCCGGCATACGTGAGATGATAGACGCTGAAACCGTCGGGGGTCATGTCTTCTTGAAGCCACGCCGCATGTAGTTGGCTTGCGCCGCCATAGTGTGTCACGCCAAGGTGGGCGTTGTAACTTTTCCATTTCTGGAGTAACTTTTCAGAGACACGAACCGCCATAGTGTGTCACGCCAAGGTGGGCGTTGTAACTGGTCGCGCCGGTCGAAAGGACTTGTGCACCGCTCCATGAAAAGGTCGTTCCACCGGCGTTCCGTGTGGCTTTGGCGTAATAGATTCCAAGCACCGCGCCATCACTGGCTTCCCAGACGAGATGCAGGTTTCCCGCGCTATCGGCGGTGACCGAGGGCAGCCACGCAGAATCATTCGTAAAATCGAGAGATTGCGGCGGCGTCCAGGTGCTACTGTTGGCAAGCCGCGTGCTGAGCCACAGTCCGGCGGGTGGTCCATCGGAATACCAAACCGCCGTCAGATTGCCTGCCATATCCGCAGTAATCGCAGGTGTGGCTGACCAACCCAGCCCCACGGCGAGATCCGTGACGGTGTTACTCGCATTGGGCGCGTGGTTGGAGTTTGGCAAAGGCGCGTTGTTGCGTCCTGGTTGTGAGTTCGGATTGACACTCAAGCGCAGGATTTGAACCAGTTGTTTGGCATTGACGCGCACGAGTGCGTCCACGTGCGCGCCCGCTGCGAGGGCATCCAGCGCAATTTTTTTCCGCCCTGCGGCAAGCCGTGATTTGGCAGTGACGCGCCAAGCCATCACGCCGCGCGCGGTGCGTATCGTGATCCGTTTGTTCTTGAGGCGTTGGATGCTGCCGGTGAGGTGATAGATGCCGGGCGCAAGTTTGCGTGTGGCGCGTCCCGGGGCGGGAGTGCGCGTGGCTTGAGCCGGCGCAGTTTTGGTCGGTTTGGCGCGGCGTGTGGCGGCGTGTGGCGGCGGTGCGGCAGGTCCCTAATGGCTCACTTGCTGTGCGCGCAGAGGCGGAGAAAAAGTGACCAGCAAAAGCAAGGCAACAAAAAGCGCGACGTACAGCGAAAGGCGGGAAAGCAATGCGAGTTTCATGATGGGCTCCTTGAATTTTGAGATATGTATTTGTTACGCCGCAATGGAAAGGACTGCGGCGCGCGGAACAGGGTTTGGCGCGTTGGAACCGACCGGTGCAGCCAGCGTTTTCAGATTGCGCTAAGGATACGCGGCGTGTGGCGCGCGGGAGGGTATCGCGGGCAATGCGCCGCAAAGGGAATGGCTTGGGTTTTGACGCGCCAAACCGCGCGTGTTTTCCTTTGGGAAGGAAGAAGCGCGGGCGAGCGGGAGAGAGAGAGATGGCGCGATGGCGCGATGGCGCGATGGAGAGCGTAAAACGTGAAACGTGATGCGAGAAACGAGAGCCGATACGCGATATGCGATTCGCGATACGCGAGGTGGCGGAGCAAGGCGGAGGACGAGCATTGTGGGCGCTCCTTTCCAAAACGTGTTTAGAAGACTGTGTCAGCGCAAACGTAACAGCGGGCGCATTATTTATCCGTTTTGGAGCTGTGTCAATTTGCTCGTAGGGGGAGGGTGTGCGTCACGATTTGATACCGCTGGCGAATTCCGCTGGTCGAATGAATTCGACCGCTCGATCAAGTGAGAATCAGTTAGAAACTGAATTCGCCAGCGGTATCACGATTTTGGGTATCCATTCGACGCAGGTCGAATTTGCCATGTGTGGCGACGAACTGCGTCGCACGCGATCTTGAATCGCCTGACGGCACCACCCAAAACTATGACGCACACCCGTAGGGGGATGCCAAAAGGCCGAGACCTCGAGTGCTTCGAGTAGTCTTTTACTCTAGCGGCGGGGTCCAATCGCTGCCGAGGATGATGCGAATGTCGGAATCGGGCTGCGCGGTTGGATTGTGACGGATGTTGGCGGCGTCAATGTGAAAGCGCAGTTGCAGCCACTGCAATGTTGCGGGTTTGTTGGCAAGGTCTACGAGCACGGTTTTGGTGTAATCGCGCCGTTCCGCATTCCCGATTTGGGTGACGTTAAAACCATTGTTCTTCAAGTAACGCGAAGCCATTGCGGCGAGACCGTCTTTGGTCGTGCCGTTCAAAATGATAATGCGCGCGGCTTCGGCTTTGAGGGGACTAATGGAGGTGACGTTCGCGGCTTGGGGCGTACTGAACATTTCGTTAATCAGCGCGCCGATTTTTTCGCGGTCGGGCCACAAAACATCCGCGCCCGTGTTGAGTTTGATTTCGTACGTCATGCTCAAATCAATCGCGCGCGTTTTGATGCTGTCGGCGCGCACCTGCGCGGCGACCGGCGCGAGGGCAAGCATTTGTTCCGGCGTCATGTCCGTCTCGATGGTCTCGCGCAAGTGTTGGAGCAGCTGCGGCGCTTGCGCCAACGCGTTGGCGCGGAGCGCCTTGTCGCGTGTCGCGAGGATGACTTGCATCTGCCGTTGGGAGCGATCAAAGTCGCTGGTGGACTTGCGGGAACGCGCGTACTTTAACGCGAGCTCGCCGTCCATGTGCTGCAAGCCCGCCGGAATTTGTAGGTGGGTGACGCCGTAATCTTCGGTCGGATATTCCGGATCGTCAATGGCTTCGGGCACGTCAATGTCAATACCGCCAAGCGCGTCGATGATCTGCCGAAAACCGTTAAAGTCCACCAACACGTAATAGTGCATCGGAATCGCAAAATTATATTCGACCGTCTTTTTCGCGAGGGCGGGACCGCCGCCGGGATAATTGGTCTGGTCGCCGTAGAAATTCGCGGTGTTGATGCGATTCGAGTCGGCGCCCGGCGCAGGAATGGGCAAATACAAATCGCGCGGGATGGATAACATCGCCGCGCTTTTTGTTTTGGGGTCGAGCGAAGCGACGATCATCGTGTCGGTACGCCAGGGTCCATGTTCGCCTTGACGCCGATCAATGCCCAAAAGCAAAACGTTGATGCGTTCGCCTTCGGCAATGTTGGGGGCAGGAGCGATGGTAGGAACGGCTTGGGCTTGCGTGGGGAAATCGGCGACGATACTGCTGATGTTGGGCAGTCCGGACGAAGCGGTATATTCGCGAATTGTGTCGAAAAAGTAATAACCGGCATAGAGTCCGCCGCAGACAAACATGGTAAAGAGCATTCCGGCGAACATCCAGAGGACAAGTCTGAAAATGGAGCGTTGCATAATTTGTTTGCTTGGGGATTATAGCACTGCTTGTTGCTAGACAGGGAATAGACGTATCAGCCGGGCGATAGGTTTCAATGCAAGACCCCAAGTGTTTTCACCGCGCCGCGCGCCTTGTAGACGACATGTTGAAAAACACTTGGGGTCTTACGTTGCCGCGCGCGGATTCGGGAATTTACCTTGCACGTTGAACCTGTGCTAGAATCTCAACTCCATGACTGTGCTGCTCACGCTGCTCCCCGCTCTCTGCTTGCTCGGCGGAGCGTTGCTGTATCTCGTTCCGCTCGGCTTTATCTCCCGTTATCGGACCTGGCTTCCCGTTCTCGCGAACATGCTTGCCGCGGCCGCGGTGGTGTATTTGGCACGCGGCGGCGGCGAACCGACGGCGCTGGTCGAGCCCAGCGCGATCTTGCCGGGTTTGACGCTCGCACTGCAATGGAGCGGCGCGGCGCTGCCGTTCGGTCTGGTGCTCCTGCTGTTCACGAGTGCGCGTTTGCTGATGGGCGCAGAGGAGGACTCGCCCGCGTTTGTCGTGGGCACGCTGGTCGTGAACGGCGGCGCGTTGTTGTTTCTGGCAGCCGACAATTGGACTACATTGGCGGCGGCGTGGATTCTGGTCGAACTTGGTTTACTTGTCGTGCCTGTGGACGATTCGGGGGATCACACACGCGCCGTCACGGCATTCGGTTGGAATTTGGCGGGCGTTGTTTTGTGGCTCAGCGCGGGTTTGATGCTGTCGAACCAAGGACAATCGCTGCGTTTGCAAGATGCTGCGCTCGCCGAATTGCCCGCGTTGTTGGTTATGTTGGCGATTTGGATCCGGAGCGGTCTGTATCCCCTCCACGCTGCGACCGCGAGCGATGTGCCGGGCGCGGCAGTGCGGCTTGGCATTCCAATGCTGTTGGGCGGTTATTTATTGACGCGTTTTTTGACGGCGAGTCAAGGCGCGATGGCATTTTCATCAGAGCTGCAAATCATGGCGGTGTTCGCCGTTGGAATCAGCGCATTGTTGGTTGTGGGACAACCGCACGGCGCAGACGCTTTTATTTGGTTGGCGCGCGCGTTTGGCGCGAACTTGCTGCTGTTGCCGTTCCTCGGAAACGCGCAAACTGCTGCGGCGTTGAGCGTGTGGTTGACCTTGAGCGTGTTTGCCTTGTGCGTGATCCAAAGCATTGCCTGGTCGTGGCGCGCGCAATTGCCGCGTGTGCCGCTGCCTGCGTTGGTGTGGCTCGTCGTTTTGGTCCTTGTCGCCGGACTGCCGCTGGCGCCCGCGTTTTGGGGACGCGTCGGTTTGCTTTCCGTCGGCTATATGCGCGGGCTGGTGTGGTGGCTTTTGTTGACGGCAGGCGCGGCATTGTCTTTGATTCCCGTGTGGCGCGAAATTTTCGCCAGCCGTGAAGTTGCGCCCAAAGCGCCATCACGCTTTGAATATGCGGCGTTAGCCGTCGTCGTGCTGACTGTGCTCGGCATGGCGCTCGCGTCGGATTTCTTTATGCAGCCCTTTGGGCCCGCGGTGCGCACAAGTGCGCAAGCGCCGCTCAACGAATTGTTCAAACCGTCCAATTCGACGGTTTTGATTTTTGTCGCCGCGGGCTTGCTCGTTCCACCGTTGTTTGCCTTTGAATTGGCGCGACGCTGGGCGCAGCGCGCGAGTTTGCTCCCGGCGCAATTCACAACGCTCGCGGATTTGAGCGGTCTTGCCCACGCGCTCGATTTTGTGTACCGTCTGGTGCGCGCGCTCGTCCAGCAAAGCATGGCCGTTTTGGAACAACCGCCCATTGCGTGGTTGATCTTTTTGGGGATCTGGGTTGCCGTGTGGGCAAGCGGCTTGGGACGGTGAGCGCGCAAATTTCGAGGTGAAAGATGAAACGAATGCTTGTTGCGTTCCTATTGCTTGTGACAGTGGCGGCGTGCCAGAATGCCAAGCCGACGGGCACGCCTGCATCCATATCGCCTGCGCCGCCGGCAACCGTTATGATTCTGCCGACACTGACGCCCGTGCCATTGACGGACCCGGCGCTGACGGATTTGAAAAAAGAGGTCAAGGCGGCGTTTGACGCACAGGACATTGACAAGCTCCGCGATACAATCTCTTTTAGCAGATGGGTCGCCTCGATTTATCGTGAGGGTGGCACGATGCCGATTGATCCGCCGCGCGGCTTGAACTTGTCACTCCAGTTTGCCAAAGAAAATAATTTGGAAATTGACGCCGAGCGTCCCACGTACGAGCCAAGCTGGAGTGTCAATGAAGCGGATACGGCGGTCTTTGTCTTGGTCAAACCCAAAGATGGTTCTGCGCCATACTATGCGCACCTGTTGATCACGCACGAGGCGGGCGGATGGCGCTACACCGGCATCGTGACGCGCATTCCCTATTACGATGCGCCGACGATTGCGCAAGTGCGCGCCAAGCCGACCCAGTACGAGGGCAAGGAATACATGTACGTGGGGACGTATCAGGGCCAAGACAATCCGCCTTCCGCCGCAGGTGCGGCGCCAAGCGAACAGGCATTCATCATTGACACGTTTGCCGGGCCGATTTGGGCGACGCTGAGCGATGCGCCGTACGTTTTTCCATTCCCCGCAGATGCCGATTCCAAAAAGGGACAGCTGGTGCGCGTGTTTGGCAAAATTATGCTCAAGGATGGCGCGCCGTATTTGGAAACGGACAGCGTCGAGTTTATCGCGCCGACCGAGTATGCGCACACGCAGGGCGTGATCGAAAAAATTGACGCGAACGCGCGGCAGGTAACGCTCAAACCCACGAACAACGGGATTGCCAATTTGCACTTGTCCGAGTTATCGTTCGTCTCACTGCCAGACGGCGCACGCGGTGATTTCTCTGACCTCAAGGCA
>JACQWQ010000132.1 GCA_016209205.1 Chloroflexota bacterium
GTGGAGATGGTGATGCCCGGGGACAACATCAAGATGAGTGTAGAGTTGATCACGCCGGTGGCGTTGGAGAACGGGTCGCGGTTTGCGATTCGGGAAGGGGGACGCACCGTCGGCGCAGGGGTGATTACGAAGGTGATTGAATAAAGCAAAGGTCTGATGGTCGGATAGTCGGTTGGTCGGTTAGTCGAGACCAAAGACTACCAGACCATCCGACTATCCGACTAAGAGACTAACTATGGCGCGACAGAAAATTCGCATTCGGCTCAAGGGCTATGATCACCGTGTACTCGATCAATCGGTGAAGCAGATTGTGGAAACCGCAGAACGCACGGGCGCGGCAGTGATTGGTCCCGTGCCGCTGCCGACCAAGATTGAAAAGTTCACCGTCATTCGCGGCGCCTTTATTGACAAAGACTCGCGCGAGCAATTCGAGATTCGCACCCACAAGCGACTCATTGACGTGCTCGAACCGAGCAGTAAAACGATTGACACGCTCATGCGCTTGAATTTGCCCGCGGGCGTGGACATCGAGATAAAACTTTGACGTTTGACGCATGACGTTTTTCGTAACTCGTCAAGCGTGAAACGTCAAACGTAAAACCTACTGTCGCGCCCGCGAACGCGGTGACGCGATGAAGGGGAGATAACGCCATGGCAGAAGGATTGCTGGGACGCAAGCGCGGCATGACGCAAATTTTTTCCGAAAAGGGACAGGTTGTGCCGGTCACCATTTTGGAGGTCGGGCCGTGTTATGTGACCCAAATTCGCACCAACGAAAAAAACGGCTATAGCGCTGTGCAGCTGGGCTTTGAAGAAACGCGCCGTTTGAATAAACCCGAACGTGGGCATTTGAAAAATTTGCCCTCGCTCAAACATTTGCGCGAAGTGCGCACCAGTCAAATTGATCAATACAAAATCGGGCAAAAGCTAGATGCCGCGTTGTTCGAGGTTGGACAAAAAGTAGATGTAGCGGGCATTAGCAAGGGAAAAGGCACAGCGGGTGTTGTCAAGCGCCATCACTTTCGCGGGGGTCCCAAAACGCACGGTCAATCCGATCGTTTGCGCCGCCCTGGTTCTTCGTCCGCCACGACGACGCCCGGTCGTGTGTTAAAAGGCACGCGGCGCGCCGGACAGATGGGCGCCGAGCGCGTCACGGCGTCGAACTTGGAAGTGGTTCAAGTGGACGCCGAACGGAATTTGGTCGCCGTGCGCGGCGCTGTGCCCGGACCGAAAAACGGACTAGTTTTTATCACCAAGGCGCGCAAACAGCCAAAGGGGAAAAAGTAATCAGTAGCCAGTAATCAGTGATCGGTCTCGTACAAACTGATAACTGATAACTGATAACTGATAACTGATGTAACGATGCAAGTTCCATTGTTAAATCAAGCGGGCGAAGAGATCAGCCAGATCGAGCTGCGCGACGACATTTTTGGCATTGAGCCAAACAAAGCGGTCATGCATCAGGCGCTGTTGCGTCAGAATGCGAATGCGCGTCAAGGGACGCACGAAACCAAAACGCGCGGGATGGTCAGCGGCGGCGGCAAAAAGCCGTGGAAGCAAAAAGGCACCGGGCGCGCCCGCCAAGGTTCGACCCGCGCCCCGCATTGGAAAGGCGGCGGGGTCGCCTTTGGTCCGCACCCGCGTTCGTATGAACAAAAGATGCCGAAAAAGATGCGGCGCCTCGCGCTGAAATCGGCGCTTGCCGCCAAGGCGCAAGAGAACCAAATCGTCGTCGTGGATGAAATCAAATTGGATCAAGCCAAGACCGTCACCATGCGGCGCATCTTGTCCCAGCTGAACGCGCAGCCAACCGCGCTCGTACTCTTGTCGGAAGCAAATGCAGAAATTTCGCGCGCCGCGCACAATCTCGAAAACGTCAAGACCCTGCGCACCAATTATTTGAACGTCCGCGATTTGCTCCGTTATGAAAAATTGGTTATGAGCAAAGCGGCATTGAGCGCCATCGAAACATTTTTTGGAAATGACGCGGCTGCGGCGGACAACTTCGGAACCGGGGATGCGTTTGAAGCGGACAACAAAAAGCAAGCGGAAGCCGCGCAAGCGACAGTCGCTGCGAACGGAGGCAAATAAACATGCACATCTATGAAGTTTTGCGCCGTCCGCTCACGACAGAAAAAAGCAATTTTATGCGCGACACGTATCGCAAGTATGCGTTCGAAGTGGACCCGCGCGCTAACAAGCAGCAAATCAAAGAAGCGGTGCAAACCGCGTTTCCGAAAATTACCGTGCTCGATGTCCACGTCATGACCATGCCGCGCAAAGCGCGTCGCTCGCTGCGCCGCCGCCAAACGCGTTGGACGGCGATGTGGAAAAAAGCCATCGTCACCATTCCGGCGAATCAGCGGATTGATCTGTTTGAGGGAGTTTAGAAATTAGAAGTTGGAAATTAGAAGTTAGATGTTGGAGGCTACACTCCGACTTCCGACTTCCAATATCCAACATCCAAATTCCAATGCCAATCAAAGCCTACAAACCCACGTCGCCCGGTCGCCGCTGGCAAACCGTTTCGACGTTCGAAGAATTGACCAAAGGCAAAAAGCCGGAAAAACGACTCTTGCGCCACCAAAAAAAGTGGGCGGGGCGCAACAATCGCGGCGAGTTGAGCGTACGCCATCGCGGCGGGGGCACCTCGCCGAAATATCGCATGATTGATTTCCGCCGCGACAAAGCCGGTATTCCTGCCAAAGTCGCCGCCATCGAGTACGATCCGAATCGCACCGCGCGCATCGCGCTCTTGCACTATGCAGACGGTGAAAAGCGTTATATTCTTGCGCCGCTCGGCGTGCAGGTCGGCGACATGTTGATGTCGGGTCCCGACGCCGAAGTGAAACCGGGCAACACACTGCCGATTAAAAACATTCCGCTCGGCACACTCATTCACAACATCGAACTGGTCAAGGGCAAGGGCGGACAAATCGCGCGCAGCGCCGGTACCGGCGCACAGTTGCTCGCCAAAGAAGGCAAGTACGCCCAAGTGCGTATGCCCTCGGGCGAAGTGCGCTACATTTCGATGGAGTGCAACGCGACCATCGGTCAGATGGGCAACATCGAACAGAGCACCATCAAATTGGGTAAAGCCGGGCGCAAGCGTCACATGGGTTGGCGTCCGAGTGTACGCGGTGTGGCAATGACCCCGCGCGATCATCCGCACGGCGGCGGCGAAGGCAAAAGCGGTATTGGGATGCCCGGACCGAAAACACCGTGGGGGAAACCTGCGCTCGGTTATCGCACTCGCAACAATGCGCGCACGGACAAATATATCGTCAGACGACGCGGAAAGAAGTAAAACAAGTCACAGGTCTCAAGTCGCAGGTTGCGCGGACGAACTGCGTCCGATGTGACTCGCAACTTGAAACCTGCAACTTGCAACTGATACATGAGCCGTTCACTCAAAAAAGGACCTTTTGTCGAACCCAAGCTGCTCAAACGCATTGAGCAGATGAACCGCAGCGGCGAAAAGCGCGTTGTGAAAACATGGTCGCGCGCTTCGGTCATCTTTCCGCAGATGGTGGGGCATACGATTGCCATTCACGACGGACGCCGCCACGTGCCGATATACATTACCGAAAACATGGTTGGGCATCGCCTCGGCGAATTTGCGCCCACGCGCCATTTCCGCGGGCATTCATCCAAAGAAAAAGCGACGGAAGTGAAAAGCTAGATGGAGAGACGGAGAGATGGAGAGATAGAGAGATGGAGAGCTACAGTGCTTTGCTCTCGCGCACTCCCTCACTCTCTCACTCCATCTCTCCATCACGTGCAACTATGGCAGATATTGAAGTCAAAGCAATAGAAAAACACCTGCGCATGTCGCCGCGCAAGGTACGTCTCGTGCTCGACATGGTGCGCGGCAAGCAAGTGGATCAAGCCATCGGCATTTTAAAACTGACGCCCAAGGGTTCGGCGGAAGCGGTTTCCAAGGCGATCAACTCGGCGGCGGCGAACGCGGAAAACAATTTTGGGCTTGCGCGTGAAGGTTTGTATATCACGACTGCCATCGCCGACAAAGGGGTCTCACGCCGCTGGCGCAAAATGGGCGCGCGTTCGCGCGTAAAACCGATTGAGCATCGCTATACTCACATCACCGTGGGCGTTTCCGAAAAGGAGAGTTAATGGGACGCAAGGTTCATCCTTATGGTTTCCGTCTCGGCGTCATCAAGGACAGCCATTCGCGCTGGTACGCGGCAGACAAGAAAACCTATCAACAGCTCTTGCTCGAAGATCGCGCGATTCGCAAACTTGTCACCGACAAAGTATCGAACGCAGGCATTGCCGATGTCGAAATCGAGCGTTATCCCGGCAACGTCACGGTGAACGTTTGGACCGCCAAGCCCGGTTTGGTCATCGGACGCAAAGGCGCAACGGTCAACGAGCTGCGCAAGAAATTGGACGAGCTCACCAAAAAGAAAACCAAGCTCGAAGTATTAGAAGTGCCGAAACCCGAGACCAACGCCGCGTTAATCGGTGAAAGCATCGCGCAGCAGGTGGAAAAGCGCATCTCGCACAAACGCGCCATGAAGCAAGCGGTGCAGCGCGCGATGCGCGCGGGCGCCAAGGGCGTCAAAGTCGAAATGGCCGGCCGGCTTGCCGGTTCCGAAATGAAACGCCGCGAAACCGTCAAGGACGGACGCGTGCCGCTCGGCACCTTGCGCGCCGATATTGATTACGCGACGCGCCAAGCGGCTACGACCTACGGGCGCATCGGAATCAAAGTATGGGTCTATCACGGCGAAATTTTACCCGAAGATCGCAAGCGCAAATTAGAAGAACGGATTGCGCGGGTCGTCGAACAGAGCGCGACGAGTTAGCAAATAGCCGATAGCAAATAGCCGATAGCAAATCGCAAATAGAGAATCATCCTTTGCGAATTTTGTAAGATTGCTTTGCCATACGCCATCGGCTATCTGCCATCAGCCAGTATTTACCATGTTGATGCCAAAACGTACCAAGTTCAGAAAGCAGCATCGCGGGCGCATGAAGGGCAAAGAATTGCGCGGCGTCGAGGTCTCGTTCGGCGAGTTCGGGCTGCAAGCGTTGGAACCGGCGTGGATTACCAGCCGGCAGATTGAGGCGGCGCGCCGCGCGATTGTGCGGTTTGTAAAGCGCGGCGGCAAAATCTGGATTCGCATTTTTCCGGATCACGTCGTCACCATCAAAGGCGCGGAAACGCGCATGGGCGGCGGCAAAGGCGCGCCCGATCACTGGGTCGCCGTCGTCAAGCCCGGGCGCGTGCTCATCGAAATTGGCGGGATCAAAGCGGACGTGGCGGAAGAAGCGATGCGGCTCGCCTCGCACAAATTTCCAATCAAGACGCAGTTTGTCCGCAAACCAGAGGTGGGACAATGAAATCCAATATCGGCGAATTGCGCCGCCTCAACGACGCCGAATTGAGCAAACAGCTCGATGAATTCTATCAGGAACTGTTCAACCTGCGCTTTCAACGGGCGTCGGGCCAAGTCAAGAACATGAATCGTTTCACGGAGGTGCGGCGGCAAATTGCGCGCATCAAAACCTTGCAGCGCGAACGCGAACTCGCGGGCGTCATTGTCAAGAAGGGAGCCGCGTAATGAGCGAGCGCAAATACAAAGGCAAAGTGATGGTCGGCAAGGTCGTTTCTGACAAAATGCAAAAAACGGTCGTCGTGGTCGTCGAAACGCGCCGCCGTCATCCGTTGTATGGCAAAATCATCACGGTCCGCCGCCGTTTCAAGGCGCATAATGAAGACCCCAAAGCCAAAGCGGGCGACACGGTAAAAATTGTCGAATCGCGTCCGCTCTCGCGTGAAAAACGCTGGCGCGTCGCCGAAATCGTGCGCGCGGGGCAAGTGGTCGAAATGATTCGCGAAACCGAGCTCGAGTCGCTGCTGGAAAAAGAACGCGCGGAAAAAGAGGCGCGCAAAGCCGAAGAACGCAAGCGCGCGGCAGAACGGTTGGCGCGGCTTGGCGGTTTCGAATCGGTGGAAGAAATGTCCGGCGCAGAAAATGCCGCGAGCGAATTCGAGCAGGAATATGCGACGGACGATTCCGCGGACAAGGGAGACGAAGGATGATTCAAGAAACCACTCGTCTCAAAGTCGCCGACAACTCGGGGGCGCGCGAGATCATGTGCATCCGCGTGATGGGCGGCTCGAATCGCCGCTATGCGGCGGTGGGCGACATTATCATGGCGTCGGTAAAATCCGCCGCGCCCAATGCGGCGATCAAAAAAGGCGAAGTCGTGCGCGCCGTGGTGGTGCGCACCGCCAAAGAATACGGGCGCAGCGATGGCTCGTACATCAAATTTGACGAAAACGCGGCGGTCATTTTGGAAAAAGATTCTACCAACCCGCGCGGCACGCGCATTTTCGGTCCCGTCGGACGCGAACTGCGCGAAAAAGGTTTCATGAAAATCGTGTCGCTGTCGCCGGAAGTGCTATAGAGTGACGGGTGACGGGTGACAGGTGACGGGGTAGTGAACGTTCGCCGTAACGTTTAGCGTCGTGATGTCCAAGCCCCTGTTCTGTCAAACGTGAAACGTCAAACGTAATAATGAACAAAATTCGCAAAGGCGATAACGTACAAGTCTTGAGCGGTGAGGACAAGGGCAAGACGGGCGCGGTGCAGTACGTGTATCCGAAAAAAGAACGTGTCGTCGTTGCCGGCATCAACATGATGAAAAAAGCGCAGCGCCGGGCGCCGGGGCAGGTGCGCACCCAAACCGGCATCATCGAACGCGAAGGCGCGATGCATTGGTCCAAAGTCGCGCTCGTGTGCCCGAATTGCAACAAAGCGACGCGCATTGGATTTCAATTTACCGAAGATCGCGCGAAATATCGCGTCTGCAAAAAATGCGGCAACCCGATTGATAAAAAGTAAAAGTTAGAAGTTGGAAGTTAGAAGTTAGAGGTTAGAAGTTGGAAGTTAGAAGTTGGAGAGCGGGAGTTAATTTCCAACCTCCAACCTCCAACCTCCAACCTCCAACCTCCAATCTCCAATCTCCAAACCATGGCTGACGAAAAGAAAGCAAAGCAAAGTGGCGCGCAGCCCGCGCCGCAGCAAAAAGACGCCGCGAAAGGTGGAGCGCCCAAAGAAGCCGCCGCGCCGAAAGGTGATGGCAAGGGCAAAAAAGAAGCTCCCAAAGCCAAGCCCGCAGAAGTCATTCCGCCGCGCCTCCGGGAACGCTATCGCCAAGAGATCGCGCCGACGTTGATGAAGGAATTTAGCTATACGAATGTGATGCAAGTGCCACAGCTCAAAAAGGTCGTGGTCAACATCGGCATCGGCGAAGCGCTTTCCAATGCCAAAGCGTTGGATGCGGCAGTCAAAGACATGACGACCATTACCGGGCAAAAGCCGATCGTGCGCAAAGCGAAAAAATCTATTGCGACGTTCAAGCTGCGCCAAGGCAATGCGATCGGTATCAAGGTGACGCTGCGCGGAAACCGCATGTACTGGTTCTTGGACCGCTTGATGAATGCCGCGCTGCCGCGCGTGCGTGATTTTCGCGGTGTGCCGCGCGATGCGTTCGACGGACGCGGCAATTACACGCTGGGCTTGCGCGAGCAGTTGATTTTTCCCGAGATTGATTACGATACGATTGACAAACTGCGCGGGATGGAAATCACGATTGTAACCAACGCCAAGGACGACGAACAAGCGCGCCGCCTGCTGCAGTTGATGGGCATGCCGTTTCGACAGAAATGATTGCAGGCGAATGAATTCGCGGCAACGCAAACACGAAACCTGCCTGCGCAGGTTGGAATTCCAGTGTGCAGAGGCACACTGGGCGTAATTGTTGCGGCGAGTTCAATCGCACGGAGACCATTTAGTGGCAAAGAAATCCATGATTAACCGCGAGCTGCACCGGAAATATCCGAATCGTGTGCGTAACCGCTGCAAATTGTGCGGCCGCCCGCGCGGATACATCCGCCGCTTTCAGCTCTGCCGCATTTGCTTTCGCAAGGAAGCGCTCGAAGGGCGGTTGCCCGGCGTAACCAAATCGTCGTGGTAATTTGTAATCGTCATTTCGAGATGGTCAGCCCGCAGGGGCTGTATGGGCTCAGGACTGTCATATCGAACGGAGTGAGATATCTTTCTCGACTGCGCTCGAAACCCGCTCGATATGACAAGTCCTGTGCAGCCGTTCCCTCAATTCTTCGGGACATGCTGCCATGGGCAATCACTTGCGATTGTTGCAATCGCAGACGATTGCAACAGGTACGGCTAATGCATCGCTCACAGGAGTTCGACCGATGGTAAATGATCCGATTGCCGATATGTTAGCGCGTTTACACAACGCGGCGATGGTGCGCCACCCGCAGGTGGTCATGCCTGCGTCCAAGATGCGCGTCGCAATCGCAAAAATCTTGAAAGACGAAGGTTTTGTGGATAAACTCGAAGTGACGCGTGAGCGGCCCCACCCCCAGCTCAAGCTGTGGCTCAAATACGACATGGGGAAGAAACCCGTGTTGACGGGCACGCGCCGCGTTTCGAAACCCGGACGCCGCATTTATGCGAGCAAACGCGACATCCCCTGGGTGCGCAACGGTTTGGGCGTCGCCATTGTTTCGACGACCAAAGGCGTCATGTCCGGCGCGCGCGCCAAAAAAGAGGGTTTGGGCGGCGAGATTCTGTGTGAGGTGTGGTAATCATGTCACGGATTGGCAAGCTGCCCGTGGCGCTGCCCAAGGGCGTAAACGTTAGCATTGATGGCTCGACCGTCAAGGTACAAGGTCCCAAAGGCGAATTGACGCAGACCTTTCATCAAGACATGACCATCAAACAAGAGGACGGCAAAATCGTCGTGCGGCCACCCGACGATCCTGCGTATAACGCGATGCACGGTTTGACGCGCGCTTTGATCAACAACATGGTCAAAGGGGTTTCGGAAGGTTTTAGCAAAATTCTGGAAATCGAAGGCGTTGGCTATCGCGGCGAAATTCAAGGCAAGAATTTGGTTCTGGCCCTCGGTTTCTCGCATCCCGTCCCCGTGGAACCGCCGCAAGGCATTACCTTTGCGGTGGACAAATCGCAGCGCGTCATTACGATTGAGGGGCCCGACAAGCAAACGGTCGGTCAAGTGGCGGCGAATATCCGCAAACTTCGTCCGCCGGAACCGTACAAGGGCAAAGGCATTCGGTATCAGGGTGAAAGGGTGCGCCGCAAAGCCGGTAAAGCGGGCAAGGTCGGAGGCAAGTAATGGCTATTGCAACCAAGAACAAACCCGCGCTTTTGCGCCAACGCCGTCACTGGCGCGCGCGTGAGCGCCATGACTTACAAGGCACCCCGGAACGCCCGCGCCTCAACGTCTTTCGCAGCGCCAAACATATTTTTGTGCAGGTGATTGACGACAGCAAAGGACATACACTCGCCGCCGCTTCGACGCTGGATGCCAGCATTCGGGCGCAAGCGAAAGAGCTAAACAAAGTAGAAGAAGCGAAACGCGTCGGCAAATTGATTGCCGAACGCGCGCAGCACGCCGGAATCAAACAAGTCGTTTTCGATCGCGGCGGGTTTCGTTATCATGGACGTGTCAAGGCGCTTGCCGATGCGTCACGCGAAGCGGGATTGGAGTTTTGAGCGATGGCAGAGGAACGAGAAAACAGATCGCGCGGACGCGGCCGCGGACGCGGACGTGATGGCGAACGCCAACGCGAGCAAGAACAAGAAGGTCCTTCCTACGATGAACGCGTCGTGGATATTGGGCGCACCGCCAAGGTTGTTAAAGGCGGTCGCCGGTTTTCATTCCGCGCCGTAGTCGTGGTTGGTGATAATAAAGGGGTTGTCGGGGTTGGCGTCGGCAAGTCGCGTGAAGTTCCCGATGCCGTGCGCAAAGGAACGGAACAAGCGCGCAAGGCAATGAAACACGTTTTCATTTCGGGCAACACGATCCCGCATCCGGTTACGGCAAAATACGGCGCCTCCCAGGTCATGCTCAAACCGGCGACGCCCGGCACCGGCGTCATTGCCGGCGGCGGGGTGCGCGCGGTGTTGGAATGCGCGGGCGTGCACGACGTCTTGACGAAATCGCTCGGCAGCTCCAACAAATTGAATGTGGTGCGCGCGACGCTGCTGGCCTTGAGCGAAATGAAAAACGTCGAAGTGGAATCGAAAAAGCGCGGCAAAGCGACCGGCGATTTGCTGCCCCCGTGGAGAAAGAACAATGGCAGCGCAAACTAGCGGCGACGCAAAAACTGTGCGCATCAAATACTCGAAAAGCGCGATCGGTTACAAAAAAGACCAAAAGGCGACTATTGCGGCGCTCGGTTTCCGCAAGCTCGGTCAAACCATCGAGCGTCCCGATTCGCCCGCGCTGCGCGGCATGATTCGCAAAGTGATGCATTTGGTGACGGTGGAAGAAAAGTAATCAGTGACCAGTGATCAGTGACCAGTGACCAGTGACCAGTGACCAGTGACCAGTGACCAGTGGCTGATAACTGATAACTGATAACTGATAACTGATAACTGACAACTTATGAAATTATCCGACCTGCGTCCGCCAGTGGGCGCCAAGAAAAACAAAAAGCGCAAGGGGCGCGGCATTGCGGCTGGGCAAGGCAAGACAGCCGGGCGCGGCACCAAAGGGCAACGCGCTCGCGCCGGCGGCACCAAGGGGCCGTATTTTGAAGGCGGTCAATTGCCGCTGGTGCGCCGTTTGCCGCACGTGCGCGGTTTTACCAATATCTTTCGCATCCCGTATGCGGTCGTGAATCTCGACACGTTGGAAGAACGATTCGATGCGAACGCGCAGATTACACCGCAAGTTTTGCTCGAGCGCGGATTGATTGACGACACGCAGCGTGTCAAAGTGCTCGGGCGCGGGGCATTGCACAAGCCCTTGCAAGTCAGCGCACATTCGTTTTCAGACAGCGCCAAAGAAAAAATTACTGCGGCGGGTGGCAGTGTCAGCGAATTGCCGTGGACTCGCCCACCGCGCAAGGTGCGTTAATTGCGCGCGCTTCTCGTTTTTCGTTTCTCTCGATAGGACGTAGCATAGCGCCTCGTGCGCGTTTGACGCCGACAAGCGGCTAGACTACAGATTCGATAGCCTCGTGCGCGTTTGACGCCGACAAGCGGCTAGACTACAGATTCGATAGCCTCGTGCGCGTTTGACGCCGACAAGCGGCTAGACTACAGATTCGATAGAGAGATACAAGAAACGCGAAAGAAGAAGTTTTACGATGCTGGAAGCCATTCAAAATGCAATGCGGTTGCCGGATTTACGGCGGAAGATTCTGTTCACACTGTTTATTCTGGTCATTTATCGCATTGCCGCGCACATTCCCGTTCCGGGCGTGGACTTGAACGCGTTGGAGCAAGTGTTTAGTCAAGGCGGCGCAACGGCCGGGCTGTTGGCGGTCATGAACATCTTTTCCGGCGGCGCGCTGTCCAACTTTTCGATTGTGGCGATGGGGGTGTATCCGTACATCACCGCTTCCATCATCATTCAGCTTTTGACGCCGCTGATTCCGCAGCTCGAGGCGCTCCAAAAAGAAGGCGATCAGGGGCGCCGCCAACTGAATCGCTATACGCATTGGCTGACTATTCCGTTGGCAATGTTGCAAGGCATCGGGCAGGCGTCCATCATGGCGAATACGTCGCCGCCGGTGCTGACGGGTTTTAACGCGGGGAACTTGCTCAATCCATTGGCGCCGCAATTCATTTCGACGTGGGCGATTTTGGCGACGCTGACGGCGGGCACGATGTTCGCGTTGTGGCTGGGCGAATTGATTTCGGAGCAGGGCATCGGCAGCGGCGTTTCCATCATCATCTTTGGCGGAATCGTCGCGGATATTCCCTCACGCATCGTGCAACTGGCGACGACGAACACCATCGCGCTGCTTTTGTTCATTGCAATTACGGTGGTGACCGTGGTGGGGGTCGTCTATCTGCAAGAGGGGCAGCGGCGTATTCCAGTTCAATACGGCAAGCGCGTGCGCGGGATGCGCGTCTATGGCGGCGGCAGCACCTACATTCCGCTGCGCGTGAATTCGGCGGGCATGATTCCGCTGATCTTTGCAATTTCGATTTTGATTTTCCCTGCCCTGATCGCGTCGTGGTTTACGACTTCGAGTGTTGACTGGCTGCGCAATTTCGCCATCAGCGTCGTGAATTTGTTTGACACGGGTGGCTGGTTTTATGCCGTCGTATACTTTTTGCTCGTCATTGCGTTCACATTCTTTTACACATATATCGTATTTCAACAGCAAAACCTGTCCGAGACGCTGCAGAATCAGGGCGGTTTCGTCCCCGGCATTCGTCCCGGTCCGCAAACGACCAAGTACTTGAACGGGGTGGTGATGCGAATCACCATCATCGGCGCATTCGGCTTGGGCGCCATCGCGATCTTGCCATTCTTTGAGCGGTTCATTTCGGGCACGGACACACAGACTTTCATCGTATCGAGCACGGGACTGTTGATTGTGGTGGGGGTGGTTTTGGATACGATGAAGCAGCTCGAAGCACAGCTGATGATGCGCCACTACGAGGGCTTTATCAAATAGACAGGATTAACAGGATAAGGGGAAAAAAGTTGAAAAAAATCCTGTAAATCCTGTCAAAAAACCTATTTCCGATAAAGAATAGTCCGGTAAAGCTTGGCTTACTGGCGGAGGGTATACATCAACGACGATGGCTACCATAAAGAGGTCACTTAACAATCGCACATGTGAGGCGCCGTATTTGATCTTTCTCGGACCCCCCGGCTCGGGCAAAGGCACACAGGCGGAAAAACTGCACCAGAATTTTCGGCTCGTGCAGCTCTCGACCGGCAATTTGTTTCGTGAGCACATCAAGAACGAAACGCCGCTGGGGCTGCGCGTCAAAGATATTTTGGCAAAGGGCGAGTTGGTGCCCGATGACCTGACCGTCGAGATGGTGATGGAGCGGTTAGCCAGACCGGATACCATCATGGGCGTGGTGTTTGATGGCTTTCCACGCACGCGCGATCAGGCGGTCGCCCTGCAAAATCGGCTGGACGAAAAAGGCAAGTGCGTTACGGCGGCCATTTCATTCCAGATTTCGGATGAGGAACTGGTCGAGCGATTGGGCGCACGGCAGATGTGTCCGAAAGATCATAGTACGTATAACCTAAAGAGCAATCCCCCGCGTGAAGAGGGGAAATGTGATTTGTGCGGGTCGCCGCTCATCGGGCGCGATGACGACAAGCCCGAAGTAGTGCGGAATCGCCTGCGAGTGTATCGTCAGCAGACGGAACCGCTGATTGAATTTTATCGCGAGCAAGACATGTTGATCGAAATTGACGCGTCACGCGCCATCGAAGAAATCGAAGCCCAGCTGGATGAATGGATGCCGATGTTCATCCAGGGCGTGAATGAATAGGGGCGCACGAGGCGCACGCGTGGAATGATGTACAAGCAACAAAAGCAGCGGATGCCGGTTGAGATCAAGTCGAAAAAAGAATTGGACCTGATGCGCGCCGCGGGCAAAATCGTTGCCGAGATCTTGGACGACGTAGAGCAACATGCCAAACCCGGCGTGACGACCGGCGAATTGGAACAGCGGGCGCGCGCAATTTTGGAAAAATACGGCGCGACCTCACCGTTTCTCGGTTATCCGAACGCGCAGGAAAAGTGGCCCCCCTTTCCGGGCTGGATTTGCGCATCGGTGAATGAGGAAATCGTTCACGGTATCCCGCGCATGAAGCGGGTGTTGCGCGAGGGTGACTTGTTAAAAATTGATGTGGGCGCGACCTACGGCGGCTATATTGGCGACTCGGCATGGACTTTTGCGATTGGCAAGGTGAGCGACAGGGCGCGCCGCTTGATGCAGGTGACGGAAGAATCGTTGCTGCAAGGCATCGCTCAAGTCCACAACAACAAACGGTTGTGGGATGTGATTGCTACGATTCAACACGCGGTCGAGACCAACGGGTTTACGGTGATTCGGGAATACCAAGGGCACGGCGTCGGACGCGAAATGCACGAAGAACCGAGCATTCCAAATTTTTTGGACGACGAATTTGACAAGCGCCCGACGAACGTGCTGCTCAAGCCCGGCATGACTTTGGCGATTGAACCCATGGTCGTCACCGGCAAATGGGATACCAAAGTGCTCGGCGACAAGTGGACGGTGGTGACCAAAGATCGCGGGCTGGCAGCGCACTATGAGCACACCGTCGCCGTCACGGAGAATGGGCCCGAGATATTGACGCAGTGGAAGTAAGGGCAAAGCATTTGCCGCGACAAAGGGTGCGGCGAAATTTGCGCGGCGAAATTTTCGCGGCGAAATTTGCGCAAGGTTCAGTGCGCAAGGAGTTATGAAGATGAAAGTCAAACCATCGGTCAAAAAGCGTTGTGAAAAGTGCAAGATCATTCGACGCAAAGGCATTGTCCGTATCGTGTGCCAGAATCCCAAGCACAATCAGCGACAAGGATGAAATTAGAAGTTAGAAGTTAGAAGTTTGAAATTAGAAGTTAGAAGTTAAAAGTTGGAATTCGACCTCCAGTTTCCAACCTCCAACTTCTAATCTCCAATCTCCAACCTCTAACTTCCAACTTCCAACTAACATGGCTCGTATTGCAGGAGTTGACCTGCCTCGACAAAAACGTGTGGATATTGCACTGCGCTACATTTATGGCATCGGTCCGGCGCGGGCAGTGGAAGTATTGGACAAAGCGCAAGTGGCGCCCGAGATTCGTGTCAAGGATTTATCCGAAGCCGAAGTCGGTCGCATTCGCGCCGTGATTGACCGTGACTTGAAAGTCGAAGGCGACCTGCGCCGCGAAGTGGCGCTGAATATCAAGCGCCTGCAAGAAATCGGTTCCTATCGCGGTTTGCGCCATCGCCGCAATTTGCCGGTGCGCGGGCAGCGCACTCGCACCAACGCGCGCACCAAACGCGGGACCAAAAAGACGGTTGCCGGTCGCAAGAAATCCAAGGCGAAGAAATAGGATAAAGTGACGGGTGACGGGTGACGGGTGACAAGGGGCGCAACCCCGTCACCCGTCACTCGACACCTTACCCTTTCAGAATGGCTGACGAAAAACAACAGGCAGTACGACGTCCGCGCCCCGGCGGGCGCCGCAAGGAAAAGAAAAATATCCCGGTCGGCGTGGCGACGGTGAATGCGTCGTTCAATAACACGCTTATCACTATCGCCGATCCGCAAGGCAACGTTCTGGCGCAAGGCAGCGCGGGCGCAAGCGGGTTTCGCGGTTCGCGCAAGAGCACGCCGTTTGCCGCCGGGATTGCGGCGCAGAACGCGGCGCGCCAGGCGATGGAACAAGGCATGCGCGAAGTGGAAGTCAAGGTGATCGGTCCCGGACCCGGGCGCGAATCGGCAGTGCGTTCGATGCAAAATGCGGGGTTGAAGGTGCGTTCGATTACGGACATGACGCCGATTCCGCACAACGGCTGCCGCCCACCCAAGAAACGACGTGTATAAGAGAGTAACCAGTAATCAGTAACCAGTAACCAGTAACCAGTAATCAGTAACCAGTAATCAGTCTTTTCCAAATGACCACTGGTGACTGTTCACTGATCACTGATGACTAATCACTGATGACTGATCACTGATGACTGACCACCAACTACTGGAGCAAGAATGGCTCGATATATCGGTCCTGTCTGCAAATTGTGCCGCCGCGAAGGCGAGAAATTATATTTAAAGGGCGAGCGCTGCTTTACGCCGAAATGCGCGATTGAAAAGCGCAATCAACCGCCCGGGCAGCACGGCGCCTCGCGCACGTTCCGCCGCAAAGTCAGCGATTACGGCGTCCAGCTGCGCGAGAAACAAAAAGCGCGCCGCATTTATGGCGTGCTCGAACGCCAATTCCGTCGCTATTACGCGGATGCCTCGCGCCGCAGCGGCGTCACCGGCGCGGTCTTGCTGCAATATCTCGAATCACGGCTCGACAATGTCGTGTTCCGTTTGGGCTTTGCCTCCTCGCGCAAACAAGCGCGCCAGCTTGTTGACCATGGGCATTTTACTGTGAATGGGAAAAAAGTGACCATTCCATCTTTTCGAGTCAAAGCGGGGGACAAGATCGCCGTCGCCGAAACAAGCCGTACAAGCCCGTATTTTGCCGGGATGGACAAGGAGCTCAAGAGCGCGCGCACACCGGGCTGGCTCTCTGTAGATTCGCGCCAATTGAGCGGCAGCGTGCTGAACCTGCCCACGCGCGAGCAAATTGACACGCCGCTCAAAGAGCAGCTGATTATCGAATTTTACAGCCGCTAAGTCAGTGATGAGGACTGAGGACTGAGGACTGAGTTGCGCAAAGAACGCCGCGCGCAGTCCTCAGCACTCGTACCTCAGCCCTGTTTTCGGGAGGTAATGTTGTTAGATATTTTTCCAAAAATCGAAGCCGAAGCCAGCAGCAAAAATTACGGCAAGTTCATCATCGGTCCGCTCGAAAGTGGTTATGGGGTGACGATGGGGAACGCGCTGCGCCGTGTCTTGTTGTCGTCGCTGCCCGGAGCGGCTGTGACTTCGATCAAAGTGGACGGCGTGCACCACGAGTTCACGCCCATTCCAACCGCCAAAGAAGATACCACCCAGCTGATTTTGAATGTGAAACAGCTGCGCATGAAAATGCACGGCGACGAAGGTCCCTTGCGCCTTTCGCTCGAAGCGCGCGGCAAAGGTAATGTGACGGCGGCAGATATTCAAACACCCGCGCAAATCGAGATTATCAATCCTGATTTGCACTTGCTGACACTCGATTCGGATGAGGCGGTATTCACCATGGACCTCACGGTCAATCGTGGAAAAGGGTATCAACCCGCCGAAAGCAGCAGTAAACTTGCCATTGACGAAATTCCGGTGGACGCGATTTTTAGCCCCGTGCGCAAAGCCAATTTTCGCGTCGAGCGCGCGCGCGTGCAGCAAATGACGAATTACGATTCGCTCGTCATGGAAGTGTGGACGGATGGTTCCATTTCCCCGCGTGAGGCGTTGACCGATTCCGCAAAACTTTTGGTGAAACTGCTCAGCATGGTGGCGGGATTCGCGGGGGAAGAAGCGGTAGAACCCCTGCCCGAATCGGAAATTCCGAGCCGCATTTATGAAACACCGATTGAAGAATTGGAACTTTCGGTGCGCGCCTACAACTGCTTGAAGCGCGCGAGCATCACCAAAGTCGGCGAGATTCTCGAGAAACTCAAAAAGGGCAGAGAAGAACTCTTGACCATTCGCAATTTCGGTCAAAAGTCGCTCGACGAATTGATGGAGCGGCTCGAACAAAAAGGATATTTGGAAGTCATCCAAACACCGCCCGATGCTGCCCCGGCGGCAGAGGGCGAAGTTGCCAGCCCAGCCGAAGAATAAGCAATTGGAGATAACAGAGAAATGCCGCATCAAATTGCCGGGCGTCACCTTGGACGGAACAGCGCGCAGCGCAAAGCCCTCTTTCGCGGACTGGTGACGCAAGTTTTGCAACACGAACGCATCGAGACCACCATAGCCAAAGCCAAAGCCGTGCGCGCGGACGTGGAAAAAATGATCGGGTACGCCAAGCGCGGCGACCTGCACGCGCGTCGTTTGGCGCTGCGCACCGTGCAGGATAAAAAGGTCGTCGAGAAATTGTTTGACAAACTCGGACCGCGCTATCGCGATCGCAGCGGTGGTTATACTCGCATCATCAAACTCGGTCCGCGTCACGGCGACGCCGCCGAAATGGTCTTGCTGGAATTGGTGGACCGGGAAGAAGAGTAGGACTGAGCAATGAGGACTGAGGATTGAGTAACAAGCCCTCAGTCCTCAGCACTCGAACCGCAGTCCTTATGCATTTGCTCGCCCTTCTCGAATATGACGGGACCGCGTTTCAAGGGTTCCAAACACAAAAGAATGGGCGAACGGTGCAAGCGGAATTGGAACGCGCGCTGACTGAATTTTTGCCGCAAACACAGCGACGCGGCGCACGCGTGAAAACCGTGGGCGGCGGACGCACCGATGCCGGAGTTCATGCACACGGCCAAGCCGTCTCGTTTTGGATCGAATGGACGCACGATTTGGAAACGTTCCAACGCGCGTTGAATGCAAAATTACCAACCGATATTTTCGTTCGCCGCGTCGTCGCCGTTCCGGAAAAATTCTCGGCGCGCTACAGCGCAATCAGCCGCGTGTACGAGTATCGCGTGTGGAATCATCCCGAACGTTCCGTGTTTCACACCCGCTACGCGACGTGGATTCCCGAACTGCTCGACGTGACGGCAATGGCAAGCGCGGCGCGGTATCTGGTCGGCAAGCACGATTTCGCCGCGTTTGGCAGCGCCCCGCAAGGCGCTAACACGGTGCGCGAGGTCAAACGCGTCGAGGTGCAGCGCGTGGGCGACGAAATTATTTTTACGTTCGAAGCGAACGCGTTTTTATATCGCATGGTGCGCCGCATGGTCGGCACACTGCTTTTGGTCGGGCGCGGCGTCATGCCGCCCGACGAAATGATGAACGTGCTTCAACGTCAACGCCGCGCGGGTTTTTCCGCCCCGCCGGCAGGTTTGACGTTGAGGGAAATCAAGTACGACATTTGACAATGTCATTGCGAGCGGAGCGTTTCCCTCAATTCCCTCAATTCTTCGGGACAAGCATCAAACATCACGCCCGCGCGTGATGGGCATCTCGCAATGACAAGATGTACAATCTGCATGATGATGGAGGGTGCGGCGAATTGCCGCCCAGCGACGGAGTACTAGAACGCATGAAAACGTTTCAAGCGAAACCTGCCGAGGTCAAACGTGAATGGTTCGTGGTAGACGCCGAGGGTAAAACGCTCGGGCGGCTTGCCAGCCAAATTGCGCGTATTCTGACCGGCAAACACAAACGCATTTATACGCCGGGGGTGGACACGGGCGATTTTGTGATCGTCGTCAACGCCGCCAAGTTTGTCGTGACCGGCAACAAAATGGACGAGAAATTTTACACGCGTCATTCGCAATATCCGGGCGGCTTTCGCAAGACGATCTTGCGCGAACAACTGGTGGTGCATCCCGAAATTGTGATTCAAAAAGCGGTATGGGGAATGATTCCCCACAACCGGCTCGGACGCCAGCAAATCAAGAAATTGAAAATCCATACCAAGGCAACGCACCCGCACGCGGCGCAGCAGCCCAAAGTTTTGGAGGTGAAAGCATAGTAAAATTTTTGGCGCGATTTGTGTACCAAAAATTTTGCGATTGCTGAAAGCAAAATAATGGCCGCCACAGGCAAATATTACGAAGGCGTCGGACGCCGCAAATCAGCCACTGCGCGGGTACGCATTTACGCAGGGCAGGGCAGTTTTCTGGTAAACGAACGCCCGGTGGAGGAATATTTCCCGCGTCCGTTGTGGATGCAAATGATGCGCGAGCCGCTGCGCGCGACCCAGAACGAAGGGCGCTTTACCATTTCCGCGCAAGTGGTCGGCGGGGGGCCTTCGGGCCAAGCCGCAGCGGTGCAACTCGGGCTTGCCCGCGCGCTAGTCGCCGCAGACGAAAATTTCAAAAAGCAGCTGCGCACCACCAATTTGTTGACGCGTGACCCGCGCGAAAAAGAACGCAAGAAACCGGGTCTGAAAAAAGCGCGCAAAGCCAAGCAATACACCAAGCGCTAACGGTCGCATTGCGCAAGTAAAAAACACCCCGCCGGGTTTTCCGGCGGGGTGTTTTTTTCAAGGCGTCCGCGTTGTCGGAACTGCTGTCGCGGTCACGCGGCGCAGCGGAAATGTTGGCGTTGCTGTTGGTGTTCCCGAAACAGCGCGCGGCGTGCGTGGTCTGCAATGCCGCCGTGTGCGGTTGCCTCATCGACGCGCATGCCATGAGCATTGTCACGAGCAGAACCATTGCGACATTAAATTTTGAAAATTTGCCAAGCATCCAGCACACTCCTTTCGCAGATCACACAGAGGTTGGCGACGCGCGTTAGGCAATCACGGGACCATTCATTGTCCATTCTGGATTGCCATTGTCCATTGTCCCGCGTTCATTGTATAATCTTGGCACTTTGCCCCAGGAGCCAAAATTCATGGAGACGTATCCCCAAACGCGCTGGAATTTGAGCGCGTTGTTGGAAGAACCGCGCGGCGCGCCGCTCGAACGTGCCTTGCAAGACATTGAAGCGCGCACGGCGCATTTCGAAGCGGCGCGCCCAGAACTCAAACCCGCAATTGACGAAGAAGAATTTTTAGATTTGGTGCACGAGTTGGAAGGATTGCATCGCGCGCTGCGTTCGGTCGCCGCGTACGCCGATTTGTGGTTTACCGAAGACACGCAAAATCAAAACGCGCTCGCATTCAAAGCGAAAATGGAACAGCTCGCCGCGCACAGCGCGAACCGCATCCTTTTTTTCAGCTTGTGGTGGAAAGATTTGGACGACGCGAACGCGGCGCGCCTCATGCGCAACGCGGGCGATTACACGTACTTTCTCGAAACCGAGCGCATGTTCAAACCGCACACCCTAAAAGAAAACGAAGAACAAATCATCAACATCAAAGACGTGAACGGCATGGGCGGTTTGATGACCGTGTACGAAATGATTACGAACAAGTACGTGTTCAAGCTCACGGTCAATGGCACAGAGAAAACAATGACGCGCGACGAACTCGGCACGTACGTGCGTCATCCCGACCCCGCCGTGCGCGCCGCCGCGTATCAAGAATTGTTCCGCGTCTACACCGACGACAGCGCGGTGCTGGCGCAAATTTATGCGAACCGCATTAACGATTGGAAAGCAGAACAAGTGGAGCTGCGCGATTTTGCCAGCCCTATCGCCGCGCGCAATTTAGAGAACGATGTCCCCGACGCGGCAGTGGATACACTGCTCGATGTGGCGCGCGAAAACGCGGGCATCTTTCAACGCTTTTTCAAACTCAAAGCGAAATGGCTGGGGCTGTCGCCGATGCGTCGTTCGGACGTGTACGCTCCGCTCGCGGCGGCGGAGACCGACGTGCCGTGGGGCGACGCGCTCGCGCTGGTCTTTGATAGTTTTGAAAAATTTTCGCCGCAGGTAGCTGCCGAAGCGCGCAGTGTATTTGACGCGGGGCACGTGGACGCCGAAATTCGTCCGGGGAAACGCGGCGGCGCATTTTGCGCGAGCATCCTGCCCGAACTGCCGCCGTACGTCATGTTGAATTATTCCGGCAAAGCGCGCGATGTTTCCGTCGTCGCGCACGAACTGGGACACGCGGTGCACGCGCGGCTTGCCAAAGAACATTCCGTTTTTACGTTCCATTCCGTGCTGCCGATGGCAGAAACCGCGTCGGTCTTTTCGGAAATGGTTTTGAACGAGCGCATGTTGCGCGAGACGAACGACGTTGCGCTCAAACGCGACATCTTGGCGCGTATGGTGGACGACGCGTACGCGACCGTAATGCGCCAAGCGTTCTTTGCGCTGTTTGAAAAGGACGCGCACGCCGCCATTGCCAGCGGCGCGACGACTGGCGAGATTTGCGAGCTGTACGTGCAAAACTTGAAGACCCAATTCGGCGACGCAATTGAAATCCAAGATTACTTTCAGTGGGAATGGATTTCGATTCCGCACATTTACCAAACGCCGTTTTACGTGTATGCGTACAGTTTTGGACAATTGCTCACGCTCGCGTTGTATCGTCACTATCGCGACGAAGGGGAATCCTTCAAACCGAAATTTTTGAAAATCCTCGCGTACGGCGGTTCCGCGTCGCCGCAGCATATCTTACAAGAAGCCGGGATTGACATAACGTCGGCCACATTTTGGCAGGGCGGCTTTGACGTCATTCGCGGGTTCATTGACCAACTGGAAGCGCTTGAAGCGTGAGAGAAAGAAAGAGGGATGGAGAGATAGAGTGATTGAGAGATAGAGTGCTAGAGTGAGGATTTCTCTATCTCTCGCGCTCTCTATCTCTCCATCTCTCTCGCTCTCCCTCTCTCCATCTAAAAACAATGCCAACCCTTTTCAACCATCGCTACACTCCCCTCGAACTGAAACAATTCGCGGGCGACCTCGCGCAACTCGCGGGCATCCGCACTGTGGAATATCAAGACGGCAAAGCGCGCGGGCTGCGCGTCGCGCAAGTGTGGACCGGCAGCGGCTTCCGTTTTGAAATTTTGCTCGACCGCGCGCTGGACATTGGCGCGGCAGAACACAACGGGCGCGCCATTGCATGGACGTTTCCGTCGCTGGCAACGCCGCCCTATTACGACGCCTTCCAATTCGCATGGGGACGCTCGTGGGGAGGGGGACTGGTGACGACATGCGGACTCGATTTTTTCGGACAGCCGGAAAATGACGACGGGCAAGAGCTCGGCTTGCACGGACGCATCGCGCATACGCCCGCCGAACAAGTGCGCGTGACGACAGAATGGCATGACGACGATTACGTTTTGGAAATCGAAGGGCGTTCGCGGCAAGCGGTCGTGATGGGCGAAAATCTGGTTTTGACGCGACGCGTCACGACCAAACTCGGCGCGAATTCGTTTTCTATCCACGACACAATCACAAACGAAGGATTCCGTCCGACGCCGCACATGATTTTGTATCACTGCAATTTCGGCTTCCCCGTCGTCTCGCCCGACAGTGAGGTCTTGCTCGACGAAGAATCGGTGCGCCCGCGCGATGCGCGCGCGGAAAAAGGGTTTGGTCAGCAAAATCGTTTCGAACAGCCCATGTTGGATTATCCCGAACAAGTCTTTTTCCACAAACCCCGCGCCGACGCGGATGGTTACGCACAGGGCAGTATCGTCAACCGCGCGCTGAATTTCGGCGCGTACGTCAAGTGGAAACTCGACGCGCTGCCGTACATGGGGCAGTGGAAATTGATGCAAGCGGGCGAATACGTCTGCGCGCTCGAACCCACGAATTATTGGGAAACACCGCGCGCGAAATTGCGCGAGGAAGGCAGATTGAAAATGCTGGAACCGGGTGAGAGCGTGGAGTATGAGTTGGAGTTGGGGGCGCTGATCGACGTGTAAACGTGAAACGTGAAACGCGAAACGTCAAACGTCAAACGTGAAACGTCAAATGTGAAACGTCGGTGTAGGGAACGTTCGCCGGAACGTTCCTGCCGTAACGTTCCGTCACTGCTGCACAAAGGATACAGGTGATGACAAATGGAATCCGCACGGCGCGTCTCGCGCGAACATTGCAGGAAATCTATGCACCGCGCGGGTTCGATGTATTGTTCGACCACGGCGTAACGGGACAAGATGCCTCCGCTGCAATGGGCAAAATCGCAGTATGGTTCGGCGCAGAGAATTCTCGCAATACATGCCTTGCCGAATTGGACATTGCAGTCGTGCAAGCCCGGACAAACCGTGTCTATGCTTTGATTGAAATCGAAGAAACTCCGGTCGCGCCCAAACAGCTGTTGGGTGATGTATTGGCGACACTACTGGGCGAACGCATCAGTTTTACGCGCAACCGCAGTTTGCAAGTGGGCCCCTGGACGACGCTGCTCGTGCTGGTACAAGCCGGCAGCGGCGCGCAACAAACACGCATGGATTTTCTCTCCGCGCAACTGAAACAAATCCAATCCGGGCTTACCACGGCGAATGCTTCCATCGGAAAAATCGTGTTATGCGCATATCGCGATGAAGCAGAGTTGGAAAACCTTGTCCGCCGCGAAATTGACGCGGCGCTGGTTCAAGCGGCTAAAAAAACGAGTTCGCAATAGCGCTTGTTACTCTCGCGCTGGGTGTGCGTCAAAGTTTTGGATGGTCGCAGCGGGCGATTAGAAATCGCGGCAACAACCACACGAAACGTGCCTTCGCACGTTGGAAATCCGTATTTTCCAAAAATATGACGCACACCCTATCGCGCTGGTTGGCTTGACCCAGCGCACGCGCGCGGATACAATTCGTCGCAGGAGTGAACCTATGGCAGTTCCAGCAGCCGAACTAAAAAAATTGCAACGTCAAGTAAACGAATTGCAAAAATTACAGCGCCAAGTGAATGAGCTGCAAAAGCGCGTGGCACAGCTTGAAAAGAAAAAGGCACAGCCGCGCAGCATCACTCACAAGCCAAAACGCGAGCTGTCGGAACGCGAACGCGCGATTCAACTGTTGCGGCGCGCGGGGATTACGCGCGAGATGATGCCCGAAGAAAAACAGTTAGCGGCAGAATGGCGCGCGCTTTCCGCAGAGGAAAAAAAAGAGGTAGAAGATTCGTTGCGTGCAGTGCGCCTTGATCCGCCGCTTTCGCAACTGGTTCATGAAATGCGCGGTTAAATTACATGCAGGTCTTTTTCTTTGATACCAGCGCCATCGTCAAGCGGTACATTGATGAGCCGGGCAGCGCATGGGTACGGCAGATTTGTAACACGCGTGAGGCGGATACTAACGCGCGAATCAACTTGGTTGTGGTGGGCAGTATCACCATTGTCGAGTTTGCAGCTGCGGTCTCTATTTTGGAACGCAGGAACGTCATTCTCAAACGCGTGGCAGAACGCGCCTATAAACATTTTTTTTGCGGATTTCGAGAACGAATATCAAGTTACGAACATTACACCCGCTTTGCTATTAACGGCAGCAAAGCTCGCACAACAAGATCCTCTTAAAGCGTATGATGCTGTACAGCTCGCGCTTGCACTTGCGACAAAAGAGACACTTGCCCAAGACTCGATTTCATTGACCTTTGTTAGCGGCGATCAGCGTTTGCTCCAAGCCGCGCAGGGTGAAGGTCTCGACATTGAAAATCCATTCGAGTACGCGCACCTCGACTCACCCCAAACTCCACCCAA
>JACQWQ010000133.1 GCA_016209205.1 Chloroflexota bacterium
GGTCCAGATTGAGGATCCTTAGCTCGAGCGATAGGTCTGCTGTTACATCGGCAGCATTCGCGACGATGAGATACATCTCGTTGCCAAGAACGCGGGCGTAGGCTGCGGCTTTATCGTTGCCGGTAATTGGCGCCGCGATAAATTCTCCGGTTCGAAGCGCGGGTGATTTCGCGCGCAGCGCGCTGAGCGTACGATACAGCTCGAGCAGCGAATCGGATTTGCCGTCTTGTTCTTGAACCGAGACGCCGTCGTTCGGTTTGTTGAAACGCGTTGCAGGTTTGTAACAATGCGTCATGCCCGCGCCGGTGTCGGACGCGTACCAGTCCATCGGTTCGCGCACGGTTTTATCGCCGTCGCTTTTATCGCCCCGCATTCCAATCTCTTCGCCGTAATACATCATCGGCGTCCCGGGCAGCGTCATCAAGAGCGTCGCCGCCAGTTTCGCGCGCTGCATACTGTCCATTGTGCATTGTGCATTCTGCATTGTACATTGGGCATTGACTTGGGACATGACGCGCACCGTATCGTGGTTGTTGATGAACCGCACCGCTTGCGCGCCGGGCGGATACAAGCGCGTTTCTGCTTTGAGCGAGGATTGAAACGACGCGAGCGCGCGTTTGCCGAGCAAGGAGCTGTTGCCCGCGCGTTCATACGAACCCATCAAATCGAAATAGACGGGAAAATCAAACGTCGCATCGAATTCCTCATCATAGTACGGCGCGATTTTCAGACCGCTGTCCCACACTTCGCCGAGCAGCAAGAAATCGGGCGTAGAGACGTTCCGTCGGAACGTCTTTACTTTTGCGCGAAAATTTTTCCAAAAGCCATGCGACACGCCGAGCGCATAGTCCAGGCGATAGCCGTCAATATTCGCCTTGTCAATCCAGTACTGGGCAATGTCAATGAGATACGCGGCGGTTTCGGGATTGTCCTGATTCCATTTCGGCATCCCGGGATTCGTGCCAAAGTATTCGTATTGGGTGTGTGCGTCGTCGAGCCAGCGATACCACTGTGCGTATTTCGATTTTGGATTGCCGTACGCGTCCTTGAAAAACGGGTGCCGGTCCGACGAATGCCCCGCGACGAAATCCAAAATGATTTTGATGTCGCGTTCGTGCGCCGCATTCACCAATTCAATCAAATCCTGTTCCGCGCCGAACTCGGGCTGGATTTTGTAATAATCGGTGGTGTCGTAGCCGTGATAGCTCGGTGATTCGAAAATCGGGGTGAGCCACAGCGCGCCGACGCCGAGCGCTTTCAAATAATCGAGTTGGTGTGTAATGCCTTTCAGGTCGCCAATACCATCGGCGTTTGTGTCATAAAAACTGCGCGGAAAAATTTCGTACAATACGACGTCGTTAAACCACGCGGGTGTTTGGATGGCGCGTTGCGCGGAGGTGGGGGAGGGCGCGCGGGTCGGAGGCAAAAGAGTCGGATGGTCGGTTGGTCGGGTAGTCGGATGGTCGAGTTCCCTCACGGTTGTTTGGGACAAGGGTCGGATGGTCGGAGCACTGAGCGATGGTGGAGCGCTTGTCGGTGTTGACACGGTCGTGGTCGGGAAATTCGGATTGCAAGCAGTGAAAAAGGCGAGCCACGCGAATAAAAATGCGCAAAGCGATTTCACGCCAGCGATTATAGATTCATTATGCATAAAACAAAAAAACGAGAGTGCGGAGCACTCTCGTTTTTTTGTTTTATTTCCATTATCCTTTGACGCCGCCAACGGTGAGACCGCCGACGATGTATTTTTGGGGCGCGAGATAGACCGCCGCGACGGGGAGGGCGACGAGGATTGCCATCGCGGAAAATTTCGACCACGGCGTGTTGTCCGCGTACTGTCCCGTCATGTTCCACAACGCCATCGCGAGTGTGAAATTATCGGGGTTGGTGAGAAATTGCCACGAAATGGCAAATTCGGTCCAGCCCGTGAGAAAGCCGAGAAAGGCGGTAACGGCGAGCGCGGGCACGGCGAGCGGCAGCATGATGAGGAAAAAGGTCTGGTTGGGACTCGCGCCGTCAATCATTGCCGCTTCTTCCAAGTCCTTTGGAATCGTGTCAATGTATCCTTTTAGATTCCAGATCGCGAACGGCAGCGCGCCAGAAATCATCGCCAGCCCGACGCCGATGAGGGAATTGCGGAGATTGAAACTCACATTCTTGATCGTGAAAAAAATCAAATTCAGTTCGTCCATTTTGAATTGGACTCTGTTGAGCAGCACGTACAAGGGCGCGAGGGAAGCGACCGACGGCAGCATCAAGACGACGATGATCGCGAGCATGAGAAATTGGCGTCCGCTAAATTTAAAGCGCGCAAAGGCGTACGCGGCGAACACGCCGATCAACACCGACAGGACCGAAACGCTCGTCGCCAAAAGGAAACTATTCATGGCCAGGGTCCAAAACGTGACGGGGTTGTTCGTCGGTTTGTCAATCACCGCCGTGTAAGCGTCCAGCGAAGCGTTCGCCGGAATGAGCGTCAGCGTCAAGGGACGCAAGCCGCGCGGATCGAACGACATGCTGAGGACCCACAGAATGGGAAAGAGCACCGTAAAGGTGATGAACAGCAGCAGCGCTTGCAAAAGCAGCTGTTTGCCCAACGGCAATTTCTTTTCTTTGGGCACGAACGGCGCCGCACGATCTTTGAGTTCGGCGGCTTTTTGGTTGCTCAAGGAAGCTGTAGTCGTTGCCATGATTCACTCCATCGTCTGTTGGCTTTGCGTAGCTTACGCACGACTTTTACTTCACTGTCATTTCGAGATGGTCAGCCCGCGTGGGCTGTATGAGCTAAGGACTGTCATATCGAACGGAGTGAGATATCTCACTCCGTTCGATATGACAAGTCCTGTGCAGCCGTCTTTGCGAGAAATCTCAGCAGGCATACCGAGATTTCTCACGGAGTTTACTCGCGATGGAGTTCATCGCACGAAGGATTGAGGGGTTCGAAATGACAAGCAAAAGTCGTATTACGAATCGTAACTCTCAGTCGCTTTGGAAATGCGATTGGTGATGGTCGTGAGACCAATCAGGATGAGCATGACGAATACGCCAAACGCGGCGGCGATGCCATAAAGCCGTTGCGCGTTGACGAGATTGAACGCGGTGGTCACCAGAATTTCCGTTTGGCGTAACGGACCGCCTTGCGTGATGAAATAAATCAAGTTGAACAAATTGAATGTGATGATCATGCCGTACATTGCCGCCGGAATCATTGCCGGACGCAGGAGCGGCAGGGTAATGCTGAAAAATTGCCGCACGGACGATGCGCCGTCCATCGAAGCGGCTTCGTAGTATTCCTTGTTGATGCTTTGCAGTGCGCCGCTGGCGACGATGGTCATAAAGGGCCAGCCGAGCCAGATGTTGGTCAGCAGCAGCGCGAAATACGCGAGCGGGAGCGGGATGAATGGAATCGGCGGGTCTACCTGGTCAATCCAGCGAATGTGGAACGCGGCTTCGGGCAAGCCAAGGATGCCGCCGAAAAAGCCGAGCGCCTGATTGATGGCGCCGTAATCGGCGTCAAACATGTTGCGCCACACGGTGCCGACGACGAGCGTGGGAATGACGATGGGCAGTACGAAAATCGCGCGGTAAATGCCGCGGAACCACAGCCCTTGGGTGTTCAAAATGACGGCAATGAGGATGCCAATGGCGACGTGAAAGATGACGTTGGAAAAAGTCCACCACAAATTGAAAAAGAGCGTGTACCAAAAGTTGAAATTGGGAATTGCGACCTCGCCGGTGAGGATGTTGATATAGTTCTGCAAACCGACCACATCGGGCGCAGGCGCATCGAGGCGCAGATTCGTGATGCCGTAATTGGTGAACGACATCCAGAGATTGAACCCCATCGGATAGTAGGTGATGACCGTCATGATGATGAGCGCGGGAATCACATACATGTACGGGGTCAATGTGCGCCAAATGCTTGTGGCTCGGGTGCGTTGTGTAGTTTGCGCTTGTTCCTGGGTCATGGTCGCCATGGTTTATGCTCTCCTCATCTCCGAGTTTCCGTTTGCAAGTCCTTGACCGAGATATCGAGTACCTTGGAAAATAGTTCCCAGAAAGAATCGTCCGTATCGCGTTGGTCGGTTTTTTGTTTGATAATACCATCCATCCACGCGGAACGGCAACCTCCTGCGTTAACGATGATTTCATCAATGACTTGCGAATTATTCAGGAACGTCAAATAGTAGTCTGTGCCAAAACTTATGGGGCAGCTTATGCGATATGGCGAGGGTAATAGAGAAACAAGTTTTCGATGGAGCTGTTCGACTTGAATACCCTCCACCGTCCGTTCCCATTCAATTATTGGCGGAGGCATATTCCTTGCGCGTTTCACAATGACTTTGTTCAGAACAAGGGGCGCTGTTTGCGTCGTGGATGTGGCGGTGCTCGTCGGAACCAGTGCTACCGCAGATGAATTGCATGCTACCATAACCACTAAACCTAGAAAAAGTTTAGCGGAGAGATAGCGACCCATAACAAATTATACCATCCACGCAACGACACGCGCCTTGGCGCCATGGGTGTGCGTCAAAATTTTGGGCGACAGGATCGGGCGAATAGAATTCGCGCCAACAAACACACGAAACGTGCCTACGCACGTTGAGAACGTGACCAACCCCCAAAAATGACGCACACCCTGGAGCCATTTCATTTGCAGGAGACCCGAAGAGTTTGCACGCGTGCAAAACTCTTCGGGTCGTGCACTGATCACTGTTTATTGCCTGCTGATCACTTGCTGTTTGCTTTGTTCATCGCGGCGCACGCTTCTTTGACGCCGTCCGCCGGAGTGGATTTGCCTTCGAGGACCTTGGTGAACATGTCACCGAATGGACTCCAGTAGTTGCCGAATTCTTTGGATTGCGGGCGCGGGAAACCCGACGCGCCGGCTTGCGCGAATGCTGCCACCAACGGGTCGGTCGGTTGAACCCCGTTCACCACCGGGGGATCACCTGCGACATCGGCGTAAATCTTTTGCGCTTCGGGCGAAGTGAGCCAGAGCGAAAGATTGAACGCGTTTTGCAGTTTGTCACCCGTGGTGTTGACATTCATGTACCAACCGTCAATCCCGGAGAGGGGACCCGCGGGCCCTTTTGGACCGGCGGGCATCGGGACGACGCCCAGTTTGTCGCCGAGGTCGCCTTTATAATCGCCGAGGACCCACGGTCCGTTGATGATCATGTCCACTTGACCCTGGCGGAACAACGTGTCGGCTTTACCGCCGTCGGTCTCGAATTTCGCGCCAGCGGCTTTGAGGTCAACGAGGAATTGCATCGCGTCCGCCCAGCCGCCTTGATCGGCAATGCACTTGCCGGTGTCGTCCATCAATTTACCGCCGAACGCGCCGCTGAAACCAAAGTTGTGGTAGGCGTTCTGATTGAGGACGATGGTGTTGCCGCCCTTGACGAGTTTGAGGAGATCGTCAGTGGTCTTGGGCGCTTCTTTCACCTTGTCTTTGTTGTAATACAACGCGACCGCTTTCACGATCACGGGGGTGGCATAAATTTTGCCGTCCACCGTCACGCCGTCAATGGCGAGCGGCGCAAACTGCCCTTTGTATTTGGCGATGAGATCGTCGAGGGGCGCGAGCAGTTTCGCGCGGACTTCGTTGCCGAGATTGTCGTTCGGCGCAGTCCACATGTCGGGACCACCACCGGCTGCCGCTTCGGTCTCGTACTTGTTAAAGAGTTGATCGAATGGCACTTGGAGGACGTTGATCTTGGCGTCGGGATTCTTGGCTTTGACCAAATCGAGGATTTGGGTCAGGGCTTTTTCTTCCGAGCCGCCGGTGTGGTACGAGTGCCACAGCGTGAGCTCGCCCTTGACAGCTGGGAGTTCCACAGCGGCGGTTGTGCCGCCAGCGGTCTTGCCGTTGGCTTTGTTCATCGCGGCGCACGCTTCTTTGACGCCGTCCGCCGGAGTCGCTTTGCCTTCGAGGACTTTGGTGAACATGTCGCCGAATGGACTCCAGTAGTTGCCGAATTCTTTGGATTGCGGGCGCGGGAAACCGGTCGCGCCAGCGAGCGCGAATTGATTCACGAGCGGATCCGTCGCCTGCACATCACTGCGCACCGGCGGATCGCCAGCCACATCGGCGTAGAGTTTTTCGCCTTCGGCGGACGAGATCGCGAGTCCGAGCGCGACGGCTTGCTTTTGCTTTTCGGGCGTCGCGTTGACATTCACGTACCAGCCGTCAATCCCAGAGAGCGGATTCGCCCCGCCCTTTGGACCGGCGGGCATCGGGACGACGCCCAGTTTGTCCTTCAGGTCACCCTTGTAATCACCGAGGACCCACGGTCCGTTGATGATCATGTCCACTTGACCCTGGCGGAAGAGGGTGTCCGCTTTGCCGCCATCGGTCTCGAATTTCGCGCCCGCGGCTTTGAGGTCAACGAGATACTGCATTGCATCTGCCCAGCCGCCCTGGTCCGCGATACAGGTACCACTCGCGTCCATTAGCTGTCCGCCGAACGCGCCGCTGAAACCAAAGTTATGGTAGGCGTTCTGATTGAGGACGATGGTCTTGCCGCCTTTGACGAGCGCCATGAGCTCTTCGGTGGTCTTGGGCGGGGTCGGCACTTTGTCTTTGTTGTAATACAACGCGACGGCTTTGACGATTTGCGGCACGGCATAAATTTTGCCGTCCACCGTCACGCCTTCGACGGCGAGCTTGGTAAAGGGATCGAGTTTGCCCTTGAGCAAATCGTCCAGCGGGGCGAGCAACTTGGCGCGGACTTCGTTGCCGAGATTGTCGTTTGGCGCAGTCCAGAGATCGGGACCGCCGCCCGCTGCCGCTTCGGTCTCGTACTTGTTAAAGAGTTGATCGAACGGCACTTGGAGCACGTTCAGTTTGAGGTCGGGATTGTCTGCCTTGACCTTGTCCAGAATTTGGGTCAGGGCTTTTTCTTCCGAGCCGCCGGTGTGGTACGAGTGCCACAGCGTCAATTCGCCGGTGATTTTTTCACCGCCTGTCGTGGGGGCAGTGGTCGGCGCCGCGGTCGGTTGAGCGACAGTAGGCGGCGGCGGTACCGCAGTGGGTTGTGTCACGGCGGTTGGCGGCGGTGGAACTGCGGTGGCTGGGGGGGGGGTGGGTGTGCCGCACGCGGCGATCACGAGGGCAAGGACGAGCAGGACTGCCCCCAGCACGAAATATTTTTTGGAATTCATCATTCTTCTCCTCCAGAGATGTTCAAACAGTAGAGTGTTGATGCTTTGCGTCTGCGGGCGCAAAGGATTTGGTCCAGTTATGACAGTTGGTGGTTAGACGGCGTACCTCCTTGTTTCGGCGCGCACTAGAGTGCGTGGGCTAAAAAAAAATCGCCCTTATTCTCGATGCTGCCAGCAAATGCTGTGAAAGCGAGAACAAGCGCGAAATGAATAGAGAGCGGGTCGCCTTGCCAATGAGCGGTTGCGATTGACGGGGGACGGCGTTTACGCGATGGAATTGTCGGGAAAGCAGACCTGCGCCGGTTGACACCACAACATCCTTATTGCGGATTTTTTATGCAAACGAAAAATAAGTCAGACAATAAATACCCCACGGGTGCAATCCGGCGACCATGCCGAATTGAGCGCGGGGTAAAGACAATGTGCTGGAGGGCGCACCGGATGCTCAGAAGGGTAAATCTTCTTCGCTCATGGTTCCGGCGCCGGGTTCGACGGGTACCGGAGTGACTGCGCCGGCTTGGTTATCGCCGCTCTGCGATTTCGGCGTCAGAAAACGCACCAAATTGCCGCGCACTTCGAACGACGCGCCGGCCGTGCCGTCTCTGCGCGTATAGATGCGGGGTCCGCCCGTTTTTTCATCTACCACCAGTTCGCCTTCGACGAGCACACGCGAACCTTTGTTGAGATATTGATTGCACGTTTCGGCTTGCTTGCCGAAAACGGACACGCGAAACCACGCGGTTTCTTCTTTGAGTTGACCCGACGCGTCGGTCCATTTGCGGCTCGTGGCAATGGACATTTGGGTCACGGCGGTACCGTTGGGCGTATAACGCATCTCGGGATCGCGTCCCAAGTTCCCAACGAGAACAAGTCTCTGATACATATATCCTCCTTGCAGCGTTTTTTGCTGCCACTCGTAGGGGTGAAAATTTATGGGACGATTATAACACGCGAACTGAGGGTGTCAAATAAAATCAGGCGGGAATTGACCGCCGAAGGGTCGCGCGCCCGCGGAATAGGATAGCAGTTTGCCCTTTTGGGCGTAGCTGGGAATGCGCCCTTTTTGGGCAAACCCGCGCCCTCGTGTACAATCGTTTTCCAAAATCAAACCGAGGCAAACCGTATTGAATCTCTTTCGCAAATCAAAAACGTCGCTGTCTGTCGCACCCGTCGTGTCCCTTGACCTGCTGCCCATCCTCAAAACCGAATACGATCCCGCCCGCGTGTATATCGTTCCGCGTGTGCGCGACGCGAATGACCAAGTTACACATCTCGACAATGCCGCGCGCCAACACGCGCGTATCTTGCTCACCGGCGCGGCGGGGATGGGCAAATCGTCCGCGCTCCAATTCATCGCCGCCCACGCGGGACATGGCGCGACGCTTCAATCCTTCGCCGATTTTCATCCACAAGCCCTCCCCGAACAATTCCAAAACGCCGGCTGGATTCTGTTTGACGATGTGACCGAACCCGCGCACATTGCGCATCTCGAAACCCTCGCGCAAAAATATCCCAACGCCAAAATTTGCGCGACCGCGCCGGACGCCAAACACGCGCCCGCCGGATTCACCGCGTTCGCGCTCGAACCGCTCAACGAACGCGAAATGATTTCATTTGCCCACGCTTGGTTTCCACAATCCGCCGCGCACGAGGCGCGCCTCAATCGCGCGGCGCAAAATTTCATCGCGTCGGTGCAAGCGAACGCGGGCACGCGCGAACTTGCGCTCACGCCACTCTATTTGTTTTTACTGCTTCAGGTGTATGAACCTGCCGCAAAACAAGTCGCTCCCGTTCCAGAAAAAGTTGCCTTGCCCGTGGTTGGAACAAGCGCGGCGACCCCGTTCGACGTGCCGCAGCGCGTGAATGTTTCCACGCTGCCCGCGCGCCGCGCCCAATTGTTTGACATGTACGTACACGCGAAACTCGCACGCGAAAACGATCCCGAATTCGCCGCGCGCGCGTTGGAGGGCATCGCGCTTTCCACCAAACGCGGACAACTTGCACAAGCGGATCACCTGGCGCGCGGTTACGGTTACCTGTGCGAGCGTGCGAACGGGCGCATCGCGTTCAAACACACCCTGCTCCAGGACTTTCTCGCCGCGCGTGCCTTGCGCCTGTCGAAGGGCATCACGCCCAACGTGAGATCGAGTCAGGCGGGGTTCGCCTGCGAGAGCGTGATGCCCTTCGACAATCCCGATTTTGCACCTCTGCGCGAAATGCTTTTGGATCCGGCGTGGCGCGAGGTCGCGTTGTTTTACGCCGGATTGGGCGGCGCCGACGCGGTCGCGGCGGCGTCATTGGAGGGTGGAGACGTTCCACCGGAACGTCTCTACCTTGCCGCGTACGCGCTTGCGGCGACGACGGAACCAAATCCCGCGCTGCTGGAGCAGGTCGTCAAATCGCTCGTCGCCCGCGCGTGGGACGACCGCGACGAAAACGCAATCCGCGCTTTGGGTGAATTGCGCAGCAACCAAGCCAGTGATTTTTTTGCCGCCAAACTGCGCGACAAAAATGCGGACGTGCGTTTGCGCGCCGCCTACATCCTCGGTCACTTGCACACCGATCGCGCGCTGGAATATCTCTTGTCGCAGCTGCGCGACCCGAGCACAGAGGTGCGCGAGCGGGTCATTGCTGCGTTGGGACAATCGCGCAGTGAGCGCGTCGTCGAACCGCTCCTCGTCGCGCTGCGCGGCGACCCGCGCGTCGCATCGTCCGACACGCGCATGAAAATCGCCGCGGCGCAAGCGTTGGGCGAATACGGCGCGGACAAAAGTGTGCCCGCGCTGCTCGTGGATTTGCAAGTGGGCGGTCCCGAATTGCAAGCGCACGCGCAGCGCGCACTCGAAAAAATTCGCAGCCCCTTTGCCGTCAAACCGCTCCAAGCCATCGCCGCCACCGACAAACGCGATGCCGTGCGCCAAGCCGCCGCGCGGGTATTGCAGGATATGGCGGGAATGTAAGTTAGAGAGATAGAGAGATTGAGAGAATGAGAGATTGAGAGAATTCACTCCCTCTCTCCCTCACTCCCTCTCTCCATCACAATATGAATGTCGCCACTCCCGACTGGGTCAAAGACGCCGTCTTTTACCAAATCTTTCCCGACCGCTTTGCCAAGAGCGCGGCGCTGCAAGCGCACAAGCCGCATCATCTCGAAACATGGGATTCGCCGCCGACCACACACGGTTTCAAAGGGGGCGATTTGCTTGGCGTCCTCGAACACCTCGATCATCTCGTCGCGCTCGGCGTCAACGCGATCTATTTTTGTCCCATTTTTCAATCCACCGCGAACCACCGCTATCACACGCATGATTATTTTCAGGTGGACCCGCTTCTCGGCGGCAATGCGGCCTTTCGCCAATTGCTCGACGCCGCGCACGCGCGCGATATTCGCGTGGTGATTGACGGCGTATTCAATCACGCCTCGCGCGGGTTTTACTATTTCAATCACGCGCTCGAAAACGGCAAAGCATCGCCGTATCTCGATTGGTTCACCTTTACCAAATTTCCTTTGCACGCGTACGACGACGGACAGCAGGGCTATGCCGCGTGGTGGAACCTCAAGGCGCTGCCGAAACTCAATACGTACAATCCGCACGTGCGCGAATACATCATGCGCGTCGCGGAATATTGGATCGAACAGGGCGCGGATGGTTGGCGGCTCGACGTACCGGCGGAGATTGACGACGATTCGTTCTGGCAAGAATTTCGCCAGCGCGTCAAAACCAAAAATCCCGAAGCGTACATCGTCGGCGAAATCTGGCACCGCGCCGATCGCTGGCTGCAAGGCGACCAATTCGACGCGGTGATGAATTATCAATTTACGCGCGCCGCGCTTTCGTTTTGCATCGGCAAGAAACATGCCGCGCACGAATTACTGCACGACAGTTACGGGCACGTCGTCAATGCCGACGCGCCCGCGTTCGCCGAAATGTTGGAGCAAGTGCAAACGTGGTATCCGCCCGAAATCACGTACGCCCAAATGAACTTGCTCGACAGTCACGACACCGCGCGTTTTCTTTCGATTGCCAAAAGCGACCAGACCGCGCTGAAACTCGCGTGGCTCGCCATGCTGACGTACCCCGGCGCGCCGACGATTTATTACGGCGACGAAATCGGCCTGGAAGGCGGACGCGATCCCGACTGCCGGCGCGGGATGATTTGGGACGAAGCGAAATGGGACCTTGATTTATTGGACGCGGCAAAACGCTGCATCGCGCTGCGCGAAAAGTATCACGCCTTGCGCCGCCCCGGTGGTTACGCGCGTTTGTACGCACACGGCATGGTCTATGTCTTTGCGCGCCAGTTAGAGAGCGAAACGGTGATCGTCGCCCTGAACGCCGGTGACAAATCCGCGACGCTGGATTTGAACGTCGGCGCGGTGTTGAAAGATGGCGCGGTGTTGCAGCAAGAATGGCGCCCCCGCACGCACACGGTCCTGAACGGCAGAGTCGGCGAGATCGAAATTCCGCCGCGTGATGGAGTGGTGTGGAGTGTGCAGCCGCTCTAGCGAGACAAAAACCCCGCTTCGCCGAAGCGGGGTTTTTGTCTCGCTAGAAGAATCACGTATAATGCTAATCGAAAATCTTTTTCAATTACACAAATGACCATGCCTGTTTCAACTGAAATGCGCGACGGGCTGCGCGAACATCGCCGCAAACTCACGCGCCCGCGCCAAGCGATTCTCGACATTATCGCGTCTGCCGCACATCACCTCACGCCCGCTGAAATTCACAAACTCGCGCGCAAGAAATATCCGCACCTCGGTCTGGTGACGGTGTATCGTACGCTCGACTTGCTGACCGAATTCGGGTACGTGCAGCGCGTTCATTTCGCGGATGGCTGCCATAGTTACGCCGCGAGCGCGCAGGAGCACGCGCATCACCTCGTTTGCTCGAGCTGCGGCAAAGCCCAAGCGTTTGCGGACTGTGACCTCGAACCGTTGATTGCCAGTTTGCAGCGCAAGACGGGATATGAAATCAATCTGCACGTGCTCGAATTGATGGGCAAGTGTCCTGACTGCTCTACGCGGGCAGTGGCACTCGGCAAAAACGGCAAGCGCAAATAGGTTTTTTTGACTTTCGAAATGAAAAAGGTTTTCAGTACGGGCAAGCTTTTCTAGTTGCCACAACAAAGAGAGCGCGGGTTCACGGCTCGCGCTCTCAAATGCAAGCAAGCCAGCTGCTCAGCTGCTTGTGCTCTTGCCCGACCATTGTAACACGGAGCGAGACGCAAGCCAATTCATTTCACAGAGGAATCAATATGTCTCGCTCGAATGTGTTACGCGTGTTCGGTTTGTTCTTGCTCGCATGGGTCAGCGCATGTGCGTCGCCCACTGCCTCGCGGAATGCGTCGCCAACGGCAGCGGCGACCGGGCTGAAGGTTCTTGCCGTCGAAACCTTTCTTGCCGACATTGCCCAAAACGTCGCAGGGAATCGCGTCGAGGTGGAAGCGTTGATGCCGATTGGCGCGGACCCGCACAGTTTCGAGCCGACGCCGCAAGACGTGAAAAAGGTTGCCGACAGCAATGTGTTGATTGTCAACGGCGCGGGCTTTGAAGAATTTTTGGCCAAGCTGTTGGAAAACGCGGGCAACAAATACCTCATGCTGGAAGCGAGCAAAGGTTTGCCCAGTCGCGCCCTCAAACCCGGCGAGCCGCACGACGCGGACAATCCGGGCGATCCGCACTTTTGGCTCGACCCGACACAAGTTGTCAAATA
>JACQWQ010000026.1 GCA_016209205.1 Chloroflexota bacterium
TGCTCGCGCGCATAACTCAAATCGAGCGGACGCTGCACGATGGCGACGAGAACCTCACCACGTTCTTGATTTCGATTCGTCTTGCGCTTTGTTTCTGGCTTCATTGTGAATCCGAGACAGCTGCCAACGGATGAAAAACGGATAAGCGGATACGAACGCGCTCATCCGTTTATCCGTTTTCAATATCCGTTGGCAGCGTTTTTCAACACCGCGCGGCGCAAGCCCCACGTATCGCCGTAACGCACATGATTGACCCAGCCGTGTATCGCCGCATCCATTTTTTTCCAGCCGATTTCGCCCGTCCGCCATTGCGCGTGCAGTTGCGCCAGATGCCGCCGAAAGGCAAAGCCCTTGCGCGCTTTCAAACGGCGGTGCGTGGGAAATACGGTAAAACCGAGAAAGGGAATGCCTTCTGTAATTAGACTGGGTTGCGCGCGGCGGGCGTGCAGCGTCAAACGTAAAAACGTCAAACGTTTGAAAATCTCTGCGCGCCATTCCCGCAAGACGCGCTTGTCGTCGGCAAAAAGAAGAAAATCGTCAACGTAGCGCACGTACGCGCGGCATGACAATTCGCGTTTTACAAAGTGGTCGAACGGATTGAGATAACAGTTCGCCCAAAATTGACTGGTCAGGTTGCCAATCGGTAAACCGCGCGGGCGGTTTGCCGCGAACAGGTCATCGCCGGGGAAATACACCATTGCGTATTCGTCCGCTAAAACGCCGCGCCCGCTTTCGAGAATTTGGTCAATCAGCCACAACACCTGTGCGTCGTCAATTTTGCGCGCGAGAATCTCGCGCAGGATGGCGTGGTCAATGCTCGGAAAGTATTGTTTGATGTCACACGGCAAGACGTATTTGTAACGCCGCGCAAATTCCTGTGCCCGATCTAACGCGCGATGTGTCCCTTTGCCGACGCGGTTGGCGTACGAGTCGGAAATGAACGAACGCTCGAAAATAGGTTCGATGAGATTGCAGAGCGCGTGATGTACCACGCGGTCGCGGAACGGCGCGGCGGAAATGAGCCGCTTTTTCGGGTCGTGAATGTAAAAGCTGTGGTATGTGCCGGGGGTGTAGGATTGGTCTTGCAGTTCGCACTGCAATTGCAGCAGATTGTCTTCGAGGCGATACTCGAACGCGGCGACGTTCGCGTGACCGCGTTTGCCGCGCGATGCTTTGCGATAGGCGTAGAAGAGATTGTCCCACGAGCAGAGTTGGGCGTACATAGATGGCAGTGGTTAGCGGATACATAAAGTGGATAAACGGATACGACGCGCGTCATCCGCTTATCCGCTCGCGCTGTATTCCAGCGCATTATCCGTTGGCAGGTTGCCCCGCGCGGAGGACGGTCCCTCGTTACCTCGGGATAAACCTTGCGCGCGGGGCGCTTTTCTATTTGCCCGGCGCTGTCAGACCTCACAGGTTTTCAAAACCTGTGAGGTCTTGTCGCGCGCGGCCAGGAACAGAACGCGCCGTTTTTCTTGCCGCGACGCGCGAGCTTGCGCCAACGCGTATTTCTGGCGGAGCGTTCCCTCATTCTTTCGGGACAAGTTTTTACTCCCTGAAAGACGTGAGACAGCACCACACGAAAACCCCTGTTGATGTTACGGTTGTCGGGATTATTCCTGTTACGCCTCGCACAGCGCACATTGCGCGTATCATTATTGAACGAACCACCGCGCAACACGCGGAGCTGCCTATCGTTCTGCCCCCGCATCAAAATTGATGCCAAAGTTAATGGGTCACTTTGCGCCAACCGCCCAACAAACGTCCAATCTCTGCGACCATCGCGGCGGCGTGTTGATATTGTCCTGCCGTCAACCAATCCCATTTTGCAGCGAGCCGCAAATATAAACGGACGCGCGCCAATGCTTCATCCGCGCGGGCTAAACGTTCCAAACGTTCTTTGCCCGAACGGTACTGCGCTTCTTCCAAACGTTCCCGCACATCAAACGCCGCATCCAACAAACGCGCTGTCGCGGTGAAACGGTGTGCGCGCGGGAATTGATTGGTCAGCGGCAAGAGCCACGTCAAAAAATCGAACGTGCGCGTAAAAATGGGCATTTCGGATTCTTGTTTGGATGCCATTATACCCTCAAAAAATTTTTTTCGCGCGTTGAGAGGGGGCTTTGCCCCCTGACGAGTCGCCACACTCAACGTGAGTCGAGCAGAGAGTGTGGAGACTCGTCACCTCTCAAACTCTCCCCCTTTTTGTCGCGGCCCGCCTTTTTTCAGTCCGTGAATTCAATTCGCGGCGTTCCAGAGTAACAGAGTCCAGAGGGTTCAGAGTTCAGAGTCGAACGGGAGACAGCCCCACACGAAAACCCCTGTAGAGGCTACGGATGTCGGGATTATCCCAGTTACGCCACGCACAGCGCACAAAGCGCGCATCAAGATTGAACGAACCACCGCGCAACACGCGGAGCGCATCACCTTCCAGCGAATTATCTTCTTGAGTACCGTACTCTTGATAATTCTCCACCCACTTGGTCGCGCACCAATCCCACACGTTCCCACTCATGTCCAGCACGCCGTATTCATTCATGCCTCTTGGAAAACAACCCACCGCGCTCGTCGCGCCAATTCCTGTTTCATCATAATTCGCGTGTTCGGGCGTAATGTCCTTGCCCCACGGATATTTGCGCCCGTCAGAGGTGCGCGCGGCTTTTTCCCATTGCGCTTCGGAGGGGAGGCGACAAGTCACAGGACCCACGTCGCAAGTTTCAATTTTGCCATCGCGCCAGACTTGAACCTTGTAACCTGCAACCTGCAACTTGGACCCTACCCACTTGCAAAACGCCGCCGCTTCGTACCACGTCACATTGACGACGGGATGATTCGGCAAGTCATACACGCCGCCGTATTTTTCATTCGCAATTCTATCGCGCCGCCACTGCCAGCCCGCGTCGGTCCAAAATTCTCTTTTTTGATACCCGTTCTCTTTTTGCTCAACGAACGCGTCGAATTGCGCGTTGGTGATGGGATAGCGCGTGATGTAATATTTGTCGCCCGCTTTGGTGTTCTTGAATTTGTATTTTACGCGCTGCCCTAATTCGTCGTCGTACGCTTCGGGGTCATAGTGTGGGTCGTTTTTGTTTTTGCTGCTGCCCATCCAAAAATCCTCATAAGGGATTTCGCAGAAAAGCAAATCGGGCAGACCATTTTCATTCACCATGACTCCTGTGCGCGTGTCACCCAAACGCGCGAGGGTGTTGCCTGCGTTCGCGCGGAGGACGCCGGGCGCATGCAGATTCGGATTCTCCAACGCGTTCGCCAACAGTTTTGCTTGCTGCGTCTGGAGTTCGGGATTGGGTTTTTCCAGTTCCAGCACTGCCGCACCCGCGAGTTCGAGACCCGCGAGCCGGTGTGCGGAATCGGCGGGCTGGGTGGAGAGCCACTCTAAATACTGTTCCGCATATTTGCCATAGTCCACCAGAGCGTACCCATAGAGCAGCAGCAGCGTTTCGCGCCACCACGCCTCCGCGAGATGCTTGCCCAATTCGCGCCACGCGTCCGTGCGCTGTTTGGTCAAGAGCCGCGCGGCGAGAAATTCTTGGAATGTGAGGTGGACGAATTGAAACAGTTCCGCGCGTTCTTCAAACAAGCCGCCGCGCGCCCGCACCGTTTCGATAAATTGCTCCAGCTTGTCGGGCGGCAAAACGGCGCGCAAAATTTCGCGCAAGCGGTCTTCATTCACCGCCGCGCCTGCGCGTCCGCCTTTGTGCATCTCCAATGCAATGTGCGCCAGCCAATCGCGCTGGGCGTCCCATGCGCCGCCCCATTCCACCAATTCTTGGCGCACGCCGTCCGCGTCGTCGCGCAAATACTGCGCCTGCAAAATCACGCTGACCGCCGCTTCATACAATTTTGCGCGTTCGCGCGGCAGTTTCGTCTCGCCCCAACTAACGCTCACCACCATCGTCGTCATCAAGGGTGTGCTGATGAGCGGGTCCAAATCTTGCTCTATGCGCCGCGCGTTGATTTCTTGAATCGCGTCCACCAACTCGCGCGTTTTTTTCTCGACCTCGCCCGGATAGAGTTGGCGGCACCAGTTTTCGACGAGGGTCGCAATTTGTTCGGGTTCTAACGGCTGCACGTCGAACCGCGCAAAATCATCGCCAAACACCGCGTCTTGGGAGTAGCCCGCTTCGCGCGCCGTGACAATGAAACGATTCTTGGGGTAAATCTCGTTCGCCAATTCCTCGACCTGCTGCTTGACGCGCCCACGTTCGTGGCGGCTTACCACTTCGTCCAAGCCGTCCAACATGACGAGGCAGCCGCCGCCCAACAAAAGCCGGTCAAAAAAATCTTCGGAAACTTCCAAGACGGAATTGCGATGTTTGAGGTACCACGGCACGAAACCTGCCAACGTGCCGACGCGCGGATTGGTGAGCCGTTCGGTGGGAGATTGTTGACAGAGCCGTTGATATTCGCGGAGATAGCGCAGCGGAATAATCAGGGGCACCAGCGTCGTGATGCCGCGCGGGAGTGCAAAGGGCAAGGGCGCGCCCGTTTGCGCGTGCAGCGTCAAGCCCGCCGCCAAGAACGCGAGGAGCGTGCTTTTGCCGCAGCCCGCGCCGCCGATGAGGGCGAGCCGTTCCTTTTCCAGCAACAGTTTTTCGAGCGCGATGGGTTCGCTCTCTTTTTGTTTGCTGCGGACGAGTTCGAGATACGCTTTGATTTGGGAAACGTTATCGCGCGTGTGTCCGGCTAATGCTTCGATTTCTTCACGCTGCGGCGGCGCAAAACGGCGCAGCGTCAACGGCACAAACACCTCGGCAAGGGAACGCACGCGCTGTTTGTGCTCGGCTTTGATACTTTCCAGCCCATACAGCCGCGCGCGATTGTACGCTTTGCCGATCCAGTCCTGATATTCCCCCAAGATGCGCGCAAAAGTTTGGTCGTCCAGTGCGGCGCGTCCCGGCGCGTTTTGGTAAATGTGATAAATCGTTTGCCGAATCTTTTTACCCACCGCGAGTTGTTCGACCTTCGCGCCCGCGCCGATATTCGCCGCGTTGTAATCACCTTGCACGACCAAGGTTTGCAACGCGTTCGCCAGCGCGGCATCCTCGCTGAACAGTTTCTTGAGTTGATAGCGCAAATTATTTTGCGCATCCGCGTCGTCGGGCGTTTTCGCCACGTCGGCGACGGCTTCTTGCGCGGCGGGTTTCGCTTGCACCTTCGGGCGCAGTTTTTCCCAAATTTGTTCGACCACTTTTTCGCCCGCTTTGCCCGCCGCGCCTTTGGCGATTTCTGCGCCAAGCGCCCCGCCGCCCGCGACCAAAGACGGCAAATACGGCGTCAATAGTTTTGTGAGTTCCGATGCGAGTTGAGAGGGGTCCATAATGCTCTAATTACCCTGAAAGAATGTACGGGCGTAGTAACGATTTCAATCGTTCATGTAGGCAATGCGCAGCTACCACGAATAAATTCGTTACTACATCCATCATCTCACATAGTCCTTGACGAAATCAAAATACCCGCGCCGCCCCAATTCCTTGTTCCACATTTCGATGGAACGGCGAATCCGTTTGAGGCAGGCAACGATTTCGTCTACGGTCTTGACGTAAACGGAAATGTTGGCAGGTTTCTGGTTTTTGTCCAGGAGCGTTCCGCGTCCCAAATGAAATTCGCACATCACTTGCGCATTCTCGAACGCTTTTTGCGCCAGCGGTGAAAGCTGGAGCGCGGGCGCGGCGCGATTTTGCAGCTGCGCTTGATAGACGCGAATCAACGCGTTCACTGCTTCGCGCGCGTCAAAATCGGTCAGGTCGTCATGTTCGCGATAGGTTCGCGCCAGCGCCAGTTCAATGTTGTGCAAAACATCAATGTATTTTTCTTCAAATGTATCGGGCATGGTTCCTCCATTCTCTCAACTCGCGAATCGCGTATCGCATATCAAAATTCACTCCCTCACTCTATCTCTCCCGCGCTCCATCTCTCCCTCACTCTATCTCTCCCGCGCTCCATCTCTCCCTCACTCTATCTCTCCCGCGCTCCATCTCTCCCGCGCTCCATCTCTCTATCTCTCCATCTCTCCCGCGCTCCATCTCTCTATCTCTCCATCTCTCTATCTCTCCAACTTCCAACTTCCAACTTCCAACCTCCAACTTCCAACCTCCAACTTCCAACCTCCAACTTCCAATCTCTACTTCAACCCACTCGCCAACACCTGCCGATACGCCTTCATCCGCGCGGCGCGCAGTTCGCGTTTGTGCCCCAACACATATTTCGCGGCTTCTTCCAACATTTGAAAACCAAACATGCCCAACAAGAACCAGCGCAACAGTTCGCCTTGCAATACGCCGTGATGTTTTTTGAAATAGCGCACTTTGCTGGAATGAAAATAAATGTCGCGCTGCGCGATAACTTGTTCCGACGATTTGCCTTCGTGGTGCAGCACGCGCGCGTTCGGAAAATAGACGACGCGCCAACCGGCTTGTTTGGCGCGATAACACCAGTCCAATTCTTCCGAGTACATGAAAAAGCGTTCGTCGAATCCGCCGATTTGTTCATACACCGCGCGCCGCACGAACATCGCCGCGCCGACGACCCAATCCACGTCTTGCGTGGTCGAGTCATCAGTCATTTCCCGAACGGAGTTCGGGCGTAAACGATAATCAGTAATCAGTGAATTGTTAGGAAACCATTGTTCCAGTTTCGTGGATTCGAACAACGCGGTGGAAAATTTTGGAAAGCGGCGGCGCGAGGATTGCAGCGAACCGTCCGCGTACACCAGTTGCGGACCGACGATGCCCACGCGCGCATTTTCCGGCGCGTCCATGTAATCGAGCAGCGCGCGCAATGCGCCGGGCAGCAATTCCGTATCGGGATTCAGGAGAAAGATGTAGCGACCGCTCGCCGCAGCGGTCGCAGGGGAGGGGAACGAAACGGCGTTCGTTCCGTACTGACCGCTCGCCGTAGCGGTCAGTCCCTGATTATTGCCGCGCGTAAACCCCACGTTTTCCGTATTCGCAATCACGTGCACGTGCGGAAAATCGGCGCGTAGCATCTCGACCGTCCCATCGCGCGACGCATTGTCCACCACGATGATTTCAGCGACACAGTTCGCCGCCGCCGCGTCGGCGAGAATGGCTTCCAGCGCGCGCTTTAACAGTTCGCGCACGTTCCACGAAACGAGGATAAAGGAAATGTCGAGCATGGCAGATGGCAAATCACAAATCGTGAAACGTCATGCGTGAAACGTGAAACGTCAAATGTCAATTGGACTCTTGCACTATCGCACTACCGCACTACCGCACTCACCAAGCATAACGCAACTCGCTAAAAACATAAAGCCGACAGTACATGCCGTACCATCGGCTTGACGTTTCACGCTTGACGTTTGACGTTTCACGTTTGACGACACGCGATACGCGATACGCTATTTCTTCCGCTCCACCACATAGTCCGCCAATTGATGCAGCGTCTGGCGATACTTGGTCTTGGGCAGCGCTTCGAGCGCGCGCTGCGCCTCGCGCACCAGTTCTTGCGCTTCTTGACGCGCGGCGGTCATTTCGGGTGAGGTACGAATGTCCTCGATCACCTCTTCGAGTTCCAGCGTGCTGTGTCCGTTTTTCACGGCGATGGATGCGATCACCGGATGCTTGGGATGTTTTTCATAATAGATGATGGCGGGCAGCGTCACGATGCCTTGCCGCAAGTCGCTGCCGACCGGCTTGCCCACTTCCGCTGGCGTGCCGACAAAATCCAACACGTCGTCAATGATTTGGAACGCGGTGCCGAGTTTGCGCCCGTACATGCCCAACGCGTTGATATGCGCGTCCGACGCGTTGCCCAGCACCGCCGCCGAACGCAGCGCGCCTTCAAACAACGACGCGGTTTTCGCATAAATGCGCGTATAGTACTCGTCGCGATTCGGATTGGACGACGAGCCGGTATAGTCCTGTTTGATTTCGCCTTCGACGATGACCATGATGGTATCGGCGAAAATGCCGAGCACTTTGGTGTTGCCGACCTCTGCCGCGATTTTTGCCGCTTTGGCCCAAACGTAATCGCCCGCGAGCACGGTGGACTTGCTGTCCCATTTGCTGTTGATGGTCGCCGAACCACGCCGCGTCGCTGCCTTGTCCAACAGGTCGTCGTGAATCAGCGTCGCCATGTGCAAAAGTTCCACTGAGACCGCGAGTTTCAACAAATTATCGTCGCGCTGCGGAAACATACGGCCCGCCAAAAGCGTCGCCGCCGGGCGCATGCGTTTGCCGCCGCTTTCGATGATAGATTCGATCACGAGCGCCAAGGGCCCAAATTCGGCGCGCGCCGCATCACGGAGCTGCAATTCCACTTTTTGCATATCCGCTTCAATGGGTTTCAAAATGTCTACCAGTTCCACGACAACCTCTCTTGAGTGACGGGTGACGGGTGACGGGTGACGGGTGACGGGTGACGGGTGACGGGGTGGCGGATAAATTCACACTCACCATCGTTTTTCACTCGCCGCGACACGCTCACACCATTACACTCGATGTATTAGAGCCGAAACAATTCTTTTGCATTTTGCGCGGTCTGCATCGCAACTTGTTCGATTGGCAAACCTTTGCATTCGGCAATGCGCTGCGCGATCAAATTTACGTGCGCGGGTTCGTTGCGTTTCCCGCGCAGCGGGTGCGGCGCCAAATAGGGTGAATCCGTTTCGATCAAAATTTTTTCAAGCGGCAGGGCGCGCAAAATTTCGGGCGCACGTTTATTGTTTTTGAACGTAACCGGTCCGCCGAACGAAACAAAAAATCCCAAATCGAATGCCGTCCGCGCCATCTCGACGCTGCCCGAAAACGCGTGCAGCACGCCGCGTGGTTCGCCTATCGCGTATCGCGTATCGCGTATGGCAAAATTTCTCAGTGTCCCGATAATTTTATCGTGCGCATCGCGGTCATGGATTGCGACCGGCAAATTTAACTCCGCCGCGAGTTCCAATTGCTTTTCAAAAAAATGTTGTTGCAGGGCTGTCGTCGTTTTGTCCCAATAATAGTCCAACCCAATTTCGCCAATCGCTATCACTTTCGGATGCTGTGCCAGTTCTCGAATCAATCCCCAGTCCCCAGTCTCCGCCTGTCCCACACTTTCGGGATGAATCCCCACCGCCGCATAGATGCACGCATACCGTTCCGCCAATTCGATCACCGCGCGACTCGACGCCACATCCGTCGCCAGCGTCAGCATCCGCGTCACGCCCGCGTCCAACGCGCGTTGGATCACCGCGTCGCGGTCGGCGTCGAATTGTTCGGCGGTGAGATGACAGTGTGAATCAAAGAGCGTCATGCTTTCTCTGGCGCGGGTGGATGAACTTGACCTGACGCTCGGCGAAAATCACGCGAAAGGTCTCGAAAAATTCGTGCCTGCCCAATAACGCGGGTCCCGCTTCTTGATCCAAAAAGCCGATTGGAATTTTTCGCGTATATTTGCCCATGCGCGCCATCTGCCCCCGATACAGAAAAAGATTCGCGTTCCCACCGATACCTTGCGTTTGCTGCAGCTCGCAATCCGCCAAATCGACGCCCAAGGGCAGCGCAAAGCTGCGCGGCAAGATCGAAAAATCCGCGCCCGTGTCAACAATCATGCGAATCGGCAGCCAAAACGCGTCGGTCTTGTGTTCGAACTCGACAACGGCAACCGGGCGATAGATGCGTCCGAACGAATGCGATGGGATTTCCTGAAAACGAAAGGTTAAAGGCATAGAATATAAGTTTCCTCACCCATCGCATAAGCCAAGAGCGGCGTTTGATCCGGATATTTTTCGCGCAATTCCGCCAACAGTTTCGCCGCTTGCTTGCCGCTCTCGACGGGAAAGATTTGTCGCCCGACGACAATGACGTTCTTTCCGTGAAATTCACGTTCGTGTGTTTTGAGCGTTTGAATTTCAATTTGATGCTTTGCCGATACACGGCGTTTTTTCTCTTTCCGCATCGTACACCTCTTACTCGAGTCCGGCGAGCCGCAACCCATCATGCAAAATTTCCTGCACCTTGTCTTGATGCGTCGTTTCGGTATAAACACGAATGATGGGTTCGGTGCCGCTGAAACGAATCAGCATCCAGCCGCCGTCCTCCATTTCATAACGGAAGCCGTCGAGCGTGTTGATGCTCAAAACCTTCAGTCCTGCAAGGTGCGATGGTTTTTCGTTGGCGATTTTCGCGCGCACCTCAGCATTGCGCGACGGCGGGAACGGCGTGTCAATGCGGTCGTAATAATGCGGACCGACAATGCCAAACAAATGGTCGAGCAGCTGCGTCGGCGTCTTGTTCAACTGCCGCATCAAATCCATCAAGAACAAACTGCACAGAATCCCGTCGCGTTCGGGCATGTGCCCGCGAAACGCAAAGCCGCCCGATTCTTCGCCGCCGATCATGGCGTTCGTTTCCAACATTTTCGGGGCGATATATTTGAAACCGACGCCCGTTTCGTGGACGGGCACGTTGTAAATTTCGCCGAGTTTGTTCAACATCGAGGTCGTCGAAATGGTTTTGACGATCGGTCCGCGCCAACCGCGCAGTTCCAAAAGATAATACGCGAGGAGCGCATAGACTTGTAGTTGATTGACGAACCGCCCGTTCTCGGCGACAAAGCCCACGCGGTCGGCGTCGCCGTCGGTCAAAAAGCCCGCGTGCGCGTGCGCGGCAGGCACCGTTTCTTGCAAGCGCGCGGTGTTGGGCGGAATCGGTTCGGGGCGTTTCATATCGGGAAAAATCGGATTGCGCCCGCTGTGAATTTCCGTGACCGTCGTTTTGCCGCCGTCCAAAATGCGTTTCAGCCAACCGCTGCCGACGCCCCACATCGGATCGTGTATTACATTTAGCCCCGCGCTTTTTAACGGCGCAACGTCAATCATGTCGGGCAAATGCGCCAGATACGCCGCGCTCGCGTCAAATTTCATCACCGCGTTCACTTGTAACGCATCTGCCAAGGGTTGACGTTTCACCCCTCGCCCTTCGCGGGGCAGGCTGTTTGACGTTTCCGGTATCACCGCTTCGATTTTTTTCAAAACCTCCGGGTCCACCGCGCCGCCAAATTCGTTGCGCACCTTGAACCCGTTGTCGGTGCCGGGATTGTGTGACGCCGTGATATTGATCGCGCCGGCTGCCTGATTTGCGATTGCTGCATACGAAATCACCGGCGTCGGCGTGCCTGTTTCGGTGAGTAAAACGGGAATGTCGTTCGCCGCCAAGACTTCGGCGGCTGCCGCCGCGAAATGTTCCGACGCAAAACGATAGTCGTAGCCGATCACCATGCCGCGTGCGTGCGCGTTGTGGTGCGCCGCAAAATAGGTCGCCACACCTTGCGCCGCGCGCCGGACATTTTCAAACGTGTAATCTTCGGCGATAACGCCGCGCCAACCGTCGGTGCCAAATTTAATCTCGTAGGTCATGGATGTAAAGCAGGGAAACAGGGAAACAGGGAAACAGGGAAACAGGGAACTTGACCCGCATACCTGTCTCCTTGTTTACTTGTCTACCATTTCCCTGTCTACTTTTTACAGATTATACGCCTTCTTGAGCGCCACTAAATCTGCTTCCACCATCATTTGAATCATTTGCTCGAACGTGACGCTCGGCGCCCAGCCCAACTTGGTGCGCGCTTTGGTCGCATCACCCAAGAGATGATCTACCTCTGCCGGACGTAAATCGTGCGGATTGTTTTCGATCACATAACGCGTGTAATCCAAATCCACGCACTCGAATGCAATCTTGCACAATTCGCGCACCGAATGTTCTTTGCCCGTCGCAACCACATAATCTTCCGGCGTATCTTGTTGCAGCATCAACCACTGGGCGCGCACGTAATCGGGCGCATAGCCCCAATCGCGTTTCGCTTCGAGGTTGCCCATTTTCAATTCGTGCGCCAAGCCCAACGCGATTTTCGCCGCGCCGTGCGTGACCTTGTGCGTCACAAATTCCAAACCGCGCCGCGGTCCTTCGTGATTGAACAAAATGCCGCTGCACGCGAACAAATTGTACGACTCGCGATAATTGACTGTAATCCAATGTCCGTACACTTTGGCGACGCCGTAGGGCGAACGCGGATAAAACGGCGTCTTTTCGGTCTGCGGCACTTGCTGAACTTTGCCGAACATTTCCGAATTGTGTAATAGTACGGGAACAGTCCCGCCAAAGAATCTTTGCCCATTCGGAACACTGACATCATAGACATGAAAGCGCCCCGTTTCACTAGAGATTGCTGTAATCCGCGCAACGCCCAAATGCGAATGGACCAATTGGTCGAGCGGCACAGGCAGTTTGATTTCGCGCTTGCCCAGCAAACGCCGCAATCGCTCTTTCGACACGAGCGGTTTGTATTTAATTTGATGATAGATGTTTCCCTCCAGTGGCGAAGCGAAAATATCAGAGGGCAAACATTCGACCGAAGGTTGTTGGCGAATTGGCGATGCAGGTTGAGTTTCAGCGAGCTGATTTGCATACCGACTGCTGACCTTGACATCGTAGCACGTTGCTGCGGCGATCATGAGTCCGGTTGGACTCGTATGCGGCGCATTAAAGCGCTGGTAGATACGGGCCCCATAGCCCGCATTTCGCATGAGGGAAACCAATTCGCGCGCCAGTCGCGCGCTAACGGTGGTGGAAGTGATTTCAGTGGGCTGAATTTGAGCATCGCCCAAATAACCTTGAAGGAAACTTTGGATGAGCGCAGGATCCAATTCCCACATCCAATCGGGCAGATGCTTGTCATGTGCTGTGCGCCCAAACTGAGCGCATAAACTCGCAAAGAGCTTGCCCGTAATTGTCACTGTACGGGAGGTCACATCCGGGCGAAGCTTCTCGCTCACCGTGATTTCTGGAAACAAAGTTGTAACGATGCGTTTGACCTCGGTGGCAAAATCCGCCGCATTGATGTGAAACGTCAAGGTCACTGTATAGATTCGGCGGAGCGGATTGAAATTGCAATGACCTTCGGCGGTATAAAACCCGAGGAGTTTTAAGAGATCAGGATTGAGCTCCACCATGTCCTGATAGCCGCGCACACGCGAGCGATATTCGGGCCGCGTCTCTACGCCTGTCGCAATCGCGCCGTCCCCACACCGCGGAAAATCACTCCCATTGTGCGTGATCAGATAATCGCCGACTCGCAATTCCTCTACGCGTTTAGCAATCATCTCGCCATCCTCGCCAAAGACGATGACGGAATGATCACCCGTGATTTTGATTTCCCCTCCACCTTTATACTTTAAGGTGTACAGACGATCTTTGGGGTGACGACTAACGTGCTTGACAGGCGCAAAGACCACACGCGCCTGCTCATCCACAGTCAATATCTCAGTCTCGTGCAGAGGCCAAGTGACCTGCTCCCTTGAGAGCTCACGCGGCGCCAGTTCCTCAATCGGGATCAACTGTGTCACCCCATTCCGCCGAATCAGGACAGGAGTCGCGCCATCTACACTGCTTGAAGCTTGGTAAAAACGAATCGTCGGGTCCACGATGCGAATCGCGTCCAACATGCGCGTCACGCCGAGCGCAGTCACTTCGCCGGTCAACACCGGCTGCTTGAACGACGTCGGCACAAAACTTTGCGCGGCGAGATTGTACACTTCGCGCGGACGGAATTCGCGCAAGACATCAATCAACGAAACTTCGTCCAGCAAATCGGCTTGCGCAATCGTAATCTTGTCTTGAATGTGCGCGATGCGTTCAAAGTTGATGGTGCTGGTGCGGCGCACCATGCCGATTACTTGGTATCCCTGTTCCAAAAGAAAATCTGCGAGATGACTTCCATCCATCCCCGTTACACCACTTATAATACTAACTTTTTTTGCCATGCTTGAAATTTACCTCGTGTTCTTTAGTGCGATAGTGCGGATGAACTGCATCCGAGCAATCGTGCAATCGTGCAATTGACGATTGACGATTGACGTTTCACGTTTGACGTTTCACGTTTCACGTTTGACGTTTCACGTTTCACGTTTCACGATACGCGATTCGCCATTCGCCACCCGCCCGCGCCAATAATCCAAAATGTCGCGCAGCGTTTGCTCGAACGGGATTTGCGGTTCCCAGCCCGTCGCGTTTTTCAATTTCGACGCGTCGCAATAACTCACGGGCGTGTCGGACGGGCGCATTCGTTCGGGATCGTATTCGATTTCAAACGGGACCCGCGCGAGGTGTTGGTAGATTTCGACGAGTTCGCGGATGGCGCGCGGTTTGCCCGAACCGAGATTGTACACCTCGCCCGCTTGTCCGCGTTCCAACGCCAAGACGTAACCGCGCACCGTATCGCGCACGTCGGTGAAATCGCGCTGCGCGTCGAGATTGCCCACGCGCAATTTTTTCGCGCGCACGCCCGCTTCCATCTCCGCGACTTGTTTGGCAAAACTCGCCGCGACAAAGCGTTCGCTTTGTCGCGGACCGATGTGGTTGAACGGACGCATGCGCACGACGTGCAGCTGGTGGCTGAGAAAATACTGCAAGCCGAGAAAATCTTGGGTGATTTTGCTCACCCCGTACGGACTGTCGGGCCGCAGCGGTGTGTCTTCGTCAATCGGCAAATCGGCGGGCGTGACGCGGCCATATTCTTCATTCGAACCGACGACGAGCAGGCGCGCGTTTAATTTTTGCCGTGCGGCGGTGTGGAGTAGGTTCGTTTCCGCGCGGATATTGTTTTCCAGCGTTGCCCACGGATCCTGCCACGAAATCGGAACAAAGGCCTGCGCGGCAAGATGATAGATGCGGTCGGGAGAAACTTGAGCGAGGAGGGCGGCGGTAAAACGCGGGTCGGTCAAATCACCGTGCACAAACGAAATACGCGCATCGGTAGGCGGATGTTCGCCGCCGTGCTGTGATACGCCCCACAATTCCGCCGCGGGGTGCGTTTCGAGCCCCAACAAATATTCGGCGAGGTAACTTCCCGCAAACCCGGAAATCCCGGTAATCAGTACGCGCACGCCACTCCCTTGGTCGAAACACGTAGTAACGTGCGATGTGCGATGTAGGCGATGAAATTCATCGCACATCGCCTTCATCGCCTTATTCGTTACCGCGCGGATTGCGTTTCGTCACGCGATGCGGGATTATAACACGCGCGGGGCTTTTTGCAATATCTTTCACAAATGAGAACGCCGAGCAAGCTTGACCCCTTTTTGCGTTATGCTAAAATATTGCCGCCTCAATGCTCACCTTATCCTCGCCCCCCCCCCCGAAAGTGGTTTGAGCTCCGCGCGATGCACGACTGGGTTACGCTGGTTTCGTTTGTTTTGGAGGGTTTATGCCGTCTGCTGAAACCGCGCGCCTCGTTGTTCTGGATCCAAGCGCCCTTTTTTATCACGCCCTGCAAGCCGCGCTTGCGCGCGCGTACGATGGCACAATTGTTGACGCTTGCAACGCGACGAACGCGCTGCAAGCTATTGACAGCGCGCGTAGTGCATTGATTTTGATCGGTCCGAATTGGAGCCCGCCGGAAGCGTTGCGCTTGTGTCGCACCGTGCGCGACAAATCGTCTGCCATACGAATTGTAATCCTATCTGCGCTCGCAGAGGAATCACTGCTCCAAACCGACGCCGTGTATTCCGGCGCCAGCGCGTGTTTGGGTCCGGCGGCGGACGCAGAAACGCTAGTGGGCGCGCTGCGCCAGGTGCAACGCGGCGCAACGTTATTCGCGCCGGACATCCTGCGCGCCGCGCACCAACTCCCCAAACCAACGCCGCGTGAATTGGACGTACTTGGCGCGTTGGCGCAAGGCAAAACGGATCGTGAGATCGCAGACGCATTGCACATCAGCGAGCAGACGGTCGGAACACATTTGCGCAGCATTTTTCGCAAACTGGAGGTGCATGATCGAAGAGCGGCAGTACGCCGGGCGCGGCAGCGCGGGTGGGTGTGAGCAGAAGCGTACGACGACGTAGTAGAAAAAAATAGCACGTCGTGGTACGAAAAAATACTACGGCAATGAACATTTCCTGGCCGCGAATGACAATCTGTTCCCAGGCGGCTGGTATCTCTACCGTGTCCAGTATGTGGGGAACGGTAAATGGCGCGCCGATTGGATGGATGGCAATAACGTGCGGTTCTGGCTTATTGTTACAAAATAATCCAGAATAACGTTCCAAACAATCAGGGTGCGATCACACCTTGCGGCGCGAATAATGACTGGGACGTGTCCTTTTGAAATAGCGGAGCAACAAACATGTCGAACCGAAAGATTCTCATCATCACCGGGTCCCTGATTCTGGGCTTGTTCGTCACACTCGGGTACCTTGGATCGCACTATGCAAGCGCGCAATGTAATTTTCAAGCTCGTTCGCTAACTGAGGCAACTCCTCAAGAAATTGCCACGGCGGCAACTCAATATACCTGTACCCAATTCAATGCGGCAGGCGAAACGCGTGTTCGCCTCTCGCGGCGCGTCAATGATTCCGATTTGTTGGAACTCGGGCTACATCCTGAAAACATTTGCCGAGATCAACCGCTTTATCTCGTTATTGTGCAAGGAAATTTCACGAGCAAACTTGAGAGGCGCGGCAAAGAGATCAAGTATAAATATGTTTCCTATGTCTTTGATCTTACGACAGGCAATCCCATCTCGTGGGCTACCTCGCAAAACGGAGGTGCGTTTCGAAAGATTCTTGACGACGCGACCTTGCCCGATGATCCTGTAATGGTACCCCCTGAGCTTTTGACGCCCGATGCGCGTATAGAACAGAGTCTAGCCAAGACCAGAGAGGCAGAAAGCAACCACATTCAAAGACCTGTCTGTGGAAGTAATTTACCCGCACCAACTAGAGCTCCATGACCCCAAAAGCAACAACGCGCTGAAAAATCCAGTGCGTTTTTTTCTCTGTGCGTTGAGCTCATCCCGGTCATGTGAACACAAGCGCGATTTCTTGGCGCGTTACTTTTTCAATCCCCACATTCAGCGCCGCCCAACGCGGCACAATGTCGCCGTAACCGCGTTCCAAAAACGCGATGCCGTTCACCTGTGTTTCGCCGGGCGCAATCGCGGCAGTTTATTCTGCTCGCGCCGCATCCAATATTTTCAAAAATTGTACCGGCGTCACGATTTGAATTCCTTCAAATTCGCCGAGCGTCAACAAATCCAAGTCGCCCGTCACAATGTAATCGGCGTGACCGTCTGCCGCGCTAGCGAGAATGGGGTCGTCGTGCGCATCACGCGAAGCGGGGTCAACGGTGCGCTTGACGGCAACCATTTCCGCTTCGTCACGCATCCGCGCCAAAAAACCCATTCTGCGTTCGACGGCGACAAATTCGGCGTAAAGTTTTTGAATCCGCGGGCGAATCAAGACGCGCGCCACTTCGGCGATGAGATACTCGGAGGTCAGCCAATCAAACTCGATAGTGGCGCGGCGCAAAATTTGCGCCGGTTTGCCTTCCGTCTTGATGACTGCACTAACAAGAATATTGGCATCCAAGATCGCGCGCATTAGCGTTTCCTGCGTTCGCGACGCATTGCCATCACTTCTTGCAGTACGTCTTGATATACCTTATCTTCGTCCAGAGGCGCGCTCGCTTTATTCATCTGGTCCAGAAACGTTGCCATCTCTTTCGCCGCTTGCTGCCGTTTCGCGCCGTTGCCGAGACGCGGTTGTTGTTTGGCTTGCTGCGGATACAGTCGCTGAAAATCGCTGATGGACACTATCGCCGCGACGGGCAGCCCCGCGCGCTCGATGATTTGCGGCTCGTCGAGTTCGTACACACGCTTGAGGACTGCGCCAAAATTATTTTTCGCGCGGCTGGCTTGCACCACGCGCACCGTTGGTTTTTTGCGAGACATGGTTTTTCCTTTCGCTCCACGAGTTGGCTATGTATAGCCAACCATAGCCAAGTGTAACAAGGAATCCGACCCGCGTCAAACAGGACCAGCACGCCCCGTGCGCGTGCTGGTCCTGTTTGCGGAAATACGTTTGCCCCTCACGCTGTCGCCAATTCGCGCGACGCGAGTTACACCTTTTCAATCCCCAAATTCATCGCCGTCAAACGCAGCGCAATCTCGCGGTAACTCCGCTAGATAACCTCCCGCAAAACCTGCGAGCCCGGTAATTAGCACGCGCGCGCCACTCCCTTGCATATTTCGTAGCGACGAATTGATTCGTCATCACGCAGTCTGCGTTTCGTCATGCGATGCAGGACTATAACACGCGCGCGGCGTTTTGCAATATCTTTCACAAATGAAAAACTGTCGCGCTCATTTGACTTTTGGCTTGCAAAACGCTAGAAGGGTGTCGTCTTCATGCTGCCCCCCCCCCGCCTGTTCCTCCACCTTGATCCCGTGCAACTCTGGATTATTCTTGTTTCCTTGGAGGGTCTATGCCGTCCACTGAATCCGCACGCCTTGTCATTTTGGATCCGAGCGCATTTTATTATCACGCGATGCAATCTGCACTCGCCAGCAACTTTGATGGCATCATCATTCACGCGTGCAACGAGACGACCGCACAGGAAGCAATTGACCCCCATGGTCGTGCATTGATTTTGATCAGTCCGAACTGGGACCCGCCGGAAGCGCTGCGCTTGTGTCGCGCGCTGCGTCAAGCATCGCCTTCTACCCGCATCGTCATCATGTCGGTAGCAGCAGACCAAACCCTGTTTCAAACGGATGCCGCGTATTCCGGCGCAGGCGCGTGTCTCGCCGCGACTGCCGATACGAAAACCATTGCGGTTGCGCTGCGCCAAGTAGAACGCGGCGCAACACTTTTTGCGCCGGACGTCCTTCGCGCGGCGCACCGATTGCCCAAACTCACACAACGCGAATTGGAATTGCTGCGCGCATTGGCGCAAGAAAAAACGGACCGTGAAATCGCCGACGAGTTATATCTGAGCGAACACACGGTGGGCGCGCATTTACGCAATATTTTTCGGAAACTGGAGGTGCATGGCCGCCGCGAAGCCGTGCGCCGCGCGCGGCATCGCGGGTGGGTATGAGGGAGACGTACTACGACGTAGTAGAAAAAAATAGCACGACGTAGTACGAAAAAATACTACGGCGTGGGATTGAATTAGCATACGCAACAGATTATGATGGCAGCCAAGACAAACAGCCCTAAAAAGGAGGTTCGTGTGAAATATATCGAACGAGTCGGTTTCTTGGCTACCCTAGTAGCACTTGTGATAATTGGGATGCTCTCTACGCCTGTGTCCGCAGACTTCCCGAATGGACGAGATTGGGCGACGTACAAGGATTCGCGTTTGGGCTTTTCATTGGAGTATCCCGCGGGTTGGCAAATTCAGAGCCGAACAGATAATCCTGACTCTATCAGCAAAGTCCTTACATTGACTGCACCCGCCTCAAGTGAGGGTGCAGTGTCAAGTTCTATCTCGATAGGGCAGTACCTGTACGAGATCAATTCTGGTGAAACCTTGTCTCGATGGATGAACCGCTATCCGAGACAATTTTCAAAATCCGAGATCAAAACGTTTGATATGCAGCATTGGAAAATAGATGGAGCGCCCGCACGCTACATTCGCGGCGCTTCACCATTAACCCAATATCAATATACAAACATTCGTCGTGGCAGCACGGTTTGGTTCGTGTGGGCAAATTTTGCCGATACTGCAGGAACCGATTTTGGAGATATTTATCTCCGCGTTGTCAGATCGCTCAAGTTCGACAAAGAGTCGCCAACCACACTGCAGGCAATCTACGGTATAGATTTTCAGCCGCTCAGCATGCCCGCAATGCCACAATGCCACAAGATTCGGTTTTGCTCCCTGCTGCGCCAGAGATTGGCTCGGCATGGTGGTCCCCAGTTGTCAAGCCAATTGGGGGTAGTGCGTACACTGTCAAGTGTGGCTCATCCGCGCACACGAATGGCGCGTCGTACGCGGCAGATGTTTCAGTCGGAGTAGGCACAAACGTATATGCTGCAAACGACGGTGTTATAGAGTTTTGGGGATGGGACAATTCCGGCTATGGCAATCTTGTCAAGATCAAGAAGACAAGCAATGGCTACAGACATTACTATGGACATCTGAATGAAATTAACTTTGCCCAACCTAGTAATGTAACCCGAGCTGCCTATCTCGGTAAATCGGGCAGTAGTGGCACAACTCAAGCGCATCTCCATTTCCATGTCCAAAGCGGATCGAACCAACTTACAGCGACCGGCATTACGCTTGTAGGAATGACCGGGTTTACGAGTAATCAAAACTATCCGGGTGTTAACGCGGCTTGTGGCACAATGGGGCGATAGTTATCAAAATGCGCATACTTGCATCTATCACGCGCATATTCTCATTTCAAAAAAAGCATCAAACAAACCATGTCATGGGGCATAGCACATATGGGCTTGCCCCATGACATACAGTTAACTGTCAATAATCAGGACATCGTGTACGGCTTTTTAGACATTCTCTAACCGCGACTGTAGTCAAGACATCGTGTACGGTTCCAAATGCTATTAGTCAAGAATCGTCGGCATTCAAGCCCGAAAATTGAAAATAGTACACGATGTTGTGAGTACGATTGGCAGTTAGGGAGTCCACGATGTTGTGATTGCAAACCAGTACACGATGTCCTGATTATTGACAGTTAACCACTAGAGAGTTTGAGTTTCATGAAGACCTTACGATGTCTAACCTTGGCAGTCATGTTTGCGTTCATGTTCGGCGGCTGCGCGCCCACGACACCGCAATTTGATTCGCGTCCACCGACCGCGACGCATACGCCGTTGAACACGACCTTGCCCGGCGCCAGCCCTACGTTGTTTTCTCCCGCGACGCCGCCTTTAGCTCATGCCGTTCCAAACACAACGCTCTTGTATAGCCGGGACTGTGGTCTCTATGCGCTGCCGTCTTTGGCTGCGCTGGATAAACCTGAAATGCGCGCGGTGTATCAGGGCTTGGCAAATTGTAATGATTTCGGCGCGTTCCTTGTCGGTTATGCGCCCATTCTCTCTCCCGACCACAAACAACTTTTCATCACAGGACCCTACGAAAGTTGGCTTGCCAATTTAGAAACGGGCGCGCTGCGAAAATTCTTTTCTGCAAAAACAGCCCCATCTTGGAGTCCTGCGAGCGATGCGTTAGCGTATGTTGCGGATGAAACGCTCTATCGCCTCGGCGTGGCGCAAGGTGCAAAACCGGAGCCGCTGTTCCAACACGCAAATTTAATTCCCTTGTTTGCGCGCTGGTCACCCGACGGCAGATGGATTGCCGCCGCAAGCACGACTGAAAACAATGCGAACGGTGAACCGCAAATCACAATTTGGGCAATTCCCGCGACGGGCGGCGACGCGCGCGCGTTGGGCACAATACCTGTCCCCGCGACCGAGTGGGTTCCTCAAGATATGCAATGGGCGCCCGATAGTCAAGCCATTGGCACATCCTTTGGCTGGTTCTTGTCACTCGACGGAACAAAACAGCTGGTCACGGAATTGGCAACTATACCGTGGTGGACACCCGCACAAGCTCGCAAATTAATTGGTAATCAAGTGGACCCGAAATGGGACTTTTCGCACGATGGAAAGCGTTTGGCGTGGCTGGAACCGAAAGATGGTTCGTTTCAAATTGTGACGATAGATGCATCCACGCGCGCCCAAGAATTGATCGGAACCCTTCCAGCTCCGTACGCGCTGATGGTTCGGTGGAGTGCGGATGACCGGTTCTTGATTATTGATGCAGGCGGAGTCATTTGGAAGATGGCGGCTGTGCCCGGCAGCGCCGCCGAACCTGTGCTCAAAGATGCGCTGTTGGTAAATGTTATTCCGCGTCCAAATGCGCCGTAGGAAACATATTTCAATGAGTTGCTATCAAGAACCACGCGCGGCAAAAATCCAACGCATGGTTCTTTCTGCCACCATCGCTTTCATCGCGGGGATGCGAACACGGGCGCGATTTCTTGCACGGTCACTTTTTCAATCCCCAAATTCATCGCCGTCAAACGCGGCGCAATGTCGCCGTAACCGCGTTCCAAAAACGCGATGCCATTCACCTGTGTTTCGCCCGGCGCAATCGCGGCGGCAATCACGTATGCCAAGCCCGCGCGCAAATCGGGAATCGTGATTTCGTCCGCATCGTGAAACGGCGTCGGTCCCATGATGATGGCGCTGTGCTCGTGTCCCTGGTCGCGGTAACGACACGGCACGCTGCCCAAACAATGCGTCGTCAATTGCGTTTTCGCGCCGAGTTTGTTCAACGCTTTCAAATAGCCAAAGCGTTTTTCGTACACCGTTTCGTGAATCACCGAAATGCCGTCCGCCTGCGTCAACAAAATCGCAAACGGCTGCTGCCAATCGGTCGAGAATCCGGGATACACATCCGTTTCAATCATCGTCGGACGAATCGCGCCGCGCCGGAAAAAGCGGATGCTTTCCGCGCCCTTGAGCTCGATCCCCCCCCCCACGAGTTGATAGTACGACAAAAAGTTGCCGAGCGTTTCGGGACGAATGCCGTGAACGGTAATGTCGCCGTCCGACGCGCACGCGAGGCACGCCCACGACGCGGCTTCGAGGCGGTCGCCGAGAATCGGCATGGTGGTGCCGCTCAGCGCAGGTACACCATCTATGCGAATTTCGCGGTTGGGCGTCGTAAAAATAATTGCGCCCATCGAACGCAGCATCGTGATCAGTTCGAAAATTTCCGGCTCCATCGCCGCGTTCGTAATCACCGTGCGCCCTTCCGCCAACACGCCGAGATACAAACTCGTTTCCGTCGCGCCGACGCTCGGATAGGGCAGATTGATTTGCGCGCCATGTAGTTTGCCGTACCGCCGCGCGACAAACCCGTCGTCCGTTTCTTCGATAATGCCGCCGAACGCGCGAATTGCGGCGAGATGAAAGTCCACGCCGCGCGTGCCGATTTTGTCGCCGCCCAACACGGGCACGAACACTTCGCTCCAATGGTGCAGCAGCGCGCCAAGCAACAGAATCGGAATCCGGTTGCTGCCCGAGTGGGGCGTCGGCACGTGCGACGATTTCATCGCCGACGGGTCAATCGTCATCGTGTCGTCTCGACGCGTAACCTTGATGCCGACCGATTCCAACATTTCCTGCGTAATGTCCGTGTCGCCAATCGGCGGCACATTCGTCAGCGTCGTCGGTTGCTCGCTCAACAGCGCGGCGACCATGGCTTTGGTTGCAAAATTTTTCGCGCCGAGCGTTTTAATTTCCCCGCGCACGGGATGTCCACCGCGAATGCGATACGCTATGGTTTCTTTCATTTCGTGCATCCTCCATGCAGCAAACCCAACAGATATAGCATACTGATTTCTCGCATGGCGTCAATGTAATTTTGATGCCAGAGGAACAGAGGAATGACGGATTTCGTGCACACAAAGTTCTATGCTTGAATCGCTTCAAGACCAACTCGATTGAAAAAAGGAGGCAGACGAATGAAAAAATCGATGATGCTTGTTTTGGGGCTCGGTGTTCTTGCTTTGGTTGCATTCAAAGTTCTTGCTTTGGATTCCGCTATCGCTGCTCCCAAAGCAAGCTGTCCTGGGCTTGATCGTCCTTGTGCGGACGGTTATTACAATGCGCCCAATCTTCAACGAACCATAACCGGAGTGATGACACTAGAGCGGATTCCTAATTCGTATGTGGGCAAAAGACCTTTCGGGTTTCCGAAAACCCGAAAGGTCTGCCCACCAATCAGACTGGAATCCGCTCTAATGTCCAGTGGCGATCCACAAATCCGCGATCAAGCACAGAATAGCTACTCTGCAATGCGTGTCGCTGTTGCCACAACGGATCCGATTAACCACACGAATTGCGGCATTGGCGAAATAGGATGGGTAAAATCTCCGACCCACTATAATGATCAGCATAGACATGTGTATATTACCTATCACTGGGAAGAATGTGCTCCCAATGGACAAGGAACGACAATTGATACCCCCATTGTTTTGGCGGATGGGGACTATAGTCCGCATGACTATCGCGTCACCGAAAAACAAAAGGATCCTACGCTTTGGCGTTTCAGATACGATGTGAATGCATATACAAAAAAGATTCGGATGGACTTTCAAAAAACTCTCAATGTGGGGTGTGGTGGCGGGGTTTCAAGCGATCAAAACGCGATAGGTCTCTCTACCTGCAACAACGTAGCATACGCCAACAACGACTGGAGTCAGTGGGTGCTTGTACCAAGTCACAAGAAGAGAGTTGTAGCACCCTATTGGGTAGGAAATATCAACGCCTCAACATGGCAAGCCGGTGGACATAACGAATAAGCGCATAGGAACCGGAGGAGTAATGAAAATGAAACAGATCAAAAATACACGTTTCTTGTTCCTTGCAGTAGGATTCGGCGCTTTGCTTTTCGTTCTACTGGTAACCGGTTCGTTGGTCGTCGCAGATACTCAAAAGCGCGCAAAAAGTGATTACGGTTATCTGAACCAAGTATCGGCAAAAGCCGCTACTGCCAAGATGACCGATGTCATTGCAGTCGCTCTCGAAAAAGCAGAGACGGCAGGCATGAAGAATTCGCCAAAGGAAATGCGCATCGTCAGCGGCGTTTACAGGGAGTTTGAACGTCCAGGTGAATCGGATTCTTTCTATGACAAAAAACGGGTTCACGTCGTATGGATCGTAAGTGAACCATACAAAATTGTATTGCCCGGTGCGCGCAATCAAGTCGTTAGCCATCTGTATGTCTTTGTTGATTCTGAAACCGGACAAGCATTTGAATTTCGCTATGGCGAAAAACCGAGTCCACAACTGGAACAAATAGCTTGGCAGCGCGTGACCAAGGCGGATATAGGCAAATTTCCTGTGCCAGTGTTCAGTTACGACGCATATTTACCGCCTGCAAAAGGCGACCAAGCGAATCCTTCTGCTACAGAGACGCCTGTAAGCAAATAGTTTTTTCTGCATTCACCTGCAAAAATCAAATCCGCCCGCGCGAGATCTCGCGCGGGCGGGTTTATTATCTCCGATGCTCGTTTTACAGTCCTGCTTCTGTTCTCAAGAATTCTGCCTTGTCAATGCGTTCCCACGGCGCGTCAATGTCGTGACGACCAAAGTGCCCGTATGCCGCCGTCGGTTGATAGATCGGACGGCGCAAATCCAAATCGCGAATGATTGCCGCCGGGCGCAGATCAAAGTGTTTGCGAATCAGCGCGTTGATTTTGTCGAGCGACACTTTTTCCGTGCCAAACGTTTCACCCATCACCGAAACGGGATGCGCAACGCCAATCGCGTACGCGACTTGGAGTTCAAAGCGCTCCGCGAGTCCCGCCGCGACGACATTTTTAGCGACGTACCGCGCGGCGTACGCCGCCGAGCGGTCCACCTTTGTCGGGTCTTTGCCGCTGAACGCGCCGCCGCCGTGCCGCGCAATGCCGCCGTACGTGTCCACGATGATTTTGCGTCCGGTCAAGCCCGCATCGCCCATCGGTCCGCCGATGAAAAAGCGCCCCGTCGGATTCACAAAATAGCGCGTGTTTTTGTCCAGCAATTCTTCCGGCACGACCGATTCGATGACGTACTTGCGAATATCGGACGCGATTTTCTTGTGCTCCAAATCTTGCCAGTGCTGCGTCGAAATCACGATCGTGTCCACGCGCACCGGTTTGCCGTACGCGTATTCCACCGTCACTTGCGATTTGCCGTCGGGCCCAAGATACGGCAGCACGCCGTCCTTGCGCACTTCGGCGAGCCGTTTCGTCAATTTGTGCGCGAGGTTGATCGTGAGCGGCATGTATTCGGGCGTCTCGTTGCAGGCAAAACCGATCATCATGCCCTGATCGCCCGCGCCGACGCGGTCAATTGGATCGGTGTCGCCTTCGCGTTCTTCGAGCGCATGATTCACACCTTGCGCGATATCGGGCGATTGTTTTTTGATGGACACGATAATGCCCGCCGTTCGGTAATCGAGACAATACTTGCTGTCGGTATAACCAATTTTCTCTAACGTGTCACGCGCAATATCATAGGCATCAAAGTACGCGGTGGTGGTGATCTCGCCCATGACTACGACGAGACCACCGCTCGCCGCCGCTTCACAGGCGACCCGTCCATACGGATCATGCGCATAAATTGCATCCAACACACCGTCAGAGATTTGGTCGCACACTTTGTCGGGATGTCCTTCGGTGACGGATTCCGAAGTGAGCAGCAATTTCGGCGCTGCCATGAAAGTAGTGGTCATATTTATCTAGTGATCAGTAATCAGTGACCAGTTATCAGTAATCAGACTGATAACTGGTCGCTGATTACTGATTACTGATTACTGGCTACTTGATTCTACGTTCCTTCTTCCCACGACGCGAGATATTTCGCTTGTTCGGCGGTGAGCGTATCAATCTGGATGCCCATCGCGGCAAGTTTCAAGCGGGCAATGTCGGCGTCAATTTCGCGCGGCACGGAATACACTTGCGGTTTCAATTCGGCGTGATGCTTGACCATGAATTCGGCGGCGAGCGCTTGATTCGCAAAGCTCATGTCCATCACGCTGGCGGGATGCCCTTCGGCTGCGGCGAGATTGATCAGCCGACCTTCGCCGAGCAAATTCAGGCGGCGTCCATCGGGCAAAAAATATTGGTCCACGAATTCGCGCACGCGGCGTTTTTCTTTAGCCATTTTTTCCAATTCGGGAATGTTGATTTCGACGTTAAAGTGCCCCGAGTTGGCAAGCAGCGCGCCGTCTTTCATTACTTCAAAGTGACGCTTGTCGAGAATGTGTGTGTCGCCCGTAGCGGTGATGAAAATATCGCCGATCTTTGCCGCGTCCAGCATCGGCAAAACTTTGTACCCGTCCATCGCCGCTTCTAGGGCACGCAGCGGGTCCACTTCGGTAATCACGACGAGCGAACCCATGCCGCGCGCGCGACTCGCAATGCCGCGTGAAACCCAACCGTAACCCGCGACGACGACGGTCTTGCCCGCCAACAAAATATTGGTCGCGCGCAAAATGCCGTCAATTGTGGACTGCCCGGTGCCGTAGCGATTGTCGAAAAAATGTTTCGTCTGCGCGTCGTTTACCGCAATCACGGGAAATTTCAACGCGCCGTCGGCTGCCATCGCGCGCAAGCGAATCACCCCGGTCGTCGTTTCTTCGGTGCCGCCGATGATCGTCTTGAGTAAATCGGTGCGTTCTTTGTGAATCGTCGAAACCAAATCCGCGCCGTCGTCCATCGTGATGTGCGGGTTGGAATCCAGCACGCTGTTGATGTGGCTGTAATACGTTTTATTGTCTTCGCCCTTGATGGCATACACGGGCACTTCCCAATGCGCGACGAGCGACGCCGCAACGTCGTCCTGCGTCGAAAGCGGATTCGACGCGCACAACATCACATCCGCGCCGCCTTCGACGAGCGTGCGCATGAGATTCGCTGTTTCGGTGGTCACGTGCAAACACGCCGCCATTTTGATTCCCTTTAACGGGCGTTCCTTGGCAAAGCGTTCACGAATCTGGCGCAAGACGGGCATTTCCTGTTCTGCCCATTCGATGCGTGAGCGTCCCTGAATAGCGAGCGACTCGTCGCGAACGTCAAATGTTTTGATTGGCATAGGTCTCCCTTTTGGAGGTTGGAGGTTGGAAGTTGGAGGTTGGAAGTTGGAGGTTGGAAGTTAGAAGTTGGAGGTTGGAAGTTGGAATCGGAATCCAACTTCCAATTTCCAATTTCTAATTTCCAATTTCCAATTTCCAATTTCCAACTTCCAATTTCTAATTTCTAATTTCTAATTTCTCCAATTCCTCCCAATTTCCAAATTCCTGTCTGAACCGCGCGATGAATTCGTGCAGTTCATAGTGATGATTTTGCGTGCCGTGTTCTTCGAGCGCATACGTCGCGGCAAGCGAACCCAGTCTTCCCGTAAATTCCCACGACAGATTGTGTAGTACGCCCTTGATAATTCCGGCGCGATACGCGTCGCCCGCGCCCGTCGGTTCGCCGATCCGTTTTGGCTTGGCAACAGGGATTTGGATGGTTCGTCCCGCGTGCGTGATGGTCGAGCCATTTTCGCCGTACGTCACGATGAGCGTTTCGGTTTGCGCGGCGATTTCATTCTCATTCCAGCCGGTTTTGTTTTGCAGCATGCCCAATTCGTAATCGTTGAGAATGATCATTTTGGAATCGCGACAGCCCGCTTTAAGGTCTTCACCGCTGAGGCGAATGATTTGTTGGCTCGCGTCGTAAACGTAGGGAATGCCCAGCTCCTTGCACTCGGCGACGTACTGCACCATCGCCGCGGGGTCGTTCGGCGAAATTACTGCCAACTCGATCTTGCCGTTGATGTGGTCTTGAAACGAAACGAGCCGCGCGTGCGCCATCGCGCCGGTGTAGAACGACGCGATTTGGTTTTGCTCTTTGTCGGTGCTGACAAAAAACGACGCGGTAAACTCATCGGGGATTTCGATGATGGCAGAGGTGTCAATGTAGTGCAGTTCGAGCCAGCGGCGATATTCGGCAAAATCTTCGCCGACCGTCGCCATGATTTTCGGGCGCTCGCCGAGGAGGGCGAGATTGTACGCAATGTTGGTGGCAATACCGCCGCGCTGGCGCTTCATGGAATCCACGAGAAACGAAACCGAAATCGCGTGAATTTTTTCCGGCAGGATATGATCCTTGAAATAGCCCGGAAAGGACATGATGTAATCGTAGGCGATGCTGCCTGTAAGAACGACGCTCAAAGCAATAACCTCATGAATCGGTGTCGGATGGCTGTGGTATAATTACCGTAGAGTGGTAAACGCAAGACCAAAGTGGCTGGACGGCTGAAGGTAGCGGTTCACCTTCTCACGTTTTGTGAGATAAATCGGCGCTCTGGCAGTTTACCATTTGTGATATAATTAGCACATAGATGGTAAGCATAAGACCAGAGTGGCTGTTCGGCTGTTCACAGCGGTTCACCTTCTCTACGCGCGAGAGATAAATCGGCGCTCTGGCAGTTTACCATTTTTCTATTTCTGACCAGTTCATCATTTGCTCAAAATAGATTTTCTGCGCTACAAGCTCCAGATACTCCTCTTCCTCGTTCTGGTACTTTGCCATCCCTGCCCCTGCCACAAAATCAGCGATTTGCAAACACACATCAGTCTGGCTCTCCCCATGCTCGATTTTTAGCTTTCGCCCTACGCGCGCCTCCAACTCTCGATTCACTTTGGCGCGTTGTGTAGGATTCGTGAATTGCTTATCCAACACAAATTCAGCGTGCGGAAAATCAGATAGGATTCTTGTAAACAAGGGGAGCGCTGCTTGAGCAAAAATCTCAGGAGCGCTCCCTAACGGTAAACGATCCTTTGCGATAATCAGCAAGTAAAGCTGTGCGTCGGAAACTTGCGCCAACAGCTCAAAAAACTTGATGCGCGTTTCTCTACCAGCGGAAAAGAAACGCAGCTCGATGACATTCTGAAATTGTTTGCCGCGCTGTTTCAGCCAGGCTCGAACCTTTTTTACAACTCCACTCAACTCGCGTGGATTACCAGTTCCGACTGCGGCGACAACAAAAAATCTTCCCGAGCGATCAAGCAGGTTTCCACTTTCATCTACATACACAAAGTAGGTCATAAGCTCAATTTATGTTTCCAAAAATCTGCCGCAAATGCTCTTGCAAATGTCCAAAATAATCGCGAATGAAATAATCCAGTGTCACGGGTTGATTCGCGGGAACCGTCTGCCACGCGATTTTGTCGAGCGAGTGTTTGGTGCGCGGTTTCTTTAAGGTTTCATCCGAAATGCTGCTGATGACGTGAAGTAGGTGCAAATTGTATTCCGTCCACAAATCCACGAGTGCCGCCCATGACTCGAGCTCGTACTTTTGCACGCGCACCCATTCCTCTTGCGCGTAACCGTCAAACACCAAATCGTCTTGCAGCTGGGCGCGCACGAAACGCGCGTGATTGTTCGCCGCCGAATCAATCAAGTGTCAGAATTTGTTTCGCGCACCAACCGTCTTTCAACGGTTTTTCCGTTTCCCCTTCGGAAATTTCCAGCAAGCGTTCCGATGCGGATTCGATGGTGGTACGAAATTGGGCGAGAAATAACTCATCCATTTTTACTTGAGCATTTTGATTGGCAATCTCAAAACGAGAATTAAACCTCTTTCCACCTCATTCACTTTCTCGTCAGCAATATTACCCAATTTTCTGATAAACCGTTCAGTTGCAATTGAGCGCAATTGAAAGGTGTCAATCGCAGATGACTTGGACAATCCATTTTCTGCCGTCGCATCAATGCGAATCATCCATGGCGCAATCGTGTAGCGATCCTTCCAGTCCGTAATCGGCGCAACGATTCTGAGCGGTAACTTGCCAACATTATCATCGCTCACGATAAGGGCTGGGCGCGTTTTGCTTATTTCTGCGCCTACCGTCGGATCCAGATTGACCAACCAGATTTCACTTCTCTGCATAAAAATCTTCCGCGTCAAGTGCTGTGAATGCCGTCAATTCTTTATCGTTCAAATAATCAGGTAGCAACGCCTCAGCCGCAATCGCAAGCTCTCGATCCAATTCAGCACGCGCTGTCACGTAATCCGATTTTTGTTCGGTGACTTGTGGCACGGCTCGCTTTGGAACGAGTTGTTCGCTTGGCGGTTGATTTGTTATAAGGCGAAAAAGCATAACGCGCTCATCCGGTGTCAAGCGACGAATGGCATCCGCAATCTGGTCGAGCGTCAATTCAACGGTCAGGGTCATAGCTCACCCCTCCACAGGATCCATCACCCGCTGCAAATTTTCCTGGAACGGCGGATACACCACGCCGCGCTCGGTGACAATCGCCGTGAGATATTTGTTGGGCGTCACGTCGAACGCGGGATTTCCGACGCGGACGCCTTGGGGCGCAAAACGCACTCCCTCAATCGTCGTCACCTCGTCCGCGCCGCGTTCTTCAATCGGAATCTCGCGCCCCGACGCAAGCGTCATGTCAATCGTCGTCGTCGGCATCACGGAATAGACCGGCACATTGTTTTCGTGCGCCACGACCGCGAGTTTGTACGAGCCGATTTTGTTCGCCACGTCGCCGTTCGAGGCGACGCGGTCCGCGCCAAAGAAAACTTTGGTCGCCAAACCGCGATACAAATAATGCCCCCCCGCGTTGTCCGCAATCAATGTCATCGGCACGCCGTACTGCATCAATTCCCATGCGGTCAACCGCGCGCCTTGCAAACGCGGGCGCGTCTCGTCTACGAGCACGTGAATCTTTTTGCCTTGACGATGCGCTTCGATGATACAGCCAAGCGCAGTGCCCACGTCTACCGTCGCAAGCGGACCTGTGTTGCAGTGATGAATGATAGTGTCGCCGTCTTGAATCAATGCCGCGCCAAAACGCGCCATCTTTTCATTCGTCGCAATATCTTCTTCCGCAATCTGCTGCGCTTCGGCAACCACCAGGTCGCGCAAATCCTTGACGGGCAAATTCGATGCGCGGACCTTTTTCAATATGCGCTGGATTGCCCAGCCAAGATTCACCGCCGTCGGACGCGTTTCGTACAAGTCTTGTCCGGCGTGTTCCAAATCGCGCACAAAATCCTCGCGCGTGGTCGCGTGCGATGCCATCGCCGCGAGCGCCAGACCGAACCCGCCCGCTGCGCCAATCGCGGGCGCGCCGCGCACCCACATTTCCTTGATGGAACGCGCCACCGTCGGATAATCGCGAATTTCGACGTAGACAAGTTCTTGCGGCAACCGCCGCTGGTCAATCATGCGCACGATGCCGTCGCGCAGTTCGAGCGTTCGCATAACACCTCACCCTGACACGTCGTCACGCATATTGCTTAAATGACGCGGGGTGCGTGATGACGTGTCACCCCGCCCCCTCTCCTCGTAGGAGAGGGGAGACATGGAGGTACAAAAAAAATCTCCCATGATGGGAGGACGCATACCGAATGAGTCTTCCTCATCTTTCAAGGTCGCTTGCGCAAAGAACGCGCACAACACTTGACGGAATTGGCACTGCTTCAGTCACCAGTAATCAGTAAACAGTGAACAGATTTTGTATCTGATGACTGATTACTGACGACTGATAACTGCCCAGTTGCCGAGGCTTCACAGGGCCGTTCCCTCCGCCTCCTCTGGATGAGTTCCAGTTGTAACTTGTTAATTCGTTCCGCAGCGACGAAACACACAACAACTCACAGAGTACAGCACTCGGCTCTGTGAGCGTGCACGAATATAACATGGCGATACCGCTTTGTCAAAAAAATCGCGGATAGCCGATAGCCGATAGCAAATAGCCGCGAGCGGGTAGTCCATTGCCATTCGCGCTATCCTATCTGCCATCTGCCATACGCCATCTGCCATCTGCGGTTTGCAATTTGCCATCTGCCATCAGCCCATCTATAATCGCCCGCGTGTCCGTCAACCTCCGGCGCGCTGTTTTTGCAAGCGCCAACGTAAATTCCCTTTATCCCGTCCTCGCCCTGCTTGTTTCGATTTTTGCCATCGCTCCGCTGTGGTATCCGGGCTTTTTTCAATCGCACACGGGTTACGCCGCCGTTTACAATCTGATTGACCTCGATCAACATCTCGGCAATCTATTGACGTGGATTCCAACGTGGGGACGCGCGTTCGATTTGCTGCGGATGGACGGACCGCTCGCGTATTGGCTTGCCGAATTGTTTCACCTTTTCGGTTTGTCATATCTTGGTGCAATCAAGTTGGTGTATGCCCTCGCGTTCGGCGTGTCCGCGTACGCGATGTTTGTCGTGGCGCGACGCGTTCTGCAAAACGACGCGGGCGCGCTGCTGGCGGCGACGATCTATTTGTATTTTCCGTATCACATCGCGCTCGTCTATCAACGCGGCGCGTTCGGCGAAGCTGTCGCATACGCGCTGTTTCCTCTCGCACTGTTGGCGTTGCGCGCACTCCAGAGCAAAGCAAACCCACGCGCGTTGATTCTGGGCGCGCTCGCAATGCTGCTGCTTACTTTGACGCAAGCAGGGCTCTCGATTCTGTTCGGCATATTCGCGGTGGTGTGGCTGTGGTTCTTGGGGGGAAATAATACGCGTCCTGTTTTTTTACGCGCGATTGCCGCAATCGTCGTCGGCGTCGCATTGGGTCTTGCCTTGCGCGCCCCGTCTATTTTCGCGCAAGCGCAAGTGTTCGCCCCGAACGGTTTCGTACCCGCGTTCGTGTATCCATTTCAATTTCTCACGGCGACGTGGGGTAATGCCCAACCGCGCGGCGTATTCACACCGGAACGCGCGGGCGAGGAAGCCGCGTATCAAATCGGCATCGCCGCGTTGGGATTCACGATTCTCGCATTGGCGTTGTTGTTTCGCAACGGACGTGCTCAAGCGCGGTCGAGTCCGATGTATCGCGTTGCCATCGTAAATGTGCTGCTTGCTGCCGTGCTGATTGTTTCGATGACGCCGTGGGTCGAGCCGCTGTGGAGTTTTACGTTTGGTTTTCTCGTACAATATCCATTTCAACTGCTCACGTTCGTCGGATTGTCGCTCGCGTTCGTCGCAGGTTCGATGGTTATCACCGACGAACGCTTTGCCGATATTCCACTGCTTGCCGCACTGGTGATTGTGCCGGTGCTCGCGGTGTATCCGTATCTCGCGCCGCAGTATTTTGATTTGAATCCGACCAAGCCCGCGCTGGCGCGTTTCAACGACGAATTGGCTTTGCTCGACGCGAAAATCACGCGCCCGCCCGGCGTGTGGCGACACGGCGCGACGGTGGAAATTGATTTGACGTGGCAAGCGTTAAAGCAGCCGAATCGCGATTACACCGTGTTTTTGCACATCGTGGACGAGAACGGCAAGCCGTGGGGCGCGACCGATGAGAAACCGCAAGGGGCGGTCGCTAGCGACCGCAGCGCGCTCTCGACGCTCAAACTGGTTCAGGGACAAATCGTCAGCGACACACACGCGGTGCAAATTGATTTGAAAGGTCCGCCCGAAGGGTATCATATCCGACTCGGCATCTATCCGACCGCGACGGGACAACCCGCGCCGACCGAAACGGGCGCGACGGAGATTAGAATAGAGGAAAACAAGTAAACAGGGAAGCAAGTAAACAGGGAAACAAGTATCTTGTCTACCTGTTTCCGTGTTTACTTGTCTACCTATTGCCTTGTTTACTTGCGACTATGCAACCCGCCATCACGATCAACCGTTCCACAAGCGGCAGTGGGCTAGCTGCGCTCCGCCGTCTGCTGGCACGCGCCGGAATTCAGGTGATAGTGGATCGCCACGCGGTCGCGCTCGCGCTGGTTTCACTCCTCGCGCTCGGTCCGATGCTGCAAGCGGGATATTTTTGGGGCGCGCACGATGCACGGCATTCGGTGTATTTTTTGTTCGAGTTTGATCGCGTGTTTCGCGACGGCGTGCTGTACCCGCGCTGGTTTCCCGACATGACGTACGGGTACGGCTATCCGCTCTTTAACATTTACGGACCGCTCGCGTTTTATATCGGCGAATTTTTTCATCTCCTTGGGTTTGGTTTTGTTACGGCGGTAAAAATCGTTTTCGCGCTGGCGTGGGTGCTGTCGGGACTGGCGATGTACGGGTTTGTGAAACGCGTGTTTGAAAATCGGAACGCGGCATTTATCGCGGGCTTGCTGTACGTGTTCATGCCGTACCATTTGATTGACGTGTACGTGCGCGCGGCACTGGCGGAATCGGTTGCACTGGTGTTTTTGCCGCTGACGCTGTGGGCGTTTTACAACACGGTAGAGGCAGGCAGAGCTGTCATTCTGAGGAGCGGAGCGACGAAGAATCTCTCTAGCCGCGACGTTGAGATTCTTCGCTCCGCTCAGAATGACAGCCACCCCATTCGCAGCATTTTGTTCGCCGCGTTCGCGTACGCCGGCATGGTCTTTGCGCACAACGGCATCGCGTTGTTGTTCTCCATCGTGCTCGCCGCGTGGATTTTGTTCCTCGTACTGCGCACGCGCGATTCGAAAAACAGATTTTTCTCGAAAGAAAATATCTTGGGTCTGATTCGCAACGTGCTGCCGACGATAGTGGGCGGACTGCTCGGGCTGGGGCTTACGGGCATTTTCATGCTGCCGCTCATTTTGGAATATCGCTATATCAACGTCGCGCAGTGGACGCAAAATTATTACAGCTATCAAGACCATTTCGTCGAGCCGTTTCAATTGTTTAGCCCGGCGTGGGGTTTTGGCATCAGCAATCTCGGTCCCGTTGACGGCTTGTCCTTTCAACTCGGACTCGTGCCCGTCATCCTCGCATTCTTTTCTCTGTTCGTTATCGCCAAGAATCCAAACGCTAAACGCGCATACATTTTGTTTTTCCTCATCCTTACAATCGTCGTCGTCCTGTTGATGTTTGATTTTTCGCTGCCCGCGTGGCGCGCATTCGGTCTCGCCAGCGTCGCGCAATTTCCATGGCGCTTGCTCACGCTTACGACGGTGTCGCTGTCAGTTGTGGGGGGAAGTGTGATGTTGTTGGACGCGGAGCGCGTATCGCAAATCGCGGATCGCCTATCGCCTATCGCTCATCGCGAATCATCCTCCAACCTCCAACCTCCAACCTCCAACTTCCAACCTCCAACTTCCAACTTCCAACCTCCAACTTCCAGTCTCCAGTTATCAGTCTCCAGTTATCAGTCTCCAGTCTCCAATCTCTCCACGCTCGCGCTCGCGGCGTTGATTTTGCTTGGCAGTTTTTCGTACATCACCGCGCAAATTATTTTGGAGCCGAAAGAAGGTCCGGTGAGTTTGGCGGGCTTGATGGCGTTCGAGCAGTCCGCGAATGAAATGACGGGTACGACGATCTATGCGCAGGAACAACCGCGCTGGTCGCCGCTGGCGGACAATTACATGGCGGGCAAGCGCGTCAATACCAAGATTGATTTCAGCACCGTGCCCGAATGGTTGTTTATTCGCGTGACGCGCGATGGGATTCGCACGACGGGCGAACGCGTGGATTACAACGCGCCGAACGGCGACGCGACGATTGTGTTTAACGCGCAAAGGTACCCCGGCTGGCGCGCTTACTTGACCCCGTCGCGCTCAAGCGAAATCGTGCGCGAGCTGCTGATTGAAACCGAGCCGCCGTACGGGCGCATCAAAGTGACGCTGCCGCAAGGCGAGCACGGCGTGATGCTGCGCTTTCAAGACACGCCGCCCCGCACACTCGGCACGATTATTTCGGGCATATCGCTGCTCATTGCGATCGAGCTGCTTGCCTATGACCTGCGCGCGAAACGCGCCTTTTCACAAAAAAAATTTACGCAGTAAATTTTTTTTGTGAAAGGGACCAACTCTACTCGTGGCGCGCATCAAAATTTCCCCGCAGGTTATTGTTCTCCTCGCGTTTGCGACACTCATTGCCGCGCCGCTCACCGCGCCCGGTTATTTCATGTTCGCGCACGATGCGCGGCATACGGTGTATTTTATGCAAATGTTCGATGCGGCGCTGCGCGATGGCGCACTGTATCCGCGTTGGGCGGCGGACATGGTGTTTGGGTACGGCTATCCGGTGTGGCTCATTCTCGCGCCGCTGCCGTACTATGGCGCGGAATTTTTTCACCTGCTCGGTTTGGATTTTCCCGCGTCCATCAAAGCGGTCGAAGCGGTCAGTTGGTTCGCCAGCGCGTTGGGCATGTATCTGTTCGCGTCGCGCGTGATGGACAAGGACGCGGGGCTGGTCGCGGGCGTCGCGTATTTGTTCGTGCCGTATCACGTTGTAGATTTGTACGTGCGCGGCGCGATGGCAGAATTCCTCGCGTTCGTTTTCCCGCCATTCATTTTGTGGACAACCTATCAGATTTTTTCCACGCGCCGCGCGTTCTACATTCCGCTCACCGCGCTCGCGTACGCCGCCATGCTGTTGACGCACGTGCAAATGACGGTGCTGTTCTCGCCGGTCATTTTGGGATACATCTTGACGCTGTGGTGGATGGAAAAAGGGCAGGCACGTGAGAATGGGCAGGCGCCAGAAAATGGGCAGGCACGTGAGAATGGGCAGGCGCCAGAAAATGGGCAGGCACAAGGCACTGCCCCTACGCAAACATCTCTCCCTCTCCCCCTCTCTCGCTCCCTCTATCTCTCCATCACTCGCTCACTCCTCGCGCTCGCCTGGGGCGTCGCCATCGCGGCGGTTTTCTTTCTGCCCGTCGCGTTCGAACAAAAATACTTGACCAGCGACCCGCTCATCGGCGGTTTCTTTAATTTCCGTTTGCACTTTGTAAATCCGTCACAGCTCGTTTCGCCGTTTTGGGGTTACGGCTATGCGGGCATCAACGGCACTGACCAATTTTCATTGCAGCTCGGCATCCTGCCATTGTTTTTCGGCGTACTCGCGTTATTCACATTGAAACGCGCGGAACGCGCGAGCGCGCAAATCATGTATTTCGCGCTCGTCACGCTCGCGGCAACCATCGCCATGTTGTCCATTTCGACGCCGTTGTGGGAACTCGCCGCGCCCATCGTCGCCTTTATACAATTTCCCTGGCGTGTCTTGTTCGTCAGCGCGTTCGCCCTCGCATTTCTCGCGGGCGCGTCCGTGCGCGCGATTAGTTCCCCTCCCCCTGTGAGAGATGAGTTAGTCGTCGGTCGTGTAGGCGACCTTCCGAATCGAGAGCGCATGGTAGATTCCCCTCTCTTTGCAGGAGAGGGGTTAGGTGACACATCATCACGCACCACGCGTCAGCCAAACTCTATGCGTGATGATGTGTCAGGGGTGAGGTCGGATTCGTTTCGCGCGGCTCTCGTTATCTCGTTTCTCTTGGCTTTTGCCATGTTCCCCTTCACGCGTCCACAATACACCGATACGCAATTCACGTGGAACACGATGATGGATTTTCAGGTCAAAGACCGCGAACTCTTGGGCGATACGATTTGGGTGCAAAAACGTCCCCAAGATTCGCCGTTGGTGGAACAATATCGCGCGGGCAACATCGGAACCAAGGCAGTCGTCGTAGAAGGGGAAGGTAGCATCGAATTGTTGGAACGTCGCGCGCTGGGCGACACCATTCGCGTCAATGCGACAACACCCGCCCGGGTCATGTTTTACACGCGCTATTTTCCGGGCTGGACGGCGACGGTGGACAACGCGCCTGTTCCCGTCGAACCGTACGGCGAGCAAGGTTTGATTGCGCTGAATGTTCCCGTGGGCGTTCACACCATCGCCACGCGTTGGGGCACGACCATACCGCGCGTGATTGGTGCAATCATTTCGTTCGTTGCCCTCATTTCCGTTTTCCTCTGGCTGTGGCGCACGCGCCAATCGCCTATCGCGTATGGCTTGTCGTGAGCGCCGCCAAGTTTCGGGCGATTAGCGATTCGCGATTGGCGATACGCGATACGCGAACGTCATTTGTCAATTGTCCAACCTATGCTAGAATTACCTCGCCGCGACCTTCGATTCACGCGGTGAACCGTCTTTTTGATCTATGGATCAGCACAAACGTATCCTCATTGTTGACGACGACCCCAAAATGGTGGACTTGCTGCGCGTGCAGTTTGAACGCAGCGGCTTTGCGGTCATGACCGCCACCAACGGCTTGCAAGGCGACAAGGTCTTTCGCGCCAATCCCGTGGACGTCATCATGCTCGACGTGATGATGCCGCAGCGCGACGGCTTTGAAATGCTGCGCGACGTGCGCGCCATTTCCGGCGTGCCGGTCATCATGCTTTCCGCGTTGGGTGACACCGATAACGTCGTCAAAGGGTTGGAACTCGGCGCGGACGATTACATTACCAAGCCGTTCGAGTTCAAAGAAGTTTTGGCGCGCGTGAATGCGGCGCTGGCGCGCGTGGAGCGTGTGAAAGGCGCGACGCCAGAAGCGCGCGTGCAAACGCGCGGCGATGTTTCGCTCGATTTGGATCGCGGCACGGCGCGCGTGCGCGACACCGAGGTTTCACTCACGCCGATTGAATTGGAACTGCTGCATTACATGATGCTGCACGCGGGGCGCTTGCTCGAACGCGAGACCCTGCTGCGCGACGTGTGGGGTTACGATTATTTTGGCAAGACCAATTTGGTAGACGTGGCCATCCGGCGGCTGCGCGAAAAAATTGAAGCCGATCCCTCGAATCCCGTGTACTTGCTCACCGTGCGCGGGCAAGGGTATCGTTTTGCCGGGTAAACTCGGTATTTTCCCAAATCCTTCGTGAACAACGTTTGTCAAACCGGTCAGGTTTTTCAGAGTAATGTCAAGTAACCGTCCAACCAATCGCCCGCGCAACAAACCGCCGGAACCGTGGCGCATCGAACGCATGGTGCAACGCGTCCCGGCGCATCTGGGCGAAGAAAATAATTTTTCCCCGTGGCTCGTCGTGGGTGCTGTCGCCGTTGTCGCGCTGGTCGCGGGGCTGTGGCTGTTTTTCTCCGGCCTGCCGCAAAACCTCGTCGCTACTGCTCCGACGCCGCAAACACGCACGCGCACGCCGCGTCCGCCGAATACGGTTGTCGTCACCGCAACGCCCGAAGCCAACACCTCGACGCCGACGCGCCGCCCGACCCCCTTCATGGTGGAATACATTGTCAAGAGCGGCGACACGCTGATTGACATTGCCAACAAATTCAACGTGACCGTAGATCAAATTCGCGACATCAACAACCTGACGGGCGATATTATTCACGTCGGCGACAAACTGTTGATTCCGCAGCCGACGCCGACGCCCAAGCCCGGCGTGATCGCGCAAAATCCGACCGAGGCGCTACCTGAACTTCCCAGCGCCACGCCGACATTGACGGGGTCGGCATTCAATACGCCGACGCTCATTCCGCTTGCACAAAACCAAACGACCGCTCAAGCCACAACCCCCACGCCGACAGCGGGGGTTGTTGTTTATTACGTGCAAGCCGGCGACAATCTCGGCACGATCTCCAAAGCATTCAGCACGACGGTCGAAGTCATCATGCTCGTTAACAAAATGACCAGCACGATCATTCATGTCGGGCAAGCGATCACGATCCCCGTCGGCGCGTGGACGCCGACGCACACGCCGACGCGCAACGTCGCGCGCACGATTACGCCGACGCCGCAATTTACGTACAACGCGCCCGCGCTCTTGTCGCCCGGCGCGAATGTGCAAATCAGCGGCAGCGCGATTTTCCAATGGACGGCGGTGGGCGTCTTGCCCGATTCCGCGTCGTACATCATTTCCCTGCGCTACACCGACGGCGACAATGTAATCACGCGCGCCTTCGACGCCGGACGCGCGACCTCGTACCGCGTGGACGCATCGCCTTCCGGTGCGCCGAATACCGAATACACCTGGTACGTCGTCGTCGTCCGCAACATCGGCTGCGGTCCCGCTTCGCCCGACGCGACGCAGCCCTGCGCGGTCAGCCCGCCCAGCGCGACGCGAACGTTTATGTGGAAATGACGCCCCATCATGCACATCATCACACGCAAACGTTTGAATGATTCTGTCTCTGAACAAGAGTACATGGAACTGGTTGCGTTCCTCGATGAATTGATTGACCAAGTGGGCAATGATGAAAACCATCCACTCGCATCGCTAATGGAAGTGATTGGAACACTCATCGAAAAATACGAAGACGAGCATATCCCGGAACTGACTACTGATGACCGATTCCCTTCTCACCCACCTCGCCCAAGGCAACCTCCTCTGCGACGGCGCAATGGGCACCCTGCTGTACGCGCACGGCGTCTCGTTCGAGCAATGCTTTGACGCGCTCAATTTGGAACAACCCGCGCTCGTGCAAGAACTGCACGACGAATACCTGCGCGCGGGCGCGGAGGTCATCGAAACCAATACGTTCGGCGCGAATCGTTTCAAACTCGACGCGCACGGGCTGAACCATCGCGTTGCCGAAATCAACGGCGCGGGTGTGAAACTCGCGCGCGATGCGATCAACGCGTCGGGGCGCACCGCGTTCGTCGCCGCCTCTGTCGGGCCGTTGGGCGTGCAACTCGCGCCCGTCGGCTCCATTTCGCGCCAAGAGGCGTACGACGCGTTCCGCGAACAAATCGCCGCGCTCGTATCCGCGCAGCCCGACGCGCTCGTCTTTGAAACCTTTTCCAATCTCCAAGAAATTACCGAAGCGATTCGCGCCGCGCATGATGTAGGGGCGCACGCCGTTGCGCCCCCTGCCGCGCCCATTCCCATCATCGCCCAAATGACCTTTACGCGTGACGCCGTGACGACGTACAGCTATACGCCCGTACAGGTCGCGCACGCGCTCGCCGCGTTGAAAGTAAACGTCATCGGCGTGAATTGTTCCGTCGGTCCCGCTTTGGTTTTGCGGGTCGTCGAGCAGATGATCGAGACCGTGCGCCAGGACCCGCGCAAACCCGGCATGATTTATTTTTCCGCGCAGCCCAACGCGGGTTTCCCCGAAGCGAGCGGCGGACGCATTTTTTATCCCGCGACGCCCGATTATTTCGGCGATTACGCGCGCCGTTTCGCCGAAGTGGGCGTCAGTTTCATTGGCGGCTGTTGTGGGACGACACCGCAGCATATTCGCATGATGCGCCTCGCGCTCGACGCGCACGCGCGTAAACACGCGCGCGTTACATCCGTCGCCGCGCGCGAAAAACAAGCCGCGCCCGTCGCGCCTGAACCGCCGACACAGCTACAGCAAAAACTCAACGCGGGACGTTTCATCGTCGGCGTGGAAATGGATCCGCCGCGCGGGTTCAATCCCGACGCGGTGCTGGCGGGCGCGCTGCTTTTGAAACAAGCGGGCGCGGACATTATCAACGTCGCCGATACACCCCGCGCACAAATGCGCATGAGCGCGTGGGCCGTCGCGCATTTGGTGCAAACACAAGTCGGCGCGGAAGCGGTATTGCATTTTCCCGTGCGCGGCAGAAATCTTTTACGCGTTCACGGCGATTTGCTCGCCGCGCACGCGCTACGCGTCCGCAACATTTTCGCGTGCATGGGCGATCCCGTCGCGACGGGCGATTACCCGCAGGCGACCGACGCGTACGATGTCGTTCCTTCCGGTCTGGTGAAATTGGTCAAGCAGCATTTCAATCAAGGCGTTGACCATGCGGGCACTTCGATTGGCGCGCCGTGCTCGTTCACCGCAGGCGTCGCGTGCGATTTGGGCGCGCGTGACGCGGCGCGTGAAATCAAAACCCTGCGCAAAAAAATTCAAGCGGGCGCGGATTTCTGCCTGACGCAGCCGATCTATGATCCAAACGTCGCGCGCGAATTTTTGAAGCGCTACGCGGACGAGTATGGCAAACTCGAACTGCCGATTCTCGCAGGCGTGCTGCCGCTGGCAAATTCGCGACACACGGAATTCTTACACAACGAAGTTCCGGGCATCATCATCCCCGACGCGCTGCGCGAACGAATGCGCCGTGCGGGCGACGCGGGACAGGCAGAGGGTTTGAAAATCGCGAGTGAGTTGTGGCAAGAGCTGACGGAATTTGCGCACGGCGTCTACATCATGCCGCCGTTTCATCGGTATGAATTGGTTGCAGAGTTGTTGAGCGCGGTGCGCGTCAAAGCCAATTGCTGAAAAAAATCGTCGTCTGCAAGACGACGATTTTTTTCAGCACAACAACCCCTTGTATTTCTTTCCCATTTCGTAGAAAATACTGTCCGTGTCTACCCTATCCCCCATTGACGACGCGGCGCTGCACGCTGCGCTCGAAAAATATTTTCAATATCCCGCCTTCCGCCCCGGACAACTTGACGCGCTGCATCACGTTTTGAATGAACGCGACACGCTCGTCGTCATGCCCACCGGTTCGGGCAAATCGTTGATTTATCAACTCGCCGCGCTCGTGCGCGACGGGACCGCGCTGGTCATTTCGCCGCTCGTCGCGTTGATGAAAGACCAGGCGGATTCGTTGACGCGGCGCGGCATTGCGGCGACGTACATCAATTCTTCGCTAACCGTCGCGGAGCAAAACAAACGGCTCGACGCGCTCGCGCAGCAGCGATACAAAATCGTCCTCGTCGCGCCCGAACGTTTGCGCAGCGGCGCATTTCGCGGCGCGTTGAAACGCGCGCCGCTCAGTTTGCTCGCGATTGACGAAGCGCATTGTTTGTCGCAGTGGGGACACGATTTTCGTCCCGATTATTTGCACATTGCCGAAGCGCGGCGCGATTTCAAACCGCCCGTCACGCTCGCGCTCACCGCCACCGCGACACTGCGCGTCCAGGATGACATTATCAAAATGCTCGAATTGCAAAACGCCGAGCGGCTCGTCACTGGCTTTAATCGCCCGAATTTGTATCTCGAAGTGCTGTACGCGCCGGATGTCAAAACCAAACTCGCGTTCACGCGCGAAATTTTATCGCATGCCGAAGGGGCGTCCTCCGCGCAAGGCGGAGGAATTATCTACGCGGGCACACGGCGGGACACTGAAGAGGTCGCGGATTTTGTGAGGCAAGTTTGTAAATTGCCTGCCGCGCATTATCACGCGGGCGTGGACAATGAAACGCGTCACGACGTGCAGGACAAATTTCTCGCGGGCGATTTGCCGCTCGTCGTCGCGACCAACGCGTTCGGCATGGGCATTGACCGTCCCGACGTGCGCTTTGTGTTGCATTATACGGTGCCCGGCACGCTCGAAGCGTATTATCAAGAAGCAGGACGCGCGGGACGCGACGGCTTGCCCGCGCGCGCGACGTTGATCTATTCCCCCAAAGATACCGCGCTGCACGAATCTTTTATCGCCAACGATTCGCCCACTCTCGACCAATTACGCGCGCTGCATCAATACCTGCAAACGCACCCGCAGACCAACGCGCTCGCCATCGAACAAAGCATTGGCTTGCGCGAAGTGACCGCGCGCGTGGCGCTCGAACAATTGGAAGCCGCGCGCTTGATTGCACGCGAACCGTTTGACGAATTTGGCGCGATGCGCGTCAAGGTTGCGCCGTTGAACGAAGGGTTGCTGCGCCAAATCGCCGCGCAGGTGCAAGCGCGGCAACAGCACAAACGCGGCTTGTTGGGAAAAATTGTTTCGTACGCCGAAACCAACGCGTGCCGCCGCCGCGTCATTTTGGACTATTTTGGCGACCACGGCGCGGCGGATGCGCCGCTGTGCTGTGACAACGACGCGGCGCGCGCGGAACTGAAAACAGAACAAGCGACCGCCCGCGCGGCGGCGACCGAAACGGAACACATTGCGCTCACGGTGCTCGACGCCGCGCAAGCGTTTCAACGCAAAATCGGTAAGGGGAAACTCGCGGACATTTTGAAAGGATCGCGCGCGAAAGATGTGCAGCCGTTCGTCAAATCGCCGTTCTATGGCAAACTCGACGCGCTGCGCAAAGCCGAACTCGAGACGTTAATTCAAAAACTATTCGACGACGGCTATTTGAAACAGGTCGGCAGCGAATATCCGACGCTTGCGCTCACGCCGCGCGGTGAGCACGCGTTGAAAACACGCGCGGCAATTGCCACAAACCTTCGCGCGCCGCAACCCGGCGCTCTGGCGCGCGCGTACGCCGAACGCGAAGCGGGCGGCACCGTCGCGCTCACTGCGCAATTGTTGGCGCAAGGCGATACGCCCGAACAAATCGCCGCCACACGCGGTCTCACGCTGGGCACCATCTATTCGCATCTCGCGCAGTTGATTGCGCAAGGTCACGTGGACGTGAACGCGGTCGTGCCGCAAGCGTTACAAAATCAAATTCGCGCGGCGATCGTACAAGTGGGTTCCGCCGGTTACCTCGCGCCCATCAAAGCGCGCCTGCCTGAAGAGATTGATTACAGTGTCATTCGCTGTGTGGTCGAAGCATGGAAGCGCGAACAAGGCATTACGCCTGCTGTTTCCACACCACTGCCCACCGTTTCCAAGATCGCGCCCTTGAAAGACTTGCCGCTGGAACCCTTGCGCGAATGGCGGCGCCGCGAAGCGTTGGCGCGCGGCAACCCCGATTATTATTTATTCGGCGACGAAACCCTGCGCCGCCTTGCGACAGGCAGACCGCAAACGCTCGGCGAATTGCGCAGCTATAACGGGCTGGGCGCGGAGGTCATCGAACAATACGGCAATGAAATTCTGCAAGTAATTCGCGAGTTTGATTCCACGCAGACGATTGATTTGATTTTGGAATGTGTAAAAAACATGCCGGGTCAATTGCCGCGCAGCGGCATCGCCAAGGTGTTGGTTGGGTCCGAAGCAGAGCGCGTCGAAAAATATCAAGCCAGTTCCTTTTATGGACGTCTAGCCGGTCAGAGCCGCATTGATGTGACGCTTCAAGTAGATGTCTTGATCGAGCATGGATTGCTCAGTCAAAACGACAAGGGCTATTTATTGCCCGCGGCAACGGACGCGCCAAATCAATCTACAGCGCGTCCGTCTGAGGACACCGCGTTGTTTGAAAAATTACGCACGTGGCGTCGCGAAAAAGCGCGCGTTGATCAAATTGCGCCATACATGATTTTTTCGGATGCGGTGCTGCACGAACTTGCAACGTTGAAACCCAAGACACGGCAAGAGCTGTTGAACATTAAAGGCATTGGCTTTAACAAATCGGAAAAATACGGCGCGCAAGTTCTAGCCATCATCGCCCAATCGCCCAGTCTCCAATCGCCAGTCACCAGTCATCAGTCATCAGTCATCAGTCATCAGTCATCAGTCGCCAGTTCCCAGTCGCCAGTCCCCACAATTGATGATTTTCTGGCGCAGCCGCACGCGCGCGTGTTGTCGGGACCCTGGCGCGCCGGTTGGGCGTTGGATTTTCATTCGCGTTTTGACGGCGACGCGCAAAATCGCGGCGTGATTGGCGATCTCGTGTTTCGGTACAAATATCGCGACGAACACGGCTTGGCGCGCGATTTGGCGCAGCGGTGGGTGGAATTGTTGCGCGCGCAGGCGGGCTTGCCGAAATTTGATGCGGTAATTCCCGTGCCGCCTTCGACGCCGCGCGAGTTTGACCCCGTGAGTCATTTGGCGCGCGCGTTGGCAGAAGCATTAGAAACCCCCGCGCTGCTGGGCGTGCTGGTGAAAACGCGTGCGACGCAGCCGCAAAAAGAAATGACCGCGCTCGCGCAAAAACAAGCCAACGTGCGCGGCGCGTTCGCGCTGCGCGGCGATTTGCGCGGCAAGCATATCCTTTTGGTAGACGATTTGTACGATTCGGGTGCGACCTTGCAGGAAGCGGCGCGCGTCTTGCAGCGCGGCGGCGCTGCGAGCATCGTCGTGCTCACGTTGACCAAGACCATTCATTCTGATCGGTAGAGAAAGCCATTCCAATAAAAAATTTTCTACGAAAATTTTTTATTGGAATGGCTTTGATTTCATGTCCAAAGCACACTGGCTCGCGCTCGCGTCTCTCTCTGGCATCGGCGGCGCGACGGCGCGTAAATTGATTCAACAGTTTGGCGACATTGAGACGGTGTTTGACGCGACCGACGCGCAGCTGTTGGAAATTCCGCGCATCACCGAAGCGGTGGTAGAACAATTGCGCGCGGTCTCGCTCGAAAACGTTCAGCAAGAAATCTACGCGCTCACGCAGGACGACATTGATTTGTGGACGTGGGACGACGCGCGTTTCCCAAAACTGCTGCGTGCATTAAGAGATGCGCCGGTGGTTTTGTTTGCGCGCGGCGCGTTGAAAAAAGCAGATGAAAACGCGGCGGCGATTGTGGGGACGCGCGAGCCAACTGTAGTGGCGATTTCAATCGCTCAGACGATAGCGCGAGAATTGGCGCTGCGCGGGTTGACCGTCGTCAGCGGTTTGGCGTTGGGGATTGATACCGCAGCGCATCGCGGGGCATTGGACGCGGAAGATGGCAGAACGATTGCGGTGTTGGGTTCAGGGATTCGCGTGATTCACCCGCGCGAAAACGCGGAACTGGCGGAACGTATCGCGTCGCGCGGCGCGGTGCTTTCGGAAGTGATGCCCAACACACCGCCGCGCGGTCCGCAATTGATGGCGCGCGACCGCATCATCAGCGGTCTGAGTCGCGCGGTGATTGTGGTCGAAGCGAGCGCGCACAGCGGCAGTCTGGACACGGCAGAACGCGCGCGCAAACAAGGACGTTTGGTGTACGCCGTGCCGGGCAGCGCGGGCACCGAAGGTTTGTTGAAAGGCGGCGCGCGGCGTTTGGACGCGGAGGCGTTGGATTTTGACGCGCTGGCGGAGGCGATTTACGCGCACAAGATGCAGAAGGAAAGGGACACGCCGCCACAACAAGGCATGTTGTTTTGAATATCGAATGAAAAATAACCTTGAGGAGTAACGATGCAATGAGCAAACGAAAAATCCTTGAGCGCGCGCTTGCGGGATCCAAGAACATTTCTTTCAGTGATATGCTTGCACTTGTGGAAGCATTTGGCTTTCGTTTATCGCGTATCAAGGGCAGCCATCACATTTTTACTCATGCGCAAGTGGTGGAACTCGTCAACCTGCAAAATGTGAATGGCAAAGCCAAGCCCTATCAGATCCGACAATTCTTGAAACTTGTAGAGCGTTATAATCTACACATGGAGGGTGAGGAATGAAAGATTATCATATCAACATTTTTTACAGCCAAGAGGACGAAGGATACATCGCCGACATTCCTGACTTGGAAGCGTGCTCGGCGTTTGGGAATACGCCCGAAGAAGCGCTCAGAGAGGTAGAAATTGCCAAACAAGCATGGCTTGAAGCCGCGCGCGCCGAAGGCAAACCGATTCCCGAGCCGCGTTATCGCCCCGCGATTTATCAATTCGCCACATAGGTGTGTCCGAGGAGATTTCCTCCATGACTCCTTTACCCCAACTTGTCGCGCCAATCGGGCGTGCACAAGAATTAAATGATTTGCTCGAGCTCTTTTCAGCCGTTCGCACAACGCGCAAAGGACAAACAGTCTTTCTTTTGGGTGGGGAGGGAATGCACCGCAAAGCGACAGCGCGCAAATTTTTGCAAGCGGTGGGGAATGAATCGAATGTGATCACGGCGAGCGTTCAATTCCACGACCGCGAAAAACATCCGCGTGATTGGGAGAAACTGGTTTCCGAAGACGCGCGCTGGCAGCACCAATACGCGCAGTTCGCGCCGATTGTCGAAAAATATTTTCCCAAAGCGATCAAGATTGCTGGATTGCCCTGGCTGGCGTTGGCGGTGCAGCTCCTCGCCAAAAGTAAATCACTGCTTGAAGCACTAAAAACGCAGCGTTCGTTCGCGTTGCAAGATGACCCATTTGTTTTAAAAGAGTTCATGCGTCATGTTTCGCAGCATTATCACGTCGCGATTTTGCTGGAAGATTTGACGTATGCGGATTCGCCGTGGATAGATATTTTGCGGCGCGTGTTGAACGAGATGCACCGCGACTTGCCGCTGCTTTTGATTGCGACGGTCGAAGCGAATGCGCCTCTGGAAAAAATTGCCAAGGATAATTTGTTGGAAAGTCAATGGCTTGTGCAAGATGCGGTCGCGCGCCAAGTGGGGCAAGCGCGTTTCTTTGCGCCATTGACGCTCGACGACATCCACCATCTTTTTCCAATGCGGATAGATGGCTCGCTCGCGCGCCGTTTGCACGAATGGACGGACGGGATTCCTGAATTGATTCAGGTATTGTGGAACGAGTGGGTGCGGGAACGCGTGGTCGAGTATTCTCCGACAGGGACGCTCCAAGCGCGCGCGGACACAAAGGAATGGGTGTGGGGCCCTGCCAAAGATATTGCTGAGCAGCAGGTTGAGCAATTACTGGATGAGGATAGCCCATTCGAGACCGAGCTCGTTTTTTCGATTTTGCAGCTCGGCGCGCTAGAGGGCAGCCCCTTTACCGCAGAGGCGGTGGCGGAAGCGTGTCAAGGCGATGCGAACGATTTGATTGATTTTTTCGACGACTATTTGGTCGAGTCCGAAACCAATCCGCGCGGCATTTTGAACGAGGCGGGATGGACAACCGTTTTGCTGGGCGAAACAGAAAAAGAGCTCGCGCTGTATTCCTTTCGTTTTCCGTTCCACGAACATGTTTTCGTCAAATATCCGTCGGACGCGCAGACACGCGGCAATGCGTTCGCGCTCGTCCGGGCATTGGAAAAAGCGTACTATCCACAAACGCACCTGCACGCGCGCAAACTCGCGCGGCTCTGGACACTGGCGGGAAATGAACACCGTGCGCGTGAATACAAACGAATGCTTGCGATTTCAAACAACATCGAAATTTTACGCTGGCAGGTTTCTGTTTTGCATCAGTTCGCGCAAGACAAATTTGATTTGTATCGCCTCTTTCGCTCCCAAATCAACTTGGGTGAGCAGCTATTTGGTCATGTCCAGTACTTGGAAATCGTTCGACTTTTTCAGCGCGCAGTGAATACCGCAAAACGATTGGAAAATGTACAAGACCAAGCATTGGCGCTTTATTATCTCGGACGGGCATGGTCATATGGCGGCGAGTTTGCGAATGCGCGACAAGCGTTGGAAACAAGTCGAGCGTTTGCGTTGCGCGCAAACGCTCGTTCCACTCTCGCCGCCACGTTGTACGAACTTGGCAGCATCGAATCGGACCAAGGCAACTATCCCGCCGCACGAGAGTACTTGGAGCAGGCGCTCGCCCTCGAACGCGAACTGGGCGACAAAGGCGGCATCGCCTACACCTTGCAGCAATTCGGCGTCATCGAATTTAAGCAAGGCAACTATCCCGCCGCACGCGCGCATTACGAGCAGGGGCTCGCCCTCGAACGCGAATCGCCGGGCGGTCAAGCGGGCAGCAGTCCGAAAATTGAAAATTATTTGGGCTTTCCTGCAGGGTTGTCGGGCTTGGATTTGACGCGCCGCGCGTTGACACAGGCACAACGCTTTGGCGCCGAAATTCTCGCGACACAGCAAGTGAGCGCGCTGCGCGTGCAAGACCCGTACCGCGTTTTGGTTTTGGACGACGGCGCCGAGATTGTGACCAAAACGGTGCTGATTACGACGGGCGCGTCGTTTCACATTCTCGATTTGCCGGGCGCGGCAGAACTTACGGGTAAAGGGGTGTATTACGGCGCGGCGTACACCGAAGCCATGTTTTTCAAAGACCGCGATGTTTTTGTCGTCGGCGGCGCGAATTCGGCGGCGCAAAACGCGCTCTTTCTCGCGCGCTATTGTCGCAAGGTGACGGTGCTCGTACGCAGTGTATTGTCCACGTCGCAATATCTCACCGATGCGCTGTATGCAACGCCGAACGTCCAAGTGCGTCTCGGCACATCATTGGTTGCCTTGCACGGTACCGACAAGTTGGAAGCGGTGACGATTCATGACCGCAAGGTGGGACACGACGAAACGATCCCCGGCGCGGCATTGTTTGTGTTTATCGGACAGCGCCCGCGCAGTGAATTTGCCGAGGGGATGCTGCGCCGCGGGCCCAAAGGACATTTGTTGACGGGTCCCGCGCTGCGCGATGAGAACGGCAAGTGGCCCCCCGATTGGAAACTCAAACGCGAACCGATGCTGCTAGAGACGAATATCCCCGGCGTGTTTGCGGCAGGCGATGTCCGTCAAGGCGCGCGCAATCGCGTGGCGGCAGCGGCAGGCGAAGGCAGCACCGCGATTTCGATGGTGCATGAGTATCTGACGACGGTATAAAGTCACCTAACTTGAACGACTTTCTCCGCCAAATCCCGCTCTTCTCCGGTCTCGACGATTACGCGTTGGAGCGCCTCGTCGCAATGAGCCGCGAGTTCGAGCTCGCGCCCGGCGACTATTTGATTCGTGAAGACGAAATAGGCGATTCGATGTACATCATCGTCGAGGGCATGGTCCAGGTACGCAAAAAATCCGGTGGTGGGGAAGTGGTTCTGGCGGAGCGCGGCGCGGGTGAGGTCATCGGCGAAATGTCAGTGCTCGATCAAGCGCCGCGCTATGCGTCCGTCATCGCGCTGACAAAATGCCGCATCTTGCAAATAGATCAAGAGACGTTCATGGCGCTGATGGATTGGAGTCCGACGGCAGCGCGCGCGATTCTGCGCACGTTCGCACAGCGCATCCGCTCCTCACAGGCAATGCTGCAGCAGCGCGAAAAAATGGCTTCGCTCGGCACGCTCTCGGCAGGCATCGCGCACGAATTGAACAATCCCGCTGCGGCGGTGAAACGCGGCGCGTCCCAATTGCGCGCCGATTTACGGCAGGTCGAACAATTGACCGTGCAGCTCGACGGGTTGGACGTGCCGGTGGAACAGCGCAAGGCGTTGACTGCGCTGCGCGCGCAAATTGACGAAGGGGCGCGCCGGGCCCAAACGCTTGATGCACTGGCGCGCGCGGACTACGAAAGTGAAATTCAAGATTGGTTGAGCGAACACGCGATTCCTGAACCGTGGGAAGTTGCGCCGCGTTTGGTGGCGTTGGGTTTTGATCGCGAAAAATTGGAACAACTCGACGCGACGTTTGACGCGCGCACTTTGCCGCTGGTGATTGAATGGGCGGCGGCGCGCGGCAGCGGAATTGCCTTGTTGGATGAAATTGCCGACAGCGCCGAACGCATTTCCAAAATCGTCAAAGCCGTCAAAGAATACTCGTATCTCGATCAAGCGCCGCTGCAAGAAGTGGACGTGCACGAAGGTTTGGAAAACACGCTGACGATTTTGCGCAACAAGTGGAAACAAGGCGTCACCATTCAGCGCAACTATCAACGCGATTTGCGCAAGGTGGAGGCGTACGCCAGCGAACTCAATCAAGTGTGGACGAACATCATTGACAACGCGATTGACGCCATGCAGGGCGAGGGCGAATTGACGTTGTGTACGTACGGCGAACCCGATCACGTCTGCGTCGAGATTTGCGACAATGGGCCCGGCATTCCGCCCGAAATTCAACCGCGTATCTTTGACGCGTTCTTTACGACGAAACCGGTCGGGCAGGGCACGGGCTTGGGCTTGCACATTTCATACAACGCCATCGTGCTCAAACATCACGGGCGCCTTTCCGCCGAATCCACACCGGGGCATACGTGTTTCAAAGTCGCGCTGCCGTTCAGTCAAAGTCAAAAGTAACGAGGACTGAGGACTGAGCGCCGCTTTTTCGTTTACTCAGTCCTCAGTCCTCAGCACTCGTTACTCGCATGTCTCCCGACCAAGTTAAACAGATTTTGCTCGATACCAAAACGATTGCCGTCGTCGGCATTTCGTCGCGTCCAAATCGGCCGGCCCATGATGTGCCGAAATATCTGCAAGAGCATGGCTATCGCATCATTCCCGTCAATCCGAATGGGACGGAGATTCTCGGCGAAAAGGTGTATGCGCGGCTCACTGCGATTCCGAAAGAAATTCCGATAGACACGGTGCAAATTTTTTTGCGTTCCGAAGAGGCGCCGCCGGTCGTCGAAGATGCGATCAAAATCGGCGCCAAGGTGGTGTGGATGCAAGAAGGTGTGCACAACGACGCCGCCGCCAAACGCGCCGCAGAGGCGGGCTTGCAAGTCGTCCAAGACCGCTGTATGCGCGCGGCGCACCGCTTCTTTTTTGCGGAAGCGAAAAAGTAAAATTCAAAATTAGAAATTAGAAATTAGAAATTGAGGATTCGGGGTGTGAATTTCTAACTTCTAATTTTTAATTTCCAATTTCCCCATGTCCAAAGTCATCGTTTTCGTTCACGGCGCAGGTAAATTCAAGAAGAATTATTTCAAGGAACCCTTGGCCGCGTTGACCGCGCTGTTGGGCACGCAACCGCCTGCCGTCGGCGTGTGGTACTCGGATATCGCGAGCGTGGGCGCGTCGCTCGGCGTTGCCGCGCGCGGCAAAACACGCGGCAAAAGGGGACGAACGCTGGATGGAGACGAAGTCGCCAATTTCAAAGCCGCCTTCGCGATGTTGGTGCAAAGTGATTTCAACGCGCTGCCGCAATACGAGCGCCACACCATCGCGTTCGCCATGCCCGCGCAGTTCCTCGCCGAAGTCATCGCGACGGATTTGACCCAGGTCGCGGGCTATCTGTTCGATTCCAAAACGTACAGCGCGATTCAGACGCGCATGCGCGACGGCTTGAATCAGGCGTTGGGCATGGGCGACGAAATCGTGATTGCGAGTCATTCGCTTGGCTCGGTGGTCGCGTTCGATTGCCTCAAAGAGTCGGCGGGCAATTCCAATGTCGCGTCGCTTTTTACGCTCGGCTCGCCGCTGTCCAAATTACGTCGTTTGAATCTGCGTACGGGCGACCTCGGTGCAATTCCCGGAAATGTGGGCGAATGGTTGAATTTGTACGATTCGACCGACCCGGTTGCCAACGCACTGGGGCCGGTGTTTCCTTCGCGCCCGTTCCGTCTGCGCGACGTGTTTGTAGATGTGGATACCGACCCGATTCGTTCGCACGATTATTTCAGGAATGAAGAGACGCTGACGGAACTCGCCGCCGCGATGTTGTAAGCAAAAAACCGCGCCCTTGAGGGGCGCGGTTTTTTTGTGGGCTGGATGTAGGGGCGACGGCTTGTCCTCGCCCGATCTGTCTCTTATTGATTCGTCGCGGAACTGATCGGTTTTTTGACTTCGCTCGGCACATAGTCCGCCGAGAAAAAGCGCTGGATCGTCGAAGTGACGCGAACGAGCTTGAGCCAGTCGTCGAGTGCGGTTGCCCGTTTCTGCGCCAGCGCGGCTTCGTCGAGCGCGCGATTCGCGTCCCTTTCGAGAACCTTGATGACGTGCAGACCGAACGTCGAAGTCACGGGCGCGCTGACCTGAAGCACGGGCAGACTGAACGCCGCGTCTTCAAATTCTTGAATGAACTGCCCACGCGCCGCCCAACCGAGATCGCCTTTGTTGGTCTTGGCGCTGGGGTCAATCGAAAGTTCTACTGCCAACTTTTCAAAATCCTCGCCTGCTTTTAACCGCTCTAGGATCTTTTGCGCTTCGTCGAATGTTTTGACGAGAATGTGCGCGATGTGAATTTGTTCTGCCGTCGTCTTGACCTCTTTGGCGAGCGCATCGTTCAATTTTTCGCGCAGCAAATTTGTCTGGACAATTTTCCGGTAATCGTCAAACGAGTATTGGCCCTGACTGATATTGTCTTTGAGCTTGTTCAGCTCGGTGTGGTATGCTTCCGCGCTCAAAGGCGTTTGGGTCGGCTGCGGTGTTTCAGTCGGGCTTTCCGTTGGCGTTGCCGCCAGAGTCGCGGTCAGCGTTGCAGTAGCGGTGAGGGTTGCCATTGCCGTCGGCGAGACGGATGGCGTGGCGGTGTTGGTCGGCGTGAGAGTAGGCATGCGCGTGTTGGTCGGCGTAGGCGATGGACCGGCGGTCGGTGTGAGTGTAGGGCGGTCATAGCCGAGATTCTCTTTGATCGAGAATTCGATTTCGTTGTCCACTTCTGCCATTGTGACGGTGATGCCGCGCTTGCTGGCTTCTTGACGCACGAGCTCGTCGTCAATGGCGTTTTCGAGGCCTTTGCTCGATACTTGCAAGAGCGCGGTTTGCAGCTGCGAGAGCTGCTGCTGGTAATACTGCACGATGGACTGCATCGAGGGATCGTTCGGATCGAACTGCTGGAAAGCATTGTTGATGCTGTTGATGCGCGACAAGATGACTTGCGTATCGTAACGCACGCGGGCTTGATAATCGCGCACCTTGAGCGGCGCGCCATTGACGGTGGCGATGGTTTCATCTTGAATGGCGAGCACGGTGCGCCAATAGCCGAGGCCGAGCACGATCACAATGAGCGCGCCGACAATGCCGAGCGCGATCAAGAGCACGCGCTGCTGTTGCTGTTCGCGTTCGCGCACGCGCGATTGTTTGCGCGTTTCAGATTGGGGTTGATTCTTTTTGGGCATGGTTCAAAATGACGAGTCTCCACGCTTTTTGCTCGATGTACGTTGGGCGTGGAGACTCGTCAAGCGCATAGACGTTCGCGCCGCCTATGCCCTGCTGTTTTTGGATCGAAAAGTTGCGGCGGCGTTATCCGTTCATACCGCGCACGTGTTCGGGCGCAAAGGGCAAGAGCGCAAGATGGCGCGCGCGTTTGATGGCCACGGCCAATTCGCGTTGATGTCGCGCACAGGTGCCGATTTTGCGGCGCGGGCGAATCTTGCCGCGATCGGTCAGATAGCGGCGTAGTTGATCGCCGTTCTTGTAATCAATGACCTTGTTTTTGTCTTTGCAGTAAATACAGACCCGGCGCTGGGGCGGCGCGAAACGGCGCTGTCCATCGCGGTTGGTTTGATTGCGGTCGCCGCCGCGCTCGAAGCGCGGACCGCGTCCGCCGCCCGACCCACCGCCGCGCGGACCGGAACTGCTGCGCGGACCGGAACTGCTGCGTGTTGGATTGTCCATACGTTACGTTAATTGCTCCTGATAAGACCTGACAGGTTTTTGCAACCTTCGCGTGAAGAGTGGCGTCTGCTGCGAACTTTTGCGAATGCGTTGCCCAAAACTATTGTGGTCGAAACCTGTCAGGTCGGGCTAAATTCAAATGGATGGTTCGTCCGTCCCCGGCGCGCTAATGTCGCCCAGGGCAGAATCCAGCGCGCCGCTGTCGTCCGGACGCCCCTTGCGGTCGAGAATGTTTACATCATTGGCGACGACTTCGGTGCGATAGTGTTTTTGTCCGTTGTCGCCTTCCCAACTGCGCGTTTCCAAACGCCCTTCGACATAGACCATCGAACCTTTGGTGAGGTACTGGCTGCAAATTTCGGCGAGCCGCCCCCACGCGACGACGTTGAACCAATCGGTGACTTCGGCGCGTTCGCCTTCGGGTTTCATGTAGGTGCGCGAAACCGCGACGCTGAACGAGGTGACGGGCTTGCCGCTCGGCGTATAACGCATTTCGGGATCGCGTCCAAGGTTGCCAATGATCATGACTTTGTTGAGACCGCGTGCCATGTTCAACTCCCTTCTGTTGTCGTTGCCGGTACCTCAGTGGGTGTTTCCGTTGCCGGTGTTGCGGCGGCTGCTTCCGCAGCTTGCGCCGCAGGCGCCGCTTCCATTGCCGCTGCGGTTTCTGTCGCCGCCGCTGCGGGCGCCGGGGCAGGCGGTTGGGGCGGGGTGAGTTTGTCCACGCGCACGCACAAAAAGCGCAGCACGTCGTCGTTTAATTTCAGCGCGCGTTCGACCGGGCGCACGGCAGTGCCCGGCAGCATCACATACAGCGTAGTATAGTACCCGTCGTGGTTTTTGTGGATCGGAAAGGCAAGGCGGCGTCTACCCCAATCGTTGCGGGCGACGATCTCACCACCGGCGTTTTTCACCTGTGCGGCGATACGGGCATTGGCGGCGTCGAGTTTGGCTTCTTCGAGTGGGCGCAAGATGTAGGTCAATTCGTAGTTTGACAAGAGGGCTCCTTCCCTTGGGAAATGCTTGGGCAGTTCACAAAAAGGATTTCCATCGCCCAAAGCGGTTGATTCCTTTTTGCAACCTGCCCACTGCGCAGCACAAAAAACGCGCCCGCGTTCTTGTGCGAGGCGCAGAGCGAAAAGGTACGTGCAAAGAAATACTTTGCGGATTTTGTTTGAAACGAACGGGCGCGATTATAGCATTGGCATCGTTCGCGTGCAAATTTGATTCGCAATTGTCACGGTTTGCTTGGTGGAGTAGGTCTGATTGACCGTCGCATAAAACGTGCGCGGAGTGCCGTGTATTCGCGCGCTCTATTTTGTTAACGCTGCTTTGGGACGCCAGCGTGTCCAGTATTTTGAACTCACCAACCAAATGGTAAACCCCAGCGAAACCAAGCCGATTACGTTTCCGACTAACTTGGCGAGGGTTTCTTGAAGATCGTGGGATTCCTGTGCTTGACGCACTTGCGGCGCAAGATACTCTTGAGGGATTTTGAGTAAGAGCACCGGTTGTGCGACGGGAAGCCACGTCGGTCCCAAGAAACTTTGGATCGTACCGATTACATAGATGGGCTTGCCTTCAAAAATGACACCCCGATTCTCGGCTGCCCAGCCCGCCCACGAGAAATCCGAGTTAAGGTCACCATCCGATGAAATCAATTGGTCGTTCAAGGATAGAAAAATGCCGTTGGCAGATCGAAAAGTACGATCCAAAGAGAAATTACCTACGACTTTACCGCTCCGGGCCATCGATTTTATACCTGCGGTACTAAGCTTGCCGTAAAGAGTTGGATATTCTGCACCCTTTTGTTCAAGCAAAAAACTGGTGCTTGGTGTGGGGAGAGACGGGTCTTGTACCACCACGGCTAGATTAAAGATTGGGTAAATTCCTTTTGCTGTCTGAAGCCGCGACTTGAGTTCACGAGAGATATTAGCCCCCTCTTCCAGAGCTATATGTTCCAACGGAACCTGTTCGTTCGATTTCACATTCACGAGCCAATAGGTGAGGTCCGCATTTCCTGTGGCTTTTCGCTGTTCCAGAATCCAATACTCCACGATCGGATACGAACCGCGATATCCTGCATCAAGCAGTTGCGCAAGGCGCGCCGCCTTGTCCGCATCACCGACACATGCAGCCACAAGCACATCTACATTGTCAGGATAGCGCGCTTCTTCGCTCCATGGCGGCGCCAGACATTGAAACAAGAATTCGAACACATGATTGCGCGGCAGCCACCAGCCCCAACTCCAGGTCCAATACAACAGCCAGACGAGCGAGAGGAATGTGACGCCCCTGCGATGGGTTTGGATTAAAGATACAAGACGCTGCATTGTGAATTCCCTCTCCCCAACACCGCCAAGCGTCATAGTTCTGCCACGTGCGCTGACGCTTGGCGGTGCTTCGCTGTGACTCGCCCCGTCATGGTCCGAACGAGGCATCGAATTTTGATGGTCGGCTCACCGCATCGAAATACACGCGCAAGCCCACAGCATTGCTGTGCTCGCCGCAAAAACTACTCGTCTCGCTCGTCCTCACGAACTTGAATATTTCCTTCCGTCAGCGTCCCGTCGTTGCCGTAACCGTTGCTGAAAGAAATGGCAAAGGTGTCTGTGTCCCTGCCCGGTTCGCCGTTGTCTTGAAGGGTTACGGTGAACTGAACCGTCGTGGTCTTGTTGAGAATTCCCGTGCCCTGAATCACGGCGCGGTTTTCTGTAACCACCAAGTCTTCAAGCGTGGTACTCTTGAACTTGATGCCCGCCGCTTTGTCTTCATACTCGATTTCCCCTTTAAGCGGACCGCCCACTTTTTTGCGTTTCGCCTCGACCTTGAACGATGCTTTCTTGCCGCTTACGGTGGAGGGGATTTTGCCTTCGCCCTTGACCTTTGCTTTTGCCGAGACCGCAGTGGGAGTATTCGTCACAGACGGCGTGCTGGAGGGGATGGGTGTCGGGGTCGGAGTATAGGTCGCTGTAACGGTTGGCGCGTCTGTAGGTGTGACCGTTTGTGTTACAGTACTCGTTGGTATGCTGGTTGGGGTGAACGTTGCGGTACTGGCTAGCGTTTCGGTTGGAATTGGTGACTCGGTTGGTGTATTGGTTGGCGTGCTTGTCGGTGTATCCGTCGGTGTTGGAGTTGGGAGCGCGATGATATTGGCGCGCAAGGTATCGCTAACCACAAATCCAGCGGTGTCTGTGATTGTCAGCGTCACAGTAAAGTCGCCTGCCGCACTGTAACTGTGTGTCGGAGTCAATGTATCCGCAAGCGTACTCCCATCACCAAAATCCCAACCGATTTCGTGTGTATCGTTCGGGTTGGGGTCGGTGAACCCGCCATGAAGTGTAAGCACAGCGCCAACGGTGCCGGTAATGTCATCTCCGGCTTCGATCAAGGGAGGGTTGGGAACTTGAGATGCAGCCGACGGCAAATCAAAAGATAGCGTGTCAACCTGACCCTGGACCGTGTTGCCCACACGCCCGAACAAACTGACGGCTGCCTGCGAATCACCAAAAGTGCCCATGAGTTGGTATTCGCCATTACCGGTTCCTGTTACGGTGAGCGTATAGTTTCCGGGCGTGGGATTAAACAGGGTCAAGTACTTGTCGTCATTTGTAGTATCGCGAGCATAACTCCCCAACTCTAATTCCTGAATGGTATCGTTGGGTGCGCCAGGTTGATACCCAAGCCGATGTCCGTTCGGATCGGTCAACGTTAATTCGACGGGGCTGAATGCCACAATGTACATCATCCCCGTTACGGGCATCGGTACCTGTTCAGCGGCGCTCGGTAACATCTCCGCCGCCAAAGAACCTGCCATATCGTTTCCCATCAAGCACCTGATCGTCGCGCGGATTGTCTCTTCTTGACCTGCCAAGGTCGCATGTTCCTTGTTCGGAATGGCTATTGACGAAGGTGTGTGTCCATTGTACCAGATACCCTCTGGGTTCGCGCTGATACTTGGCACATATCCATCACCCTTATGGTCAGGATCTTTGTCTTTGGGAAGATCCTGTACATATTTTCCATTGAACCAGTATGGCGCTTGGCTGATGCTTGGATCCGTAACCTCATAGGACCTGGTTGTATCTAGTCCATCGCCAAAGATCATGCATACATTTTCCTGGACCGGATTCAACCGCTCGTCCAGCAACTGCATGCGCGCTGGCGCGTTCAGACCGAAATACTGGGTCTCCCATCCAATGGGGTCGCTCGTAACTTTTGGATTGCCCGTATAAGCGTCAAATGCTTTTCCCGCCATCTGCTCGCTCAGCCCATTACCTTGTTCATGAGCCACGACACTTGAATCTTCCAACAGGGGATTTGCCATGCGTCCGAAAGGAAGCGGATTACCTTGACTGTCTTGTAGGGAGGCAATGATGTCGTTGTAGGCAGCCAAGAACTCGGGCAAGATGGTTGGACCATTGACCGGATCGTGAGCATATTGATATTTCTCGTTGTCATCTTTCCACGCCCACCAACAATTGTTTTGAGCATAATAGATACACGTAACATCATAGCCATGCGCTTTTGCGCGCGTGGGCGCTACATCGTTCAGGGCAATCATTTGAATCGGATCCAAGCCCTGGGGCTGGACGCCTTCCAGCGGATAATAGGGTGCAGGCAGCCCTTTTTGAGGTCCACCAATGCTCACAAATTTTCTGACGTCATTGCCGTACAAAGAGGCAGCACTTTCAATATAGGTGCGTGCCACCAATGTTCCCGTACTATGTCCTATCAAATCAACTTTGATAGGCACTGTACCATCGCTGCCGGATACCCACGCAACCGCAGATGCTTTGCCTTTGGCATCATCAATTCTCGTCTTCAAGTGTTCCGCGGACGTTAGGTTCGAAGTGAACCAGTCATACGGAAACTCGAAATAGGTCTTTTCCCACTCGAAACCCATCTTTTCGAGCGCCCAAAAGAGATTATTGTATTGCCCAAGAATATTCGCGGGACCATTGTCCAGATGGGGATCGCCACCATATCTGGGCGGCAGCGTCGCGCCGAGACCGGGCAGGAAAATGATGGGATGGATTTGCGCGGTTGGATGAGAAATGGTCTTTTGGGCTTGGCCCAACATTACGTTGCTTGCGCGCAATTCAAGCTGCCCCGCGTTCGATGGCTGAATCCACACGTTCCAAGTAAACGCGTATGTTTCATTTGCTTGGAACGTCCAAGTGCATTCACCTTCATAAGATATATAGCTGTAGGGCTCACCATTGTACGAACCTTTCGTACCGGAACACCCTGCAGCTCCCGACACAATATAGAACCGTGTCGTGTTACTTGACGAACCAAACTGGAAGGGGATTACTGTGGTCAGCTCTGTTGATTGTGGGTTCGTTACTATTATTTTAATAGTCAGCGGATTTGGCTTGTACCATCCATTCTGTATGTCCAATGTACTCATTGCATTTCCACTTGCATCTGTCACCGCAAGCGAAATCAACGGTTGGGTTGGGGTCGGGGTTGCTGTCGGCGTAGATGTAGCCGTTGCCGTTGCCGTCGGCGTGGGATTCGCCGTTCCCAATTCCGCATAATACACTTGCCCGTTCGCGCCGCTCCACACAAATTGTCCTACCCCTGCATCATCCACGATAACAGAACCCCAACGCTCCGTGTAGGACGCCGCATCGTTGCTCTGCAGCGCCGTCGTCCAGCCGCCGCCGTCGTAATGACTCAACTGGAGCAGCGGCGGCGTCTGCGTCCAGTCGTCCAAACCGACATAGACATTGTTAGCCGAACCCGCGCCCACAAGCGGACTGCCCGGCATATCACCGCCGCCTTGACCAAAGAGCACATTCGCTGCTCCCGTCCATCCCCCGCTCTGTAACTTGGCGGCATACGCAATCGCATACCCCGTGTCCGCAAAACTTCGCCACGCCAAGTGCGCGTTCCCGTCCGCGTCAAACGCCAGCGCGGGGGCGTTGGTATCTTGCGCAACTTGTTCGGGCGCACTCCATTGCGCGTCGTTCGCGCAGTCCCCGTTCGCCGCCGCGAGATTGCATGCGCGATAGTTGAGCGGCGCGCAATTGTTGCCGTTTTCGTCGCACGCCCACGGCAGATATGCAACACCGACCATGGGCGCGCTGCCCACCGCCGCCGCGCCCGTCATTTCCAAATACGCGCTGTCTTGGTGCAATTCGGTCGGACCGGTCCAATTTCCGGCGGCTTGCCCTTCGGCATACATGACGTGATAGACGCTGAACCCGTCGGGCGTCAGGTCTTCTTGGAGCCACACTGCGTGCAGTTGGCTTGCGCCGCCATAATGCGTCGCGCCCAGTTGGGCGTTGTAACTGGTCGCGCCGGTGGAAAGGGTTTGTGGCGGCGAGCGCGGGCAGCCACGCCGCATCATTCGTCACGTCGAGATATTGCGGCGCGGTCCATGCGCTGCTGTTGGCGACGCGCGTGCTGAGCCACAGTCCGGCGGGTGGTCCATCCGAATACCATACCGCGGTCAAATTACCTGTCGCATCCGCCGTGATTGCAGGGGCGCCGGACCAACCCAGCCCTGCGGCGAGATCCGTGATGGCGGTATTCGCATGGGGCGCAGGGTTCGCGTTGGGCGGCGATGAATTTTTGCGTCCCGGGGTCGCGTTCGGATTGACGCTCAAGCGCAAAATTTGAATTTGATGTTTGGCATTGACGCGCACGAGCGCGTCCACATTCGCGCCCGCTGCGAGGGCATCCAGCGCGATTTTTTTCCGCCCTGCGGCAAGGCGTGATTTGGCAGTGACGCGCCAAGCCATCACCCCGTGCGTGGTGCGGAGTGTAATCCGTTTGCCCTTGATGCGTTGGATGCTGCCGGTGAGGTGATAGACCCCGGGCGCAAGTTTACGTGTGGCGCGTCCCGGGGCGGGCGTGCGTGCGCGTGGCTTGCGGCAGCGCGGTCTTGGACGATTTGGCGCGGCGTGTTGCGGCGGCGGGCGGCGGTGCGGCAGGTCCTGGTTGGCTCACTTGCTGTGCGCGCAGGGGCGGAGAAAAAGTGACCAGCAACAGCAAGGCAACAAAAAGCGCGACGTACAGCGAAAGGCGGGAAAGCAATGCGAGTTTCATGCTGGGCTCCTTGAATTTTGAGAGATGTATGTGTTACGCCGCAACGGAAAGGACTGGGGCGCGCGAAACAGTGCTTCTACGATGAAAGCAGAAGGCAAAGAAGGATGGAGAGAGGGGGAGGGGGAGAGAGGGGGAGGGGGGGAGAGGGAGAGAGGGAGCGATGGAGCGATGGAGCGATGGAACGATGGAGCGATGGAGCGATGGAGCGATAGAGTGATGGAGCGATGGAACGATGGAGCGATGGAGCGATAGAGTGATGGAGCGCGTAAAACTGCCTGTCCCGAACCGAGTGAGGGATGAAACGAGATGCGAGAAACGAGAGACGATACGCGATATGCGATTCGCGATACGCGATACGCGAGGTGACGGAGCAAGGCGGAGGACGAGCATGGTGGGCGCTCCTTTCCAAAACGTGTTTAGAAAACTGTGTCAGCGCAAACGTAACAGCGGGCGCATTATTTATCCGTTTTGGAGCTGTGTCCATTTGCCGCCTATCTTGTGATCGCGCAGTTGGACTGCGCGATGCCGCGCGTCAGACCGCCCCCGCGGCTCCCGGGCTTTATTCATTCATGCCGCGCTGCGTCATAAACCTATTGACGCGCGCGCAAAGCAATGCTATACTCTCTCTACCGACCGTTAGGTAGAATCGGTCGCTAGTGATCGCGTTTGTGACGCACTGCGTCACAAAGCGAACGGGAGACTATGGCGTCTCATACTCGACGAACGAGCTCCGGGCGCGTCAACGGACGCGCGCCAACCGCATCCACCCCGCCTTCCTCTGTGCGCCTGCCTGCGCCGCGCGACGGCGCAGCGCCGCGCGCAAAATCGCCTGCCCCCGCCAACCACGCTAAACAAGCTGAAATTTTCGCCGCCGCCCTGCGCCTCTTTCAAGCCAAGGGCTATCACGGCGCGTCCATGCAAGACCTCGCCAACGCCGTCGGCATGCAAAAGGCATCCCTCTATTACTATTTTCACAGCAAAGAAGAATTGCTCGTGCAGGTCTGCGAACGCGGCACCGGCGCGTTCACGCAAGAATTGGCAGAAATCGTTGCGTCCGATTTGAACGCGAGCGAAAAATTGCGCCGCGCGTTGGAATGTCATCTCGTCGCGTTGTGCGAGCAGCTCGACCTCTTTACCGTGTTTCTCCGCGAACAAAAATTTCTCGGCGCCGCGCAAAAGAAACAGCTGCGCGGCGAAGGCAAAAAACATGCCGAACTGTTGGCGACGATTCTGGCGCAAGGCATCGCGACGGGCGAATTCCGCGCGGTGAATGTGACGGTGACGACGCTGGCGCTGCTCGGCATGTGCAATTGGTTGTACGAGTGGTACTCGCCCGACGGCGCGCTGACCCCGCGCGAAATTGCCGCCATGTTTGCGGAATTGGTGTTGAACGGTTTGGCGCAAGATACACGCAAGGCAAAGAGAAACAAGTAATCAGTGACCAGTAATCAGTGACCAGTAATCAGTGACCAGTAATCAGTAATCAGTGATCAGTGGACAGTGACCAGTAACCAGTAATCAGTGATCAGTGGACAGTGATCAGTGACTGATGACTGATGACTGATGACTGATGACTGATGACTGATGACTGATGACTGATAACTGATAACTGATAACTGATAACTGATAACTGATGACTGATGACTGATGACTGATAACTGATAACTGATAACTGATGACTGATGACTGACCACCGGGAGGATTTTTACAATGGCGTTGTTAGAAGTTGGTTCCAGCGCACCCGCATTCAAAGGGATGAATTTGTTGGGCGGGGAATTTGATTTTGAAACGCTCAAGGGCGCGAAAGGAATCGTCCTTACCTTTTCACCCGATCAAATCAATCCCGCACAGGTTTCGTGGGCGAAAAACTTGTACGAAAAAAATCGCGCCGACATCGAAATGGTTTCCGTCACGCGCAAAATTCCGAGCGTCACGATGGCGAAAGCGTTTTTGATGCAGCTCGGGATCAAGTTCCCGGTGATATACGACCAAAAGCAAGAAGTCTTTGGCATGTACGGTGTGGACACTCCGGTCGTGATTTATGGGATCAATAAAGACGGCGTGATTACGTACGCCACGCAAGTGGAACCCAGAGATTTCAAGCAAGCGGTGGTCGAAGAGGCGATGGCGAAAGCAAAGTGAGAGCGGGAGAGTGGGAGAGATAGAGAGAGGGAGAGCGGGAGAGCGGGAGAGATAGAGAGAGGGAGAGATAGAGAGCGGGAGAGATTCACTCTATCACTCGCTCACGCAATCACTCCATCTCTCCATCACTCCATCACAAAAAGGAGAGAGGGAGCAATGGACAAACCATGGCAAAAGGTGTACGAACCGGGCGTGCCGGCAGAGATTGATTATCCCGAAGGGATGGTCGTGCCGGATTTTCTGGAACGGGCAGCGGCGCGTTTCCCGAACAATCCCGCGACGATTTTTCCGGCGGCGATCGGCAGTCGTATGTTGGCGGGACGTTTGACGTATCGTGATTTGGATACGGCGGCAAATCGTTTTGCGAACGCGTTGATGCAGCTCGGCGTGCGCAAGGGCGACCGCGTCGCTTTGCTCTTTCCCAACTCGCCGCAGCTGGTGATTGCCTACTTTGGCGCGTTGAAAGCGGGCGCGGTCGTGATCGCGTTCAATCCCGTGTACACCGAACACGAAATCGAACGGCAGTTGAACGACTGCGGCGCAGAAACGATCGTCACGATGACGAAATGGTATCCGGCGATCAAAAAGGTGCAGGCGAACACGCGCGTGACGCGCGTGATCGCGACCAACATCAAGGATTATTTTCATCCCGTGGCGTCGCTGCTCTTTACCCTCGCGAAAGAAGAAAAAGAAGGATTCCGCGTCCAGCTCGACCCGAAAGATTATTCATTCAAGATGATGCTGCAAGGCGCGAGCGACACGAAACCGAACGTAAAAATTTCGCCGGACGACATCGCGTTGTTGCAATACACCGGCGGCACGACCGGCGTTCCGAAAGGCGCGGTGTTGACGCATCGCAACCTCGTATCGAATTGTTTGCAATCCGTCTCGTGGTTCACCACCGCGCAAGACGGCAAAGAGGTAACGCTCTCGATTATTCCGTTTTTTCACATGTACGGCATGATGATTGGCATGCTGCTGACAGTTGCCAAGGCGGGTGCGTTGGTCTTGTTCCCGCGCTTTGATTTGCAGCAAGCATTTATGGCGATTGACACGTACAAGCCGACGATTTTCCCCGGCGTGCCCGCGCTGTATATCGCGTTCATCAACAGCCCGGATGTACACAAACATGACTTGCATTCCGTCAAATCGTGTTTGTCCGGCGCGGCGCCCTTGCCGCAAGAAGTCCAAACCGCTTTTGAAATGTTGACGCAGGGACGACTCGTGGAAGGATACGGCATGACGGAATCGTCGCCGCTGACGCACGCGAATCCATTACGCGGCGAGCGCCGCACGGGCAGCATCGGCGTGCCGGTCCCGTCCACCGAAGCGCGCATCGTGAATCCCGATAATGCCGACGAAGTGATGCCGCGCGGCGCGGTCGGCGAATTGGCGCTCAAAGGTCCGCAAGTGTTTCAGGGCTATTGGAATCGTCCCGAAGAATCGGTCAACACACTGCGCAACGGTTGGTTGATCACCGGCGACATTGCGCGCATGGACGACGATGGTTTCTTTTACATCGTCGAGCGTAAAAAGGACATGATTATTATCGGCGGGTACAAAGTATTCCCGCGCGATATTGAAGAAGAATTGTTCAAGCATCCCAAGATCAAAGAAGCGACGGTCATCGGCATCCCGCATCCCAAGATGGGTGAAATTCCCAAAGCCTTCGTCGTGCTCAAGGACGGCGAGACCGCAAGCGAAGCCGAAATCGTCGAGTACATGGCGAAAAACGTCGCCGATTACAAAGTGCCGCGCCAAATCGAATTTCGCACTGCACTGCCGAAAACGATTATTGGCAAAGTGTTGAAACGGCAGTTGCTGGAAGAAGAAAAAGCCAAGATGAAGGCAAAGGTCGGGTAGTCGGGTGGTCGGGTGGTCGGATAGTCGGGGAGTTGGGGAGTCGGATGGTCGGAAAGTCCAACGCCGGTGAGGGAGGTTAACAATGAAGATTGAGCGATTTGAAGATATCCGAGCTTGGCAAGCCGCGCGAGAGTTGACCAAAGAAATCTACCGGATCACAAACTCGGGCAAGTTCGCGCGAGATTACAAATTGCGAGACCAAATTCGCGATGCGTCCGGCTCGAGCATGCACAATATCGCAGAAGGATTCGATTCGAGTTCGGATGAAGATTTCGCGCGGTTCTTACGCTTTCGCGCCGTTCCGTGAGTGAAGTTCAATCGGAGTTATATATTGCGCTCGATCAAGAATACATCGCGCAAAAAGAATTTGACGCCATCTACGCCCAAGCCGAAGGCGTCAAAAAACAAATCAACGCATTCATTTCGTATCTGCTCTCGAGATGGTCAGCCCGCAGGGGCTGTATGGGCTCAGGACTGTCATATCGAACGGAGTGAGATATCTCGCTCCGCTCGATATGACAAGTCCTGTGCAGCAACAATCGCCAATCCTTTCGCGACAAGCCAACCAAGCGACCATCAGATAAACCGACTAGCCGACCATCCGACGAACTGGCGAACCGACCATCCGACCATGAAGGGAGGACCTATGTTGACAGACCATAAATCTTCTACGCTAACTCAGGCGCCGCAAATGTACTTTGATCTTTCCGAAGATCAAAAACAATTTCAAGAACTCGCGCATACGTTTGCGGAAAATGAAATTCGCCCCGTCGCGCCCAAGTATGACGAAGCGGAAGAATTTCCGTGGGACGTTATCAAAAAGGCGAACGAACTCGGCTTGATGACGTACGCGTTTCCCGAAGAGTATGGCGGCGCGGGCGCCACGAGCGCAGTCACCAGTTGCGTCGTCACCGAAGAATTGGCGTGGGGCTGCGCGGGTGTGGCAACTGCGATGGGCGGTACGGGTCTGTGCGCGACGCCGATTCTGATTGCGGGCAATCCCGCGCAAAAGGCAAAATATCTCACGCGCCTCGCCGCTGCCCACAAACTCGCGCTCGGCGCGTATGCCATCACCGAACCGAACGCGGGCAGTGACGTGGCTTCGATGAAGACGACCGCGAAAAAAGTGAGCGGCGGGTACGTGCTGAACGGCACGAAACAATTCATCACCAACGGCGGGTTGGCGGACATCTATGTCATCTTTGCGACGCTCGACCCCGCGCGGCGCGCCGACGGCATTTGCGCGTTCATTGTCGAAAAGGACATGGGCGTGAAACCGGGCAAAAAAGAAAAAAAGATGGGCATCCGCGCGTCGCACACCGCGCAGATTCACTTCGAAGACGTTTTCGTTCCCGAAGAAAACCGGTTGGGTGATGAAGGCGACGGGTTCTTGGTGGCGATGCGCACGTTCGAGCACACGCGCCCTGATGTGGCGGCGATGGCCGTCGGCGTCGCCCGCGCGGCGTTCGAATACGCGATGGACTATTCGCAGCAGCGCGAACAATTCGGCAAACCAATTGCGCGTTTGCAGGCGATTGGGTTCATGCTCGCCGACATGGCGACGGACATTGACGCGTCGCGTTTGCTGACGTGGCGCGCGGCGTGGATGCTCGACCAGGGGTTGCCCGTCAACAAAGAAGCGTCCATGGCAAAACGCTTTGCGGCGGATACCGCGATGAAGGTGACCACCGACGCCGTGCAAATTCTCGGCGGCGTCGGCTATATGCGCGATTATCCGGTGGAAAAGTGGATGCGCGACGCGAAAATTATGCAGATCTACGAAGGCACTAGTCAAGTGCAGCGCGTCGTGATTTCGAGAATGTTGACGGGGTGGTAATTACAAAGAAGCAACGGCGGGCATTTGAAATGTCCGCCGTTTGCGTTAACTTACTTGTCAGGAACCCCAACTACATATAAAGCTCTCTGGTCGGGTCCCCAATCTCCTACAGCTGCAAGAAAGCGTCCGTTTGGAGACCACGGTCCCGGGAAAACTGATTCTGATTCCATAGTCCATGCTTTCAGCTTATCTCCAGAAGGAATTGAGAACACAAGGATTTCATTTGCAGAATGGACGGCTGTACGATTGCCTTCCGGAGACCAGCTGATGGGAAATGGATGTTCCTTTTGCGTTAAAAAAAGTTCTGCCCGAGTCCCAAGAGGATCTACAGCGCGTGCCCACGCCTTGTAGCCATCATCATACGCGATCAAGCCCAAGCCATTTGGAGATAATGCTCCGAAATGTTGAAAAGGCAGTTCTTCCACCTCTCCGTTTTCGGAATGATAGAGCAGTACCCCTTTTATGTTCTCTGCTAAATCGGAGAGAGCAATATGGTACATGTCCGAGCCCTCGCTTGCTTGTGCAGCTGCGATGAGCGTCGAATCGACTGGACGGTTGAACAATTGTGGCGCAATCTCAATAGCATTCTTGCCAATTGTCACGAGCAATGGACCCTGATCCAGAGTATTGCCAATAACAAATTGCTCGTCGTTGAGCCAAGTTGGTCCGCTCCATTCTCCTTCTGCATCAGGATATTTCCATTTTACATTGTCCAATATCTTGCCAGTTTCTAAATCTATGGCAAAAGTATTTGCGATAAAATCTGGAGAACCCGTCTGCGTAGTCGTGGAAAACCTCTTTCCGGAAGGCGACCAAGTAATTCCCGTTCCACCTTGCACGGGTCGTGTGGACTGAGATTGCGAATCAAAAAGGAGAGTACCTTCTTCACCAACAAGCACAAAGGACGTATGCCGTGGACTGTGGCTTGCAATGCGATGTATTTGAAATGGAAACAGTGAATTTAAATTGGAGAAATCGTCATTACAGGGTTTTCCAGCTAGGATTTGTTGAGCATCTGTAATCATCAAGACCCGTCCATCTGCTAACCAATCGAGTGGATTCGCAAAGTAACCATAGCCAACGCGTTGTGACGGCTGACAAGTTTCACCTGTCTGCACATTAAGGAAATGTAAAGTGCCGGGCGGGTATTCAAATGATTTCTCTGCTTCGGAGGGCGTGAATTCCCAATAGGCAAGCCACCGACCGTCGGGCGACCAGCTATGTACTCGAATGTCCCCGGCAGTCACTGTGGGTTGAATGAGTCCTTCGTTAGATCGAGATGTGGGAGCGGGAACGCGGGAACTTGTGTCAGGAGTTATTGTAAGACGAGGTGAAGGTTCTGGCACAGGAGAACTTGCTGTAGGTTGAGGGATTAAAGTCGGGCTTGGGAATGGGTTAGTGCTTTCCCTCATACAGCCAATCAACAGAACTACGACGCTCAGGAAAGCAATGCATTGAAGTATCTTCATCTGCTGGTACATAGATTGGTTCCGAAAGTCTATTTCACTGTGTGCGTTGAAAATACGCGCACAAATCCTTGAGCGGACAAATCGCACAGCGCGGATTTTGCGCGCGGCAGATTTCACGTCCGAGTCGAATCAAGTTGACGTGCAGCGCGTAATAGCGTTTCGGCGGAATCTGCGCTTCGAGCAATTCATGCGCTTGTTCCGCCGAGGTTTTTTCAGAAATCCAACCGAGCCGCCGCGTGACGCGATGCACGTGCGTGTCCACCGGAAACACCGGACGTTTTTGCGCGAACAGCAAAACGATGGACGCGGTTTTTGGTCCTACGCCTTGCATTTGCATCAACCATTTGCGCGCGTCGGCTGTGCCCATTGCATTCAAAAAATCCAAATTGATTTTGCCGCGCTCGCGTTCGATGAATTGCAGCGCGTGTTTGATGTAACGCGCTTTGTCGTTCGCCAGCCCCGATGCGCGAATGACGCGCGCAATGTCAGTCACCCGCGCGTCGCGCAGTTTTCCCCACGTGGGATATTTGGCAATCAGCGCGTCATACGCGGCATCGCTTTGCGCGTCGGTGGTGGCTTGCGAAAGAATGCAGCCGACCAACGCTTCAACGGGGTCGCCGCCTTGCAATTGTGGATTGCCGAACACACGGACGAGAATCTTATCCGTCGCGCGAACCCTTTGTGACAATTCCGTTTTACGCGGCATCAATGCGTCTCCGCGCCGAGCCAGCGTCGGAGAATATCTTGTACGCCGCGCGCATCCGGAAAAGAGGAAACATCGTGGACGTTGGCTTTTACATCCGGCGTCGCATTCGCGGGCGCGGCGGAGTGGGCAACGCGTTTCAAAAAAGTTAAATCCGCAGGCGCATCGCCGATGCCGCCAAACTCGCTGAGGGGAATGTCAATTTCGCGCGCCAGCCATTCCGCGCCCGCGCCTTTATCAATCCCCGGCGGCAAAATTTCGACGGAGCTGACCGAGGCGTACAAAGAAAAATCGCCCAATGCGCTCCCGAGCGCGCCGCGCGCCCGCGCCGCAATTTCGTCGAGCGTGAGCGCCGTACGCGCGGGGTAAAGCGTGAGGTTGATTTCCTTGCCGGGCTGAAGAATGGCAAGTTCGCGTTCGACCAATTCGCGCTGCAAAATGCTTTTTATTTCCGCGCGTTGCGCGCGCAGCGCAAGCGTAAACGCGGGGTGTTCGAGAAAACGATACGGCTGAGGAAAATACAAACCCGCGCCGTTTTCATAAAGCGCGGGGAGATAGCCGTCAATCGCCTGCATCATCGCTTCGACATACGGTTGTTGCCGCCCCGTGCACAACGTAACCGCGAACGGCGCAGCGCCGCTGTGCGCACGTTGATTCAATTCTGCGACGAATCGTAATACGTCAAAATCCCACGGTTTGGCTTCGCCGGGCGTCAAACACCCGTCAACGTCAATCAACACTACTCGCAAGCGGGTCATCGTGATACAGCCCTAACTCGGACAAAGCAGAAATCAAATCAGGAAACCGCGAATCTTTGCGCGAACTTTGCACGACGAATCTACGCGAATTTTTTCGTATTCTGATTCGCGCCGATTCGTGCGACGCGATGCGTCGCGTCAATTCGCGGTGGGAAAATTTTTTTTTACTTTTTGTGCAAAGGGCTGAGTAAGCAAGTACTATTCTTCGCCAATCAAGCGCGCGTGCTCGGGCGGGAGGTACAAATGGACCCGTTCACCCGCAGCATGGCGCTTGCCCTCACTCGCCTGCACGCGCAATTCCAAGTCGCCCACGCGCACCCGATAGTCGAATTTTTCGCCCAAATAGGTCGCTTTGATGATTTGCCCTTCGAGGATATTTGCTTGTGTGCGGTCGTCTACGAGTTTGATGTCGCCGGGGCGAACGAACACGAGGGACGCGTGTCCCGCCGTATCGTTCGGCAGTGCAGTCACTTGAAGGGTATGCGCGCCCACTTGGACGGTGGCGCGGCCGTCCTGGATCGTTTGCACCTGCGCGGGCAAAAAGTTTGCCAGCCCGATGAAATCGGCGACGAATTTGGAACGCGGGCGCTCGTAAATCTCTTCGGGCGTCCCGAGCTGCGCGAGTTTTCCTTTGTTCATAATCGCGATGCGGTCCGAGAGCGCGAGCGCTTCTTCTTGATCGTGGGTCACGTAAATCGAAGTGATGTTCAAACGGCGCTGCAAATCGCGAATCTCGAAACGCATTTCCTCGCGCAGCTTGGCGTCGAGATTGGACAGCGGTTCGTCAAACAACAACACTTTGGGTTCGACGACCAACGCGCGCGCCAGCGAGACGCGCTGCTGCTGCCCGCCGGACATTTGATTCGGCATCCGGTTTTCAAGCCCGGTCAATTTTGTCAGCGCCATGATTTGTGAAACGCGCCGCCGAATCTCGTCGTTCGATAATTTTTTGATGCGCAAACCGTACGCGATATTTTCAAACACCTTGAGATGCGGAAAAATCGCGTAACTTTGAAAGACCATCGCCATGTCGCGTTTGTTCGGCGGCACTTGTTCCAATTGGCGCTCTGCCAACGCGATGTGCCCGCTCGTCGGAAATTCAAAACCGGCGATCAAACGCAGGGTGGTTGTTTTGCCGCAGCCCGAAGGTCCGAGAAACGTAAAGAATTCGCCTTTGCCGATTTCGAGCGACAAATCCTCCACCGCGCTGACAATCCCCTCTTGCCCGCGCCCGGGGAATTTTTTGGTGATGTGGTCGAGAGTCAGAAACATTACGAAAGCAGTTATCAGTCATCAGTAGTCAGTCACTAGTCACTGGTCACTGATCACTGATTACTGGTCACTCTCTCATCCCGCGCCCAGCGTGATATCCGCGCTCGCGCGAAACGCGCGGCCTGCCCAGAGATACAACAATCCGATGGCGGCGAGCACGATGACGATCAACACGACCGAATACGCGGCGGCAAGACTTAACCCGCCCTGTTCCACTTCGCTCAGAATCAATGCCGTGAGGATGGGCCACTTGGGTGTCGAAAGAAAAATAATTGCCGAAAGCGAAGTCATGTGCCGCGCAAAACTGAAAATCAATCCGGCAATGAACGCGGGCAAAATCAACGGCAGAGTCACACGGCGAAACGTGTGCTGCGCGTCGCCGCCGAGGGACGTGGAGGCTTCCTCAATCGCGGGATCAATTTGCTGAAGTGAGGCGATGCTCGCGCGCACCGTGGCGGGCAAGGAACGCACCGCGTACGCCATCAAGACAATGTACGCGGTGCCGACAAGCGCCAGCGGTTGTCCGTAAAAGGTCAACGCCCCACTGCCCGCGAGCAAAATCAGCGCGGCAAGTAGACGCGTGCGTGCGCTCCATACGGCAACCACGAATGCCCCCAGGACAGTGTACGTAAACCCCACCAGCGCGAGCGGCGGTTGAAAGAGCAGGGTAATCCACGAAGCGACCGAAGTCACCAGTCCCGGCAAATAATCGCCGCCAAGACGGCGCCCCCACAGTGCCAGTGGGTCGGTCAACAACAAAATCCATTGCCGTCCGAGCAAATACACTGCCATCAACGCGAGCAGCACAAAGACGCGGCGTTTGGCTTGGGCCTCGACGCAAAGCAGACTCGCCAGCGCCAGCGCCATGAAAATCCCCGCGCCATACAACAGCCACTGCATTTCCGCGAGGGTGGGCAGCCAATTCAAACCGCCGGTCAAAAAACTAAACGCGGACGCGGCGCGCGCCTTGTCGTCATAAGCAAGCCAGGCCAAGACAATCCCGCTCAATGAACCGGCAACCAAAACGATCAAGCGCCAACTGGTTTGTTTCGTCGCCGCGCCGACCAAAAAATACGCGAGCGCGGCAAACACGATGACGACGACAAACATCGGCGGACGAATGAACGCGATGATGTAACCAATGCCGAGAATCGTGCCCGGCACTGCGCCGCCCAAATTCGACATAAAGTCCACGGCTTCTTTGCCGCTAAAAGTTTTGCGCACGACCAAAAAAGCAATGAGCACGCCCGCGATGCCCGCCAGCGGCGTGGCGAGCGCCGCGAGGAATGTGGTATCGAGAATCGCTTCTAGCCCGCGTTTGAATACACCGGTGAAATGAGTCAGATCGAGAGTGTAATCAATGCCCCACAATTTTGTGATCGAACCGGCGAAAATGGTCAAATACAGCGAGAGGATGAGCAGCAGCACGAGGATGGTCAAGGCGATGAACGTCCAGCGCACGATGGGTTCTTTGACGAACGTCGCCGCGCCGCTCGTCGGTTTGCCCGTGACGGCGATATACGAACGGCGTGAAACCCAATACCGCTGCAAAATAAAAACCGTCAGCGTGGGCAGCAGCAGTACGAGCGCGAGCGCCGCGCCTTTTTGCTGATCGTGCTCGCCGTTGACTGCAATCCAAATCTGCGTCGAGAGGACGGTGATGTTACCGCCGATGAGAATCGGATTGCCGAGATCCGCGAGCGATTCGACAAACATCAAGAGAAATGACGCCGCGATGCCCGGCGTCAACAAGGGCAAGGTGACGGTGCGAAAAATATGCCACTTGCTCGCGCCGAGTGACAATGCCGCTTCTTCCATCGAAGGGTCAATGCGTTCCAGCATCCCGCGCAGAATCAAATACGCGATGGAAAAAAAGGTGATGATTTGACAGAAAATGATTCCGTCGAGACCATAAACGTCGTTTACGCCCGGACCGAAACGAATGTGCAACAGATCGCGCGTGACCAAGCCCGCGCGTCCAAACAATAAAATCGCGGCGAGGGCGATGGCAAACGGCGGCGAAATCGTCGGCAGCAACGCGAGCGCGTGCACCAAACCTTTGAACGGAATTTCACAGCGCACGACGGTATAGGCAAAGAGAAAGCCCAAGGCCGTGCTGCCCAACGCGGCGAGCACGCCCATCTCCACCGTCCAAGCCAGAATTTGCCAATATACCTGCGCATAGCCCGGTTCCAGATAACGCGCAAAATAGTTCAAACTGAATTGACCTTCGGGCGTAAAAAATCCTTGCACGATTACGCGCGCGAGGGGAAAGACAATGAATGCAAAAATAAAAACGCCCACGGCGAGCAAGCCCACCAGCAGCGCGGGGTCGCGCGCGATGAGCCGAAACTCGCGCACGCGGCGGGCGAGCGCAGCGTTCGAGCTTGAAGCCGCAGAGGATAGTGGAAAGGACACGTCCATAAAAATGGTGAGGGTGCGTGAAAAAGCAGAGTGCTGGCAAATGAGTTGGCAAGATGTCGGCGAATGATGGTTCGGCAGAGTTTACCCTGAGCGCAGTCGAAGGGCTCACCACATGGTTGCACTCATTCGCCTGCGCGGTGTCGGAGTTGAACTCCGAGAACCTGCAGGGACACGAGTACAACTCGTGTCCCAACAGGAAGAGACGGTGAGTGTGCGCGGTGCATTCCGCGCACACTCGTTACTGATCACTGATCACTGATTACTGGTAACTGATGACTGATTACTGTATCCTTATTGCGGCGGTTTCGCGATTTCGTTGGTGAATTTGTCAATGAACGCCTTTTTGTTTGTGCCGCAGTAATCAAAATTGTAATCAATCAGTTTGACTTGCAGCAGCTCGGGCTTGGACGCTTTCGCGCCATTCACCGTCGGCGCTTGATACGCTTTGAATTTTGGTCCGAGCTCTTGGGTGGTGGGTTCGAGCGCCCAATCGAACCATGCTTTCGCAATGGCTATATTCTTGGCGCCCTTCACCATGCCCATCCCGCCGATTTCATAGCCCGTCCCTTCGGCGGGGAAGCTGAGCGTTAATGGCAGACCACTTTCGGTACCTGCGACGATATCGTGCGAGAACACCACACCGACCGCGCCTTCGCCTTTACCGACCGATTGAACCGGCGCCGCGCCGCTCTTGGTAAACTGCGCGACTTGCTGGGCGAATTGTTTCAAGTACTCCCAACCTTTTTCTTCACCCCGTTGCTGCAGAATCGTGCAGAGAAACGTGTACGAGGTGCCCGATGTCGCGGGATGCGCGATATAGATTTGGCCCTTGAATTCGGGCTTGAGCAAATCGTCCATGGACGCGGGCGGTTTCGCGTTCGGGTTGTTCTTGAGGAAATCGTTGTTAGTGGCGAAACCGAGCGAGCCGACATAAATGCCCACCCATTGCCCGTCCGGGTCGAGCATCAATTTCGGATCGCGGATATTGGCATAGTTGGGTGATTTGTACGGTTCGAGCAGTCCTTCCTTTTTTGCCGCGACAAAGGAATCAATCGGACCGCCCCACCAAATGTCGAACTGCGGGTTGTCTTTTTCATTGCGCAAACGCGTCAACGATTCACCGCTAGAAAGCCGCACAAAGTTTACCGTGACGCCGGGATATTTCGTTTCAAACTCCTTTTTCATCCCGTCGCAATACTCTTGCTGCGGCGTGCAGAGCATGTTCAGTTCGCCCTTGAGTTCTGCCACCGGCGCGGCGGTCGGGGGTGGGGGCGAGGTGGGCTGCGCAGCGGCAGTCGGAGGTGCGCTGGTCGGGGCTGCGGTTGGAGTCGCACACGCGACAAACAACGTCAAGAGGATGGCGAGTGCCATCAAGACAAAGGGGATGCGGGACTTCATTTCTTCTCCTCCTTGAGAGAATAGAGTTGCGACAAGCAGAAGTTGGCTTGCGCATCGCAACTCTGTTATGAAATCTGACAGCCAAGCACTGCTAATATAACACAGGTTTGCAAGATTGCCGCTGTGGAATTTGCGGGGAGTGTGTATCGAAATTTTGGGCGACAGGATCGGGCGAATAGAATTCGCGCCAACGAAAACACAAACACGTGCTGCAATCCAATAGATTACCACACACATTGGGAATCCATGTGTTCCAAAATATGACGCACACCCCTTGCAGGGAGTGTGCGTCATATTCTGTTGTGGCATGCGTTGGACTCGTGCCACTGCGCAATTTGCGAGTTTCTGTTGTGGCGCAAGTTGGACTCGTGCCACTGTGCAATTTGCGAGTTGAACTCGCCTATTATTGCCGCGCTTCGGTCTGCGCCAACAGTGCGGCTTCGACGCGATTGCGGACGTGCAACTTTTGCAAAATGTTGGTCATGTGGTGCTTGACCGTTTTTTCACTCAAGAATAACGCCGCCGCGATTTCTTTGTTGCTCTTGCCGTTCGCCACAAATTCCAAGATTTCCCGCTCCCGTTCGGTCAGATCGTCGAGCGGTCCTTTTTGTTTTTTGCCCGATGCGGCGTCTTTGTAATCGGACAACAGCGCGGCGGCGAGCGTCGGCGTGACGTAGGCTTCGCCGCTATGAACCGCACGCAAAATGCTTTTTAGTTCGCGCGCGGCAACGCCTTTGACAATGTACGCGCGTGCGCCCGCTTTCAACGCTTGCACCACATCGTCCTCTTCTTCCGACGCGGTGAGCATGACGATTTTGGTGACCGGACTGATCGCCGCGATTTTTTGCACGACGTTCAAGCCGCCGCCGGGAATGTTAATGTCGAGCAGCAGCAAGTCGGGTAAATGTTCGCCCGCAAGTTTTACCGCTTCGGCCGCCGTCGTCCCTTCGGCGATGACTTGAAAATCATCTTCGGCGCGCAACGTATTCACCACGCCATCGCGGAACAGTGGATGATCGTCAATGACGACGATTTGAATTTTTTCAGTCATACAGTTTCAGCTTCAAGACCTGACACAGTACATCACAAATGTCATTTCGAACGGAACGCAGTGGAGTGAGAAATCCTTCGGCTATGCTCAGAGTTTGTGAAAATATCCCCCTTCTTCGCCGCAATGGACTGCGTTACCGCAACATCTAGTAGGTCATTGGTTGTGTCCATACTAGATATGGGCGCAAGCCGTCTACGGAGTGTCCGCCAACCGAGTGATCCACGAAGGACACAAAGCACACGAAGAATCTTGGTGCCCTTCGTGTCCTTCGTGGATCATACAGCCCCCGCGGGCTGAGCATCTCGAAATGACAGTTTCCCAAATTGTGATGTACTGTGACAAGTTTTCAAGCCGTACGTTTCACATATCGCGTGCGTCGTGTACATCGCGAATCGTGCAAGTGACGCGTACGCTGCGATGTATGTCATCGCAAGAATCCTGTCAGGTCTCGGCTAACGGCAAATGCGCGAGCACGTGCGTGCCCTGTCCGGGCGAACCGGTGATTTGAAAAGCGCCGCCCAAACTTTCGACGCGGTCACGCATCCCGACGATGCCGAGGTGTTTCGCGTCATCGCTTTGAGCTTGCCCGTTCACGCCGGGTCCTTGATCGGAAACGTGAATCGTGAGCACATTGTTTTGTGCGCTCACGTGTACGTGTTGCCCGACGCCGCCCGCGTGACGAAACGCATTCGTCAGTGCTTCTTGAATCACGCGATACAGTGTGATTTTGATGGGTAATGACGCTTGATCGGGCAGCGCGTCCATTTGCACGTCAACGTGCGTATTGGTGCGGCGTTCGTGTGTGCGTACGACGCGCGCCACGATTTCTGCTGGCGCGAGATTGTTTAACTGCGGTACGCCCATACCGGATGAAATCGCGCGAATCTCTCGCAGCGCATGGTGCAGTGATTGTTTTACTGCGACCAAATCTGTTTGGTCTTGACACTCTTCGCCGTTTGATGGTTTCGCCTCGGAACGCGCCATCACATCATCCAGCTTTAATTGCGCCAGCCCCAAATCTTGCGCAGGTCCGTCGTGCAATTCCGCGCTGATGCGACGCAAGACGCGTTCATTCACCGCGGTAGTTTGCGCGGCGGCGCGGCGCACGCGTTCGTCGAGTTCCGCATTCTTGTGCAATACTTGTTGCAAGCGCTGTACTTGCGCGCTCAATTCGGTTTGTTGCCGCGAAATCGTACCGCTTGCGCCGCGCACAAAGCCAACCAACAGCAAATACATTACGATGGTGATAAGACCGACAATCAGCCAAGTCTGTTGTACGGCTGCGCCGACATCGCTTTGCAGTTCGTCTACGGATTGATAAAACTCGGCGACGGCGATGAGGTCGTTGGAGCCGGCGCGTCGCACGGGGCTGTAGATCTCGAGCAGCGGTTTGCCGCGCGCGCGTTCTGCCACATTTTCTGCGGCGTCGAGCGCGCTGATTTCGGCTGCGACTTGCCCGCCCAATGCTTCTGCCAGTTCCGGTTTGATGGGAAAGATTTGTCCGACCAACGCGGGATTGTTGGCATACAAAACGCGTCCGTCGCGATCCCACACTTTGAAGGCAAAGATCTGCTCGCCCAACGGCGTCTCGTGTAACAAATTGTCCAACTGCTGTGTCTGTGTCGCGCTGATTTCCGTATGGTCACTTAATTCTTGCAAGTGCGGTGCAATTGCCGTGTCCACATAGACCGCCGCTGTTTCGGCAGTACGATGAATGACGCCTTCTTGAATCTGCCAGTTGAGCCACGCGCCGATGCCTGCCATGCCCGCGCCGAGAATGACGAGACTCGCCAGCAAAAAACGCTGTTCCCACGTGAGGCGATTGAAGAAAGCTTGAGTTCCCTTCCGCATTTCGCTGCTGATTATAGCACTCGCCTGTGATTTCGATACTAGACCAAAGTCCGATTTTTGACCGACCTTCGCGCGGGGAAAAATGAGACTTGCGCCCGTTCCGCGTTTGGGGCGGGGCAGATATGATGCATGTATGAATGCAGATTCACAAGGAAAGGAGTCAGGAAAATGAAACTCAAATTGTTCGTTCTCGCCGCACTGGTCGCCGTGATCATGGTCGGGGGCTTTCACCAAGGGGCACTTGCCAAAGGGACCAGAACACGCATCGCGCTGACCGCGAGCGCCGATTATCCCGCCGCCAAAGGCAAAGCGACGTACATAGTGAACGGCAAGCAACGCGAATTTCAGGTCGAAGTGGAAAACGTGAAAAAACTCGCCGGTCAGTCCGTGAAGGTGTTCGTGAATGGCACACAAGTTGGCAGCGCGGTAGTGAATTCGCTCGGCGCGGCGCGCCTTTACTTGAACACGAACTTGGGCAACGCAGTACCGTTCATCAAAGCGGGCGATCAGGTTCAAGTGAAAACCTCAGCCGGCAAACTGATCGTCTCGGGTAAATTCTAACTGACGAATCAAATAGAATTCGGAGCATCCAGACCGGACAGGTTTTGAAAACGGACGCGTCACATATACCGTTTGCGCGGTACATCACGGTTGCGATACATAAAACGTACGTGGCGCTGAAGTTCATCGCAAAAACCTGTCCGGTCTGGAATAAAAAACTCTGTTCAGAATATTCTGGGCAGAGTTTTTTTTATGCCAACCGTCTTGGTTGGCACAGCATGGTTCGACTATGCTCACCACATGGTTGGACTGCTGTGCATCAATGATTCGGAGTACAACTCCGCTCCCTTGCAGGTCAATGAGTACAACTCATTGACCAACAGTGACCAACAGTGCAACTTTGGAAAGTGTTTTACTGGGTTTTCTTGGTGCCTTCGAAGCGAATGTAAAACACTTGGGTCTGTTTGGTTTGGTCGTCTTGCACGGGCAGGATGAGCAGAACCGTTTGCTTGCCGCCGTCGCCCGTTTTACCAAAGACGCAAAAGCCCGCGCTGCCGCTGGTATCTCCCGTGCCCGCCGTACAGCCGGGGGTATCGGAGGAATTCCAACCTGCCGCTTGCATTTTCTCCAGCGTGTAAAACTCGGCGACTTGCTGCGGCGTCAGCGCGGATTGGTAGGCGATGAAATCGAATTTGTCGAGTCTCGTATCGCTGCTGCTGTCGTTGTTGGCCGCTTGGATAAAACCTTGAATGATGAGCTGTACGGGCAGCGGCAGATCCAAATTCACTTTGGTTGCGCCGTCGAGCGCGGGAACGTCGGACCAAAGATTGGCAACGGTGCCTGCGTTCTGTCCCGTCACGTTTTTCGCCAGATCACAACCCGCAACGAGCACGCCAACCAAAACCACCAGAATAAGCAGAACACACTTGATTCTCATCGTAACCTCCACGACCGCGAGGAAAAGAACATGTCGGTGCTTGACCAATTTCAGAATGCCGGAGCGTGCGCCGGGGAATCGAATGCGGCAAAAACATGGCACAGCCCCACATATATTGATTATGCCACAGCTTTAGCCAAATGATTTTTTCAATCTGGTGTCAATTGGCGCGCAAATTGACAGGCGCGTTGGGCAGGTTATAATAGTCGTCGTTTTCTGCTCCCCACATGAATCCCCAACTCGATTTCACTTGTTCTCGCAGCTGTACCGTGCGGAAACGCTGCACAGGGTCGTCGGCGTTTCCGCGTCTTGGTTTCCCGCAATAATTCCTTTGGCGCCTTTTCCCGGACGTTTTGGGTGTGGTGTCTGATTCCGTAAGTCCGTAATATAGCGTACGATCCGTTTTGCCGCGTTCGTTTCGGAACGGCACGCGCGAACCGTTCTTGGATTCTGAACCGCCGTGCAAAGCGATTCAAAAAAAAATAGATTGTGCGCAAGCACAATGGTTCATCTTTTTCTGGGAGGAGAAGATGCAAAACAAACGCAAGACTACGCCCCGCGCGCTTGTACTCGCGGGCGTACTCGGAATTCTTATCGCAGCGCTGGCGCTTGCCGCCTGCGGCGGCGTCCCGGCAAATGTGCAGCCCACGATTCAGGCGGCGGCGCAAACTGCCCAAGCCGTGGCGCCGACCGTGCAAGCGGCGGTCACGAATATCGCGCCTACGGTACAAGCGGCAGCACAAACCGCGCAAGCACAAGTGACGCAGCTAGCCCCGACGGTGCAAGCGATTGCAACGACGGTCGCACCGACGGTGGCGGCCGTAGCGACACAAGCGGCAGGCGGACAGCCCAGCGGCACGCTCACGTACGCCAGCAACATTGACGACATTGTATCGCTCGATCCGGCAATCGCGTACGAATTCAGCGGCGTGGTGACGGATCACAACGTATATGAAGGTCTCGTGCAGTTTATTGGCTCGGACCTTGCCAATCTCAAACCCGCGCTCGCGGACAAATGGGACATCAAGGACGCGGGCGATAAATGGGAACTCACCTTTACGCTGCGCGACGGCGCGAAATTCTCGACGGGCAATCCGGTCACGGCAGACGACGTGGTGTTTTCGATCCAACGCGCGATCGCGTTGAACAAATCCCCCGCGTTCCTCTACATTGACATTGCCAAATTGACGCAAGACAGCGTCGTCGCCAAGGACCCCAAGACCGTCGTCATCACAATGCCCAAAGACGCCAGCCCACAAGCACTCCTCACCATTTTCACCTTCACACTCGGCGGCATTGTGGATTCCAAAGAAGCCAAAGCACATGAAAAAGACGGCGACTTTGGGTCCGGCTGGCTGCTCGATCATTCCGCAGGCACCGGTCCATACATGATTGACCACTGGACCAAAGATGTCGAAGTGCTGCTCAAAGCGAACCCGAACGCGAGCGTGCAGCCGAAACTCGCGCAGGTGCTCATCAAACACATTCCCGAATCGAACAATCAACAATCGCAGCTCGAAAAGGGCGATGTGGACGTGGCGCAAAATCTTACGCCGGAACAAATCGGCGATGTGACCAAGAAACCGGGCGTGACTTTTGCAAAAGGCAACAGCTTGCTCTTGTTCTATGTCGGCATGAACGTCACCGTGAAACCACTCGATAACGAAAAGGTGCGCGAAGCGATTCGCACCGTGATTGATTACGACGGCATCACGAAAGATTTGCTTTCGGGCAACGGCACGAAATGGCAGACAGTCATTCCGAACGGTTTGCTCGGTGCGAATCCCGATGCGCCGTTCCAACAAGATATTGAAGCGGCAAAGGCGTTGTTAAAAGAAGCGGGCGTCGAAGGCGGCTTTGAAATCGAACTTGGCGTGCCGACCGGCGCTGCGCCCGGTGGGGTGGCGTGGGCGGACCTTGCCGCCAAAGTGCAGTCCGACCTCGATCAGGTTGGCATCAAAGCCAACATCAAACAGGTCGCGCAAGCCGAACTACTCACGAACTATCGCGCGCAAAAAGGGCAGCTGACCATGATTCTCTGGGGTCCCGATTTCCCCGACCCCGATGCGAACGTGGGCCCATGGACCGACTATGCCGCAAAATCCATTGCCTACCGCAACGCGTGGGATGACAAAGACGCGGCGGCGCAAGGACGCGCGGCGGCGCTCGAAACCGATCCGGCAAAACGCGCGGCGGCGTACAAAACATTGACCGATTACATTCTCCACAAAGGTCCGTACGCGGTGTTGTATCAACCGACGCAGTTGTTTGCGCTGCGCGATAACGTCAAGGGCTTTGAATGGAATCCGATGGGGTACGCGGATTTCTGGACCATCAGCAAGTAGCGGTAGTAACGAATTTATTCGTTTACTACGGCTTTTATATACGCGCATATAAAAGCGAATGCCAAGACGCGCCGCTTTGGTTGATTCCAAAGCGGCGCGTCGAATCCTCGGCGTGAATTTCGGAACTTTTTTGTTACGACGCCTCATTGGCATTGTCGGCGTGTTGGTTGGCGTGTCCATCATCACGTTTGCGATTTCGCATCTGGTCACAACGGACCCCGCCGTTGCCGCGCTCGGCGATCACGCGACCGACGAACAGATCGCGCAGTTCCGCGCGGAATATGGTCTCGATAAACCGGTGCTCGAACAGTACGTGATCTATGTCCAGAATCTGCTGCGAGCCGATCTCGGCACGAGCATTCGCACCCGGCGTCCGGTCGCGCAAGATTTGATTCAATTTTTTCCGGCGACGCTGGAGCTCTCGATGGCGGCGTTGGTGATTGCGTTGTTGATTGGCATTCCCGCGGGCATCTGGTCGGCGGTGTATCGCAATCGTTTGCCCGATCACATCGTACGCGTTTTCGCGCTCGTCGGCGGCTCGCTGCCCATTTTTTGGTTGGGGCTGATTGCAGTGGATGTGTTTTACAATGATTTGAGTTTGCTTCCGGCGGGCGGACGCCTTGACGATTTTTTGCAGCCGCCGCAAAACATTACGGGCTTGTTTGTGTTGGACAGCTTGCTCACGGGAAATATGGTCACGCTGCAAAACAGTCTATGGCATTTGGTGTTACCCGCGTTGGTGCTCGGCTATTTTTCAACGGCGGTGATTGCGCGCATGATGCGTTCGAGCATGTTGGAAGTATTGCACCAAGATTACATGCGCACCGCGCGCGCCAAAGGGCTGCGCGAGTTCGGCGTCATCGTGGGGCACGGTTTTCGCAACGCGTTCATTCCGACGCTGACGATCATCGGCATCACGTTCGGCAGTTTGCTCGCGGGCGCGGTGCTGACCGAAACAATCTTTACGTGGCCCGGACTGGGACGCTACGCGACGGCGTCCGCCATCTCGCTCGATTTTCCCGCAGTGATGGGCGTAACGCTGCTCGCCGCGTTTGTGTACCTGCTCGGCAATTTCGTGGTGGACATTGCTTACGCGTGGCTTGACCCGCGCATTCGACACGGTTCCTGATAGTGAACATCCAGACCTGACAGGGTTTTTTGCGATGAATTTCATCGCCGCATACGTTTCATATATCCCGAACGCGCTGTACATCGCGATTAGTCTGTGTGACACGTACGTTTTAGAAACCTGTCAGGTCTTGGGAATATGGCGCAAGCGATTTCTTCTGAACTGACAACCACGTTCATACCTGCTGCAGAAACGCGCACGCGGCGCCACTTGCCCGCGCCCCTGCGCAGCCCGCTGACGGTTGCAGGCATGATCATCATTGTCGTCTTTATCGCGCTCGCGCTTGCCGCGCCGCTGCTCGCGCCGTACGAACCGCAGCAGCAAAAACTCGCGCAGCGTTTGAAAGCGCCGACGACAGAACACATCATGGGTACCGATCAACTCGGACGCGACATGTGGAGCCGTTTATTGTACGGCGCGCGCATTTCATTGACCATCGGTTTGGTCGTCGTGTTTTCGGCAGGCATCTTTGGCACACTCATCGGATTGGTATCGGGATACGCGGGTGGAATCGTGGACGAAGTGCTGATGCGCCTCACCGACATTTTCTTTTCATTTCCCGCGCTGATTCTGGCAATGGCGATTGCGGGCGCGCTCGGCCCTGATTTGGGGAATACGATGATTGCGATTGCGGTGGTGTCGTGGCCCGTGTACGCGCGTCTGGTGCGCGCGCAGGTATTGTCGCTGCGCCGCCGCGAATTTATCGAAGCCGCTGAAGCGGTGGGCGTGCCGACGCCGCGTTTGTTGTGGCGGCATCTTTTGCCCAACACGCTCGCGCCGATTCTGGTGCAGGCGAGTTTCGATATGGGCGCGGCGATTCTCGCGGCGGCGGGGCTGAGTTTCATCGGCTTTGGCGCGCAGCCGCCCACACCGGAATGGGGTGTGATGATTAGCGAAGGGCGCAAATATGTCGGTACCCATCCGTGGCTTTCGCTCTTTCCCGCACTCGCGATTTTGCTCACCGTCGCCGCGTTCAACCTCATCGGCGATGGACTGCGTGATGCGTTGGATCCGCGTTTGCGTTCGCAGTTGTAAGATATGTGAAACGTCAAACGTCAAGCGTCAAACGTGAAACGTCAAACGTAATGCGTCAAACGTCATTCCATCGCTATATGGAGTGGCGTTTTTTATCCGCGATGATTGGAGAATGGAGACTGGAGATTGAGAGTGGGAGAGATTGAGAGAGGGAGAGAAGGAGAGATTGAGAGAGGGAGAGATTGAGAGAGAGGGAGAATTTTGAATTTCTAATTTCCAATTTCTAATTTCCAATTTCCATATCGAGAGGAATGTGTATTCATGAAATTGAATCAACTCGGAACTTTTCTGCGCTCACCACGCTTTCCCATTTTCATGATTGTGTTTGTGGATGTGTTGGGACTCGGCATCACGATTCCGGTGCTGCCGCTGTTTGCGCAAAATCAACTCGGCGCGGCGGCATGGCAAATTACTTTGCTCACGTCCGTTTTTTTTACAGCGCAATTTTTTGCCGCGCCGTTTTTGGGACGCCTGTCGGATCGCGCGGGACGCCGCCCGGTGTTGATTCTGTCGCAAGCGGGAACGCTCACGGCATTGCTGATGAACGCGTTCGCGCCGACGCTTGTCTTTTTGTATCTCTCGCGCATCATTGACGGCGTCACGGGCGGCAATATCACCGTCGCGCAAGCGTACTTGTCAGACATCACGGACGAGACAACGCGCACGCGCGGGATGGGTCTGATCAACGCCGCGTTTTCGCTCGGCTTTATTTTTGGGCCCGCGTTCGGCGGGCTGCTCGCCGCGCAGTTTGGACCGCGCGTGCCGTTTTTCGCAGCGGCGGTCATGTCGCTGCTGACCATTTTGCTCTCGACCTTTTTGCTGCCCGAGTCGTTGACGCCCGAACGACGCAAGCACGAGCATTCGGCGGCGCAGCTCACGCCGAAACGCAGCCATTGGGAATTGGTGCGCGTGCCTGCGGTGGGCTTGCTTTTGCTGATTGCGTTAGGCACACAGTTCAGTTTCTTTTCCTTCCAAACCGTGTACGTGCTGTGGTCGGAAAAATTATTGTTTCCGGGACAATCGCAAGCGTACGTCACGCAAGCCATCAGCATCATTCTCACGTTGATTGGCATTTGCGGCGTGATTACGCAAGTGTGGCTCGTGGGTCCGTTGGTGAAACGGTTCGGCGAAGTGAATCTGGTGAATGTCGGCAACGTAATGCGCGCGCTCGCGTTTGCGCTGCTTGCCGCGTTCCCGCTTGTCCTTTCTGCGTTCGCCGTTATTCCGTTCATGGCAATTGGCGGCGGAGTCGCGCTGCCGTCCCTTATGGCGCTGCTGACGTTTGCCGCGCCGCCGGGCGCGCGCGGCGGCGTTCTCGGCTTGAGTCAATCGGCGTCCGCGTTGGGCAGTATCCTCGGTCCGCTGCTGGCGGGTTTTCTCTTTGACGCCGTGAACCCGAATGCGCCAATGGTTGCGGCGGCATTGATTATGGGATTGGCAGTGCTGATTGGTTCAAGTCTGTATCGGTTGCCATTGCATCGTCCCATGCAAGCGGCTGCGCCGGATCGCCCCTAGTTTATAAAGTCCAAGACCCCAAGTGTTTTCGCCGCATTGTGTCACATGATCAACAAGGATGTTCAAAAACACTTGGGGTCTTGCCTCGCCGCGCGATTTTAATTGACGCCGCGCGCGCGGTGTGCTATATTTGAAGCGCCGCGATTTTGTCTAGCGCGGCATGACGCCCCGAATTCCGTGTCGTGAGAACACACAAGCCCACTCTTGTGATTTCCCGACACTGCCAGAACGAGTCGCTTCGCTAAAGCGTCTCGGTTTTGTGGTTGTAACTCGAACCTCAGTCCCCAGTCCTCATTACTCGTATGACCGGTCCTCGAATTGTTCTCTTGACTTTGCTCGCGCTCGTTGTTGGCGCGATAGGTTTGTATTTGGCATTAGAACCCGCGCCCGCAGAACCGCTCGACGAAGTGGCGATGCGGACGCAGGCAATTGCGGCATCTTCGGCTTCGACGGGGCTGGGCGTTTTGGTCCCCAAAATGGCGCTCGCCGCGCAAATTGTCGAACCGCGTCCCGGCGAAGCCTCAGTCCTCGTCGCGTTTGCGCGCAAAACAAAAACACCGGCGCCAACACCGGAACCAACCGACCGACCGACGATCCGACCCACTGACCAACCGACGATCCGACCGACCGCTCTTCCACCCACCGCGATTCCCTACACGTTGACCCCCGCGCCGACCGAGCCGCCGCGACCGACGCGCACGCCGCGTCCAACCAAAACACCCGCACCGACACGAGACCCCAACGCACCGGAGCCGACGCTCGCGCCGCCGACGGAAGCGCCGCCTTCGGGACCCGCGCTCACGGCGGCGATTGGCAGCTGCGGCGCCATCACCAAACCGGGCGGTTATTATTTGACCGGCGCATTGCGCAGCGACGGCGACTGTCTCAACATTCGTGCGAGCAACGTCGTCCTCGATTGTAAAGGGAACAGCATTCAAGGCGCGAGCTTTAACGGCGTCGGCGTCGTCGTGCGCAAACTCGGCATTCTCGGCAACGAGCGTCCGAAAAATATCGAGATTCGCAACTGCACCGTCTCGGGTTATCGGCACGGTATCTATGTCGAAGGTTCTTCCGGCATTCACATTCATCACAATGTCCTCACGAAAAATTACGACGATGTGGATGGGCGACGCTACGGCATTTTTCTCGGCATGGTCGAGGGGGGGGGATTCGGCTCAACGAGTCGGATCACGGCGTTGTCGAGAACAACAACGCGAATTCCCAAGCCATCGGCATTGACGTGCGCACGAGCAGCAGCATCAGTATCAACAGCAATGATTCGTCCAACAATTCCGCGTGGGGCATCAACCTCGTGCAAACGACCAACAGTCAAATTGCAGGGAACACGACGAACGGCAACGTGCGGTACTGTACGTGGGGCGCGGGCGTCGTCGGTCCCGGCTGCGACGCGGGCGGCATTACGCTGCAAGACGGTTCGAACGGCAATCGCATTTTGAACAACGAAGTCGGCAGCGGCAACGGCAACGGCATTTTCATCAAAGCGCACGGCGTCCCTTGCGGCAACAACAATGTCATCGCGGGCAATCACATTCACGACATCATGTACAACGCGGTGGAACTCGGCTTTTGTACCGGCAATCAAATCGTCGGCAACAACATTCACAACAGCATTGACGGCATCTGGATGGGGTTCGCCAAAGGCAACGTCATCAAAGACAACACGATTGCCAACATGAACAATCACGGTGTCATCGTCTTGAACAGTTTTGAGATCGAGGTCAGCGGCAATCAGATCATCAACGCGCGCGACGGCATTTATTTTTTCTGGGAGCAAAAGAATCCCGGCGATTTCTGGTGGCTCGACGTAAATCAATTCGCCTCACGCAACAATCGCATTTTTAGCAACACGCTGCGCGACAACGCCGGCTCGGGCATCTTTCTCGAAAACTCGACCGACAATGAGGTTCACAACAACGTCTTTGCCAACAATGCAAAAAATATCAAACTCAAAGGCAACACGAACGGCAACGAGATCCGCGACAACCAAGAAGGAAGGGTGGCTGAAGGGTTCGTGAAAAAATTTTTGCAAAATTTCTTCACGAACCTTTCAGCGGGTCTTTAAGATGACTGACGAACAACTCGCGCAATTTCTCGTCGCCGCGAAACGCGCGACGTATGCGGCACAAGGCGATAGTGCGTCCGTAACGCCGCTGCTGCCCAGTTCGCGTCAACTTGAATTTCGGCTCGGCAACGTGCTGTATCGCGACATTTATTTCGGGTTCGCGTTTTTCGTCGGACAAGAGACGGTGCACGTGGACGACGCGCCGGTGTGGGCGATGGGTTATGCGGGCGGCATCGTTGACGCGAACGCGGACGAGGGCGCGGTGTATAAATTCCTGCAATTCGCGCTGCGCCAAGTGGACGCCGCAAGCCCCTATCGCGGTCCTGGACTGATTCGTGGTGAGGGCTTTCAATACACGTCGCAGACAACCGGAACGCTCGACAATTTTTGGGGCATCGAGCGGATTTCGCAGGCGCGCGCGGTGGTGTACGAATTGCGTTATCACGGAGGGAAACTTCGGTGAGGAAGAGCGGGGGAGATAGAGAGAGCGAGAGAGCGAGAGAGCGAGATAGCGGGAGAGCGAGAGAGATAGAGAGATAGAGAGAGCGAGAGAGCGAGAGAGCGAGAGAGTCACTCCATCACTCCATCACTCCATCATTTCATCACTCCATCACCCCATCACTCTTTCACTCTTTCACTCCATCGCTCCATCACTCCATCGCTCCATCTTGATACAACATGAATCATTCCATCATCGCCCAATACAACCTTCGCGTGCCCATGCGCGACGGCGTCACATTGTCGGCAGATGTTTTTCGACCCGCAGAAACGAAACAGGACGCACGCGTGCCTGTGATTTTGGTGCGGACCCCGTACAACAAAAATCAGAAATCGTACATCGAACCCGCGCGTTATTTTGCGGAACGCGGCTATGCGTACGTGACAATGGACGTACGCGGACGCGGCGACTCGGACGGCGAGTTTGTGCCGTATCGCCATGAAGGGCGCGATGGGCACGACGCGGTGGAATGGTGCGCCGCGCAAACGTGGAGCAACGGCAACGTCGGCACGCTCGGCGCGTCGTATCTTGGACGCATTCAGTGGCTCACCGCTTTGGAAATGGCGCGACATCACCCGCCCCCAAACAACGCGCTCGCTTTAGAAAGCCAAGCGGGTGATGTTGCGCCACCGGAACACTTGAAAACCATGATCGTGATGGTTACGCCGTCCGACCCGTTCGTGGAAACTCCGACCGGCGTGCCCGGCTTGCAGCATTTGTGCTGGCTGTATTTGGTGAACGGACGCCTGCGCCAACCGATGGAAGAAATCAACTGGGACCCGATCTACGCGCATCTGCCGCTTGCGACGATGGACGAGCGCGCGGGCTTTGCGTCGCCGAGATGGCGTGAGGAATTGAAACATCAAACGCTCGACGCGTACTGGCAAGCGTGGTGCTATCAAAATAAATTCGACCAAATCAACTTGCCCATCTTGCACATTTCGGGCTGGTACGACGACGAACAAATCGGCACGCCGCTGAATTTTACCGGCATGACGACGCGCGGCGCGACGGAATTTGCGCGTACGCATCAAAAGTTATTGATGGGTTCGTGGGGGCACAATGTCAATGCGACGCAAAAACTGGGCGAAGTGGACTTTGGCGCGGACGCGTTGATTGATCTGCGCGGATACGAGTTGCGCTGGTTCGATGCGTGGCTGAAAAATCAAGACGACGGTATTACGCGCGAACCTGCCGCGCGCATTTTTGTGATGGGCGAAAACAAGTGGCGCGCTGAACATGAATTCCCGCTCGCGCGCACCCAGTACACGAATTTTTATTTGCACAGCGACGGCAATGCGAACAGTCGTTACGGCGACGGCGCGTTGTCACTTGAAGCGCCGCGCACGGAAAAGACAGACCGCTATCTGTACGACCCCGCGCGTCCGACGCCGTACATCACCGACGCGACCTCGTCCCAAATCGGCGGACCGGACGATTACGCGGCGGTGCAGCAGCGCGGCGATGTATTGGTGTACGTAACCGCGCCGCTGGAAAAAAATGTCGAAGTCGTCGGACCCGTGCGTGTCACGCTGTATGCCGCATCGTCGGCGCGCGATACAGATTTCACCGCGCTGTTGTTTGACGCGCATCCAAGCGGTTTTCGACAGCGTTTGTGCGACGGCATCGTGCGCGCACGGTACCGTGAGGGGATGGCGCACGCGTCGTTGATCGAGCCGCACAAGGTTTATGAATTCAACATTGACGTGTGGTACACCGCGCACGTTTTTTTTGCCGGACACCGCATTGGCTTGCAAATCGCGTCGGCGGCATTTCCGAAATACGCGCGCAATTTGAACACGGGCGGCGATTTGGCGACCGAAACGGAAATGGTGCAAGCCGCGCAAACGATCTATCACGACACCGCGCATCCGTCGGCGTTGGTGCTGCCGGTGATTAGAACTCACCTTACGCAGTAAATGTCATTTCGAGATAGTCAGCCCGCAGGGGCTGTATGGGCTCAGGACTGTCATATCGAACGGAGTGAGATATCTCGCTCCGCTCGATATGACAAGTCCTGTGCAGCCGTTTTTGCTCACGCGGAGTTCGCGTGCGAAATCTCGGCGGTGGCAAAGCGTGCGAAATCTCGGCGGTGGCAAAGCGAGATTTCGGCGATGAACTGCATCGCATCGCAAGAAACCGCTCCTTGAAAACTTGTCCCGAAGGCATGTCCCGAAGAATTGAGGGAATTGAGGGATGACAGTGCGTAACAGAGTTAGAAGTTAGAAGAATAAAGTAACGCCACGACAAAAAGACGAGTCGCCCACAAGGGCGACTCGTCTTTTTGTGTACGGAATTCTGTTGTCTATGGTATGCGAGCGGGCGCGAGGATGGCGCTATCGCGCGGCAATCGCGCGCGGAGCGCACCCAAGAGCACCCCGCGCAGCGTATTGACGTACCGCGTCAGCGTGAAACTGGGGCCGGACACTGGCGTGTATATGGGAAGCCGCATCGCCGTTTTCTTGGTTACGCCAAAGTTCGTCGGGTCGCAAGCAGCGCCCTGAAGTTTGATGGTCTTGGCTGTGGTCGCGCGCCAACCTTTGGGCACGGCGATCTTGATGGTCTTGTTGCCTTTTTTGACCTTGGCAAACTCAAAGCGTCCGTCAGCAGCGGTCTTGACCTTGAGCTTGTCGGCGCCGCGCTTGAGCGTCACGCGCACGTTGGCGAGTCCGGTTTCTCCATTATCCAGGACGCCGTTTTGATTCGCATCGTCAAACACAAGACCGGTCACGGTCTTGCAGGCGTTTCCGGTTGCGCTCGGCGTCGCGGTCGGCTGTGTGAGCGGGGCGGGTGGACCTCCGGCAGGCACTAACCCGGCGTACCAGAAATACTGTGCATCACCCGAGACGATCGGAATGACGACCGTATTGCCGGTGGTGGGATCGGCGTCGCTGTCGAGGTATTCGTCCGTGCCTTGATCTTGGAGCGTAAAGCTTTGTCCGGTTGGCAGGACAAAATGGAGCCAGTAATTTCCCGGTTCCAACCCGCTAAAGTTATAAAAGCCGTCGAACGCGGTGTACGTTGAAGAGAGCAAGGTGTTGTTCGTGTCATAGAGTTCTACGCCGACATTGGCAACGCCCGGCTCGATCCAATCGTACAAACCATCCCTGTTTTGATCGTCCCACACGTATCCGCCAATTGCGCCAGCGCGCCACATTCCGGCGTCCCACGTGAGATCGTTTTCGCCTGACTCGAGGGTTGTAATTACCGTGTCTCCGGTGACTAGGTCTGCGTCGCTGTCTGCCGCGTTGTCGCCCACATCGCGCAGCGTAAAGTTGTACCCTTCGAGCGCATAAAAGCGCACATAATAGTCACCGACGAGCAGGTTGTCGAACAGATAATAGCCGTTCACGTCCGCATTGGTCGAACTGACGAGGTTGTTGGTGCTGTCGTACAGTTCGACATACACGTCCGGCAAACCGGGTTCGCCCGCATCTTGAATGCCGTTGTGGTTCATGTCTTCCCAAACATAGTCGCCCAAGCTGGCAGGAAGCGGTGTCGGTGTGTTCGTCGGCGTATTTGTCGGCGTGAATGTTGGCGTATTTGTCGGTGTGTCGGTTGGTGTGAATGTTGGCGTGAACGTTGGCGTATTTGTCGGTGTGTCGGTTGGTGTGAATGTTGGCGTGAACGTCGGCGTATTCGTCGGCGTGTCAGTCGGCGTGAATGTTGGCGTATTTGTCGGTGTGTCGGTCGGCGTGAATGTTGGCGTGAACGTTGGCGTATTCGTCGGCGTGTCGGTCGGCGTGAATGTTGGCGTATTGCTTGGCGTGAACGTCGGCGTGTCGGTCGGTGTATTCGTCGGTGTGTTCGTCGGCGTGTTCGTCGGCGTATGAGTCGCGGTGTTGGTTGGCGTGTTAGTCGGCGTGCTCGTGAACGTCGCGGTGTTCGTCGGTGAGTTCGTCGGCGTATGAGTCGCGGTGTTGGTTGGCGTGTTAGTCGGCGTGCTCGTGAACGTCGCGGTGTTCGTCGGTGTGTTGGTCGGCGTAAACGTCGGTGTATTTGTTGGTGTGTTGGTGAATGTCGCGGTGTTCGTCGGTGTATTCGTCGGCGTGTTCGTGGATGTCGCGGTGTTGCTTGGCGTGAACGTCGGCGTGTCGGTCGGTGTATTCGTCGGCGTGTTCGTTGGCGTGTCGGTCGGTGTATTCGTCGGCGTGTTCGTTGGCGTGTCGGTCGGTGTATTCGTCGGTGTGTTCGTTGGCGTGTTCGTCGGCGTATGAGTCGCGGTGTTGGTTGGCGTGAACGTTGGCGTATTTGTCGGTGTATTGCTTGGCGTCAACGTCGGCGTATCTGTCGGCGTGCTGGTGAACGTTGCAGTACTCGTCGGCGTACTCGTTGGCGTTTCGGTCGGTGTATTCGTCGGCGCGCTTGTCGGGAGCACGATGGGTGTGTCCGTCGGCGTTGCATTTGGAACCGGCGTTTGGGTCACACACTCGTTCGCGGTGTAGTGATAGATCACCGTCACATCGCCCAAGGCCTGGGTTTCGTGCGTGGACACAACATTGCCGGGACCCACCTGTGAAAAGTTCGCTACCGCGCCTGCGGTAATCGTCATGGCACCCGCGCCGATGTACGGACTCACAGCCGAACTGGAGGTCAAGAGTGTGCTTTGCGACGCGCTGACACTTTGCCAGCCGAAATCGTGACCGCTCGTTCCGGCGTAATCGAGCGTGCCGTCGTACGCGGTGGCGTGGAACGTGCCGTTGATCGCGGCGGGCGCAACGTTGAGCGTAAAGCCCGAACCGGAAAGCGTCATGGTCCCGTTGACGGTGCTTGCAATCGAAACGGTCGTATTGGGTATCGCCACCTGTCCGGTGTGCTCGACCTGAATGTGACTCAAAATCGAGCCGTTCGCCAGAATTTCAACTGAGTTCAACGTGCCGAGCGCGGGATCGAATTGTTGAATGGTTTGCGTTTTGGCTGTCGGACCGCTCCAATCGGTGACGGCTGCGGGGAAGGTGACGACTTGTACGATGCTGGCATCCAAGCCGCTGCCGGGCGGGCAGGGTGTCGCGGTAAAGGTTGCCGTGTGGGTTTGTGTCGGCGTGAACGTCGCGGTGCTCGTCGGTGTATCGGTCCGCGTGCTGGTCGGCGTCTTGGTGCTCGTCGCCGTTTTGGTGTTCGTCGCCGTCTTGGTATTGGTCGGTGTCTTGGTATTGGTCGGTGTCTTGGTATTGGTCGGTGTCTTGGTATTGGTCGCAGTAAACGTGGGCGTGACCGTCGGTGTGTCGGTCGGCGTGCGCGTGGGTGTAGGCGTTGATTCTGGGCGACAATCGCCGGTGTATGGCGCAAGGTTGGATTGCCCGCTGCCTTCGAGCGACTTGCCGATTAACTGCCCGTGAATGACACCATTGCTAAAGACGATTGCCGCATCGGGCGCGAGAATGCTGCCCTCGATGCCAATGCCGTTAAGGGTGAGACCGGTCGTTTGGTAGAAATTGTAAAGCACCTCGTTGCGCGATACGCCATTCAAGAAAATGCCAAAGTTCGTCATCTGATTCGTCGCGCCGTCAACGTTGACGATGACGGTCGAACCGGCGGGCGCGTTGATGGTCAACGTATTGGCGTGCGACATGTCATAGCCCGACACGTTGAATACGTTCAGCGCCGCATCGGCGCCCGTCAATGTAATTTGCGCGGTGGCGCCGCCCCAATACTGAACGGTGATAGTGCCATTCGCAGGATAGGTTGACCAATTGTTCGCGAGGGCGTGCAGTTCCACGCTCGCGGCATTGAAATCAATTCGTCTGCCTTGGATCAGTTGTCCGTCAATCGTCGTCGAAGCCGATACGTTTGCCGCGCGGCCATAAACGGCATTGCCCCAATACACGCGTCCCCCGTTAAAGGTAAGATTGCCGCCTATGACGAGAATATCTTGCCCGGTGTATTGCGCGGGGTCTAGTTGGTCGCCGACGCTGTAATTGGAAAGCGTAACGTTGCCGCCCGCCGCCATACGTCCCTGCGTATCCGAGCTCGGCTGACTGATGCTGCCGAGCATGAACACATTCCAATCGGAAGCAATCCCTAGCGGGGCAGTCGGACAATCCACCGGTTGTGGCGTCCAGGTAGGCAGCCACGTCGCAGTCGGCGTGTTGGTTACGGTGAACGTCTTGCTGGGTGTAAAAGTATTTGTTGGCGTAAAGGTATTGGTCGGCGTTTTGGTGTTGGTCGGCGTCTTGGTAATCGTCGGCGTCTTGGTAATCGTCGGCGTCTTTGTATCTGTCGGTGTATTGCTCGGTGTCTTGGTGTTGGTCGGCGTCTTGGTGTTGGTCGGCGTCTTGGTGTTGGTTGGCGTCTTGGTGTTGGTCGGCGTCTTGGTGGGTGTCTTGGTGTAGGTCGGCGTTTTGGTATTGGTTGGCGTCTTGGTGAATGTCGCGGTCTTGGTCGGAGTAGCCGTTGCAGGCGGCGTTTGGGTCACGCACGCCACCGCTTTGTATAGATAAATAACCGTCACATCGCCCAAGGCCTGGGTTTCGTGCGTGGACACAACATTGCCGGGACCCACCTGTGAAAAGTTCGCTACTGCGCCTGCGGTAATCGTCATGGTACCCGCGCCGATGTAGGGACTCAATTCCGAAGCATAAGTCAAGAACTTGCTTTGCGACGCGCTGGCACTTTGCCAGCCGAAATCGTGACCGCTCGTTCCGGCGTAATCGAGTGTGCCGTCGTACGCGGTGGCGTAAAAAGTGCCGTTGATCGCGGCGGGCGCAACGACGCGGATTTGGCTTTGGAAGGCGCCATTCGCGAGAATTTTGACTTTGGTCAACGTGCCGAGCGCGGGATCGAATTGTTGAATGGTTTGTGTTTTAGCCGTCGGACCGCTCCAATCGGTGACGGCTGCCGGGAAGGTGACGACTTGTATGATGCTGGCATCCAAGCCGCTGCCGGGCGGACACGGCGTCGCGGTAAAGGTTTTTGTGAACGTCGGTGTTTTGGTGTTGGTCGGCGTTTTGGTGAACGTCGGTGTTTTGGTGTTGGTCGGCGTTTTGGTGAACGTCGGTGTTTTGGTGTTGGTCGGCGTTTTGGTGAACGTCGCGGTCTTGGTGTTAGTCGCGGTCTTGGTGAAGGTCGCGGTCTGGGTATTGGTCAGCGTTGCGGTGGCTGTGGCTGATTCGTCGCCGCAGTGTCCGGGACCGATGATGCCGTTGTTGTAATTGTCGAGGGTTGTCGCGTAACGGATGCCTATTTCGCGCGCGGGATTGCCGGGGTTGCTACCTAACGGATTTGCCGCCAGCCAGCCGTCGGCATCTGCAATCGTCGCGTCTAGCGCGCCCGGGTCCGCGCCCTGCGCGACGTTCAATTTCGCGCCAATCAATTGGCGCGCGAGAATATATGTGGCGTCGCCTTGCGGTGGGGTGTCGAGAATGGCGAGCAACTGTGCTTGATCATAGGTAACGTTGCCGAGTGTGAGTGACGAAAGAGTCCACGCTTCCGGATGAGTTTTCCAATAGCCAATGGTGTAGGTGCAGTTCTGGGCTGTCGTAGTGGACGTTGGTGTTTTGGTTGGCGTGTTGGTGGCGAGGATGCCATTCGAAACATTGGGCGGCGCCGCCAAAAGCGGGAGCGTCGCGGTCGTCAAGGCAAAAATCAAGGCAAGCGCAGCGAGCAGCGCAAAAACAAAACGCTGTAGAGCTTTCATGTAACCGCCTATGAATTTATGAGCCCGGGGTCCGCATTGTGAATGGCGCGATAGTTTGCCATTCGACGCAATGCGATTCGAAGCGACCAAAGGGTCTCGGGTAGCGAATAAAGGATTTGCTCTCCGCAACGGAGAGCTTGTCGAGCGTGCGCACGAATCGTTCGAGCAAGAAGGATAATCTGCTCCGGCGAGATTGTACACCAAAGGACGTGAGCGTTGTCAATAGCCCAAATGGTGGGTCATTTTGGTATTGCAAAAATAGCAACTTGCGGTTTTTCGGGCGGGTGCATTTGGCGGGGATGTCCAGGGTGGCTTTTGGCGCGCCGAACCACAAGCCCTATTGCCTGTCACGCGGGCGGAGTGATATAATTCGCTCTGTCTTTGGAGCATCGCAATGGAAAAGGTTGGCAATCGGCTGCGCGAAAAAGTTCTCATCGTGGACGACTCACGCCTGCACCGCGCCCTTGCCGCTGACATTCTTGCCAAAAACGGTTACGCGACCGTGCAAGCAGAAAGCGGTTTGCGCGCGCTCGAGCTGGTCAACAGCGAAAGCCCGGACCTCGTCGTGCTCGACGCCCTCATGCCCGAATTGGACGGCCTCGACGTGGTGCGCCGCCTGAAAGACGACCCCTTTACGCATCACATCCCCGTGCTCATCATCAGCAGTCAGGAAGCGAAACCGAATCAGATCCAGTTGCTGCGCGACGGCGCGGACGGCTATTTAGAAAAACCGTTTCAAGCCGAAGAACTGGTTGCCAATGTCGAAGCGCTGCTGCGGCGCAGTTACCAGTTCAATTCGTTGACGAAACTGCCGGGTGCGCCGTACCTGCATCGTCAAATCAACGCGCGGCTCGCGCAGAATCAGCCGAGCGCGGTCGTCTATGCGGATATTGACCATTTTCGTCCGTTCAATCAAGCGTACGGGCATACCGCGGGCGATCAGGTCTTGCTTCAAGTGGCGCATTTGTTGGTCGAAACCCTTCCGTCGCGCAGCGCGTTTGTGGCGCATCTCGGCGGCGATGATTTTATTGCCGTACTGCCGCCTGAAGTGGCCGAGACGTTTGCCCAAACGATTGTGGATCACTTTCGCGGGCTGCGCGATCAATTTTACGAGCCGGAAGATTTGGTGCGCAAACATATTCTGGTCGAAGGCCGACGCGGCGAGCAGCGCCCCGCGCCCTTGATGACGCTTTCCGCCGCGCTCGTCAGCAATGATCGCCGCGCCCTCATCAATTACGTTCAAGTCAGCGACTTGCTTGCCGAAGTCATGCGCTATCTCAAAACACAAGGGGGAGGAAACTGGGCGCGCGACCGGCGCACACGATGAGTGCTGAGGAACAAGTGCTGAGGACTGAGTGAGCTCAGTCTTGCACTCATCCCTCAGTCCGCATCGCTCAGTCCTCGCATGTCTGCTGACCTTGACAAATACCGCGCGTTATATTTTGCGGAAGCGCAAGAACAACTTGTCGCGATTAACCGCAGTTTGGAGGCGCTGGCGGAAGCGCCGCAAGACCGCACTGAATTGACGACGGCGTTCCGCGCGGCGCACACTTTGAAAGCCATGTCCGCCACGATGGGCTATGGCGAATTGACGCGTGCGGCACATGCGTTGGAAGATTTACTCGCGCGCACACGCGAGCAGAATGAAACCCCGTCCGAAATCACTCTGCGTCTTTTACACAACGCCGCCGAAGACATTAACGTGCGGCTCCGCCGCGCCGAGACGACCGCCATCATTACCGCCGTCGAAGAACCCGCTGCCCCCGACGCGCTTGCCCAAATTCTCACCTCACCGCTGCGCGCCAACGTGCGCGTGCACCAGCAGGATTTGAATCTCTTGCTCGAAATCGTCGCCGAACTCGCAGTGAGCAGCAATTTGCTCGAACACGCGGCGCTGGAAAACAAAACGACACGGACCGATGCGGCGGTGCGTACGCAACGCGAGCTGGTCAGTCAGGTGCGCCGCTTGACGTGGCAACTCAATATGGCGCCTATCGGTCCGGTGTTTGATCGCTACGCGCGTGTCTTGCAAGAACTCGCGCGGCAGCAAAACAAAACCATGCGTGTGGTGACGCAAGGCGTAGATGTGGAACTGTGCCACGCGATGCTCGACGAATTGAACGAACCGTTTCTACATCTCTTGCGTAACGCGGTCACGCACGGCGTCGAACTGCCTGCCGAACGGACATGGGCGCACAAAGACCCCGTCGCCACGATTACCTTGCGCGCCCAGCGCAATGGCGACCGCGTTTTGATTCAGGTCGGCGACGACGGGCGCGGCATGGACGCGGGCGCAATTTTGCAAGCGGCGTATTCGCAGGGCCTGGTCTCGCGCGAAAAACGCCGCAGTATGAATGCGCGCGACGCGCTGCGTTTGATTCTCTTGCCCAATTTTTCCATGTCGCGCACGGTGACACAGAACGCGGGGCGCGGCATTGGCATGAGCGTGGTGCAAGAACATCTCAACGCGGTGGGTGGAAGCATCGAAATCAAAACCGAACTCGGCCACGGCTCTATTTTTACACTTGACGTACCGCGGCTCGTCGGACTCATCGAAGTCGAACTCGTCCGCAAGGGCGCCAAAGTGTACGCCATTCCGACTGCGCAGATTCAAGAGACCCGCGTGTGGCTCCCCGCCGAAATTGAGAAACGCGTCAAGAGCGGCAGCTTGAACAAAGAGTACATTCTCGATGTCGAATCCCTCCGAACGATCCATCCGCACGCGCTGGCAAATCCGGCAGGGGTGTCTTTGGTGGAACTTGCCGAACCGCAAGGCGTCGCGTTTTGCGTGGACGAATTGCTCGACAAGGCGCTGCTCAATTACCCGTTCGCCGTGCGTGCGGCGGCGATTCCCATCCTCGATCCGGCGGTCCTTTTTTCCTGAGTGCGCACGGGCGCGCAACTTTATTCTTTTCCCTCCTTGTGTTATTGTTGGGCGCGCGTGCGGCACACGTTTGGGGTGTGCTGGCATACCTAGGCGCATTCTCCTCGCTTGAAACTCGCATTTGTCGTCAGTTGGCTGAATCAATATGGCGGTGCGGAACGCGTGCTCGAAGCGGCGCACGCGCTCTTTCCCGACGCGCCCGTGTATACCTCCATGTACGATCCCGCGGCCATGCCGCGCGCGTATCGCGCCTGGGATATTCGCGTCTCGTTCATGAATCGCCTGCCCCTAGTGCACCGCCGCCACCAGGTTTTTCTGCCGCTGTATCGTTTCGCGTTCGAAGCATTTGATTTGCGCGGCTATGACGTGATTTTGAGCATCACGAGCGCGTTCGCACACGGCGTCAAAAAACCCAACGGGGCGCGGCATCTGTGCTACTGCCTCACGCCCGCACGGTTTCTCTGGCAGTACGATGAATACGTGCAAAACGAAGCGGTGAACGGCGCGGCGCGTTCGGTGCTGCCCGCGCTCGTTTCGTCGCTGCGCGAATGGGACAAACGCGCCGCATCCCGCGTGGACGAGTTCATTGCGATTTCGCACGAGGTGCAGCAGCGCATTGCGGCGAGTTACGGGCGCGCGTCGTGTTTGATTTATCCGCCGGTGGACGTGACGTCGTTTCATATTGCGCCGCCGTCCAGCGTGGGCGATTATTTTTTGATCGTCTCGCGGCTCATCCCCTACAAGCGAATTGATTTGGCGATAGAGGCATTCAATCGCACCGGCTTGCCGCTGGTGATTGCCGGCGATGGCCGCGACCGCGCGCGCCTGGAAGCGTTGGCGAAACCGAATGTGAAATTTCTCGGGCGCGTTTCCGACGCCGAGCGTCTGGATTTGATGGCGCGCTGTCAAGCGTTCGTCTTTCCCGGGGTGGAAGATTTTGGCATCACGCCGTTGGAAGCGAATGCCGCGGGACGCCCTGTGATTGCGTACGGCGCGGGGGGCGCGCTCGACACGATTGTAGAGGGGATGAACGGCGTTTTGTTTCACCAACCCACCGCAGAGGCGTTGGAAGATTGTATGCATTGTTTCGACGCCGCCGCGTTCGACCCGCAAAGAATTCGCGCGCACGCGGAAACCTTTGATACGCGCGTGTTTCAAGCCGCGTTAAGAGAGCGCATCCTGGCCAAGTGATGTATTTGCGCCAATGGAATGGGTTTGTTATACTCGGCGTGCCGTGTTCGATAGCCCGCGCGGCGCAGCAAGCACCTCCATGACAGAAATTCGTGAATACTGGCGCATCCTTCGCGCCCGGTGGTACATTCCCGCTTTACTTGTCGTACTGACCGTAATCTTTTCCGCACTGCTGTATCAAGCGCCGCCGCCGCAGTATACGGCGTCCACGCGCTTTACCATCAGCGTTTCTGCCGACCGTCCGCTGCAAGGCGTGGACCCCGTGCTCACCGGCGCCCAGGCGTCCGAATACATCCGCGACGATTTTGTGGAGGTCATTCGCAGCGATTTGTTCGCCAAAGATGTGAACGCCGTTTTGAACGACCCGCAATTGAAAATCGGCAAAGGGAACATTTCGGGCGCGGTCGAAAAACAGCGCCGCATCATGTCGCTGACGATTACGTGGCACAACCCCGATCAAGCCAAACGGATTGCCGACGCGGCGGTGCAAGCATTGGCGACGCAAAACGCAAAATACTTTGCGCAAATGGGTGCACAGGGCGCAACCGTCACCATTCTGGACGACCCCACTGTGTCTGCCGTAACGCCCGGCTTGCGCGAACGTCTCGACATTTTCCTTCGCGCGGCGATTGCGCTGCTCGCGGGCATCGTCCTCATTTTCATTTTGGATTACATGGACGATTCGGTGCGCGGCGCACGCGATGTGGAAAAAATGGGACTGAGTGTGCTGGGGGAGATACCGGATAAAAAATGATGGCGAGATGGAGAGAGTGAGTGAGGGAGAGAGCGAGTGATCGGTTATCAGTTATCAGTAATCGGTGACCGACAAGTCGGCGATAGGCGATTTGCGATTAGCGATTCGCTCTGCTAAGATATTTGCGTTCGCTCGCTGGAAAGGAGTCGGTTGACCATGGATTTGCGTGAATACGCGCGCGTGTTGCTGCGGCGCGGTTGGATCGTCATCGTCGTCGCTATCGTCGGCGCGTTGGGGGCGCTGCTGTTTAGTCGTTTGCAAACGCCCGTGTACCGTTCGACGATTACGCTGAGCGCAGTGCCGTCGCGTTCGTCCGATTACGGACAAAGTCTCGCCATCAAAAACTTGCTGCGCTTGTACGGACAGCAAATGCAGACCAAAGTCATTGCGCAGCAAGTGATTGACCAATTAACGCTGGATATTGCGCCCGAAAAATTTTTGAGCGGGGTCGAAGTCAGTCCGAGCGAAGCTGATTTTACGATTCAGGTTGCGGTCAAAGACCCAAATAAAAACATGGTGCAACAAATGGTGCAAACACTGGCTGAAAAATTTGTAATTTTGCACCAACAAGAAAATTTGCAGATGGACCAGAACGACCGCATTCTGGTCAACATTCTTGATAACGCCACACCCGCTGAACAATTTTCGCCCAAGACGATGATCAATGTGATCGCGGGCGGCATTCTCGGCGCGCTCGCGGGCGTGCTGGCGATTTTTGTGATCGAGTACATCCAGTCGGGATACATTCGCAAGCCCGAAGATGTGGAACGCTCGCTCCAGCTTACCGTGCTCGGCGCCATTCCGACCGTTAACGTCAAAGATGCGACGCCGAAACCGACCACGACCGTCAAGCGTCAAACGTCAAACGTAACCAGCAGTTGACGTTTCACGCATCACGCCTGTCGCCAATCGCGTATCGCACTATCGCACGATTGTTCGGATGCAGTTCATCCGCACTATCGCGCTCACTTTTACGCATCACGTATGACGATATCCACACTTATCACCATTTCCAATCCACGCTCGCCCATCGCCGAAGCGTACCGCACGCTGCGCACGAATTTGGAATTTTCCAATCTCGACAAATCACTGCGCACGATTCTCGTCACGTCGGCGAGCGCGGAAGAGGGCAAGTCCACGACGCTGGCGAATTTGGCAGTTACCATCGCGCAAAGCGGCAAACGCGTCATTTTGGTGGACGCCGATTTGCGACGTCCGACGCAGCACCAAATTTTTGGTTTGAAAAACAATGCCGGGCTTTCGGACATGGTGCGCGACGATGCCATGCTCGCGCAGCCGCCGCTCCAAGAAACCGGCGTCCAACATCTCAAGGTCTTGACCAGCGGGCAGCTTCCGCCCAACCCGGCGGAAATTCTTGGCTCGAAACGCATGAGTGAAATTCTTGCGGCACTCCTCGAGCACGCTGACCTGCTTTTGTTCGACGCGCCGCCGCTCCTCGCCGTGACCGACGCGGCAGTGCTTTCCAGCAAAGTGGACGGCGTCCTGCTTGTCGTCGGCGCGGGGAAAACGAAACGCGAACACGCGAAAAAAGCGCAAACGCAACTGGAAAAAATCAACGCACGCATCCTCGGCGCCGTCGTCAACAACGTCAAAGCCGAAAAAGGCGCGCAGTATTATTATGCGGAAAGTAATCAGTAACCAGTGACCAGTCATCAGTGACCAGTGACCGGCAGCACTGATGACTGATGACTGATAACTGATAACTGATGACTCGTGACTCTTGAATGAAAGGTCTAGTACTCTCCGGCGGCAAAGGTACGCGCTTGCGTCCGCTCACGTATACCGGCGCGAAACAACTTGTGCCCGTCGCCAATAAACCGATTTTGTTTTACGCGCTGGAAGATTTGGTCGAAGCGGGCGTCAGCGACATTGGCATTATCATTTCGCCTGAAACAGGCGAACAGGTGCAGCAAGAAACCGGCGACGGTGCGCGTTTTGGCGCACGCCTCACCTACATTTTGCAGCCCCAGCCATTGGGCATCGCGCACGGCATCAAAATTGCGCAGGACTTTGTCGGCGCGGAGCCGTTCATTCTGTTTCTCGGCGATAATTTCATTCGCGGCGGCATCGTGCCGCAAGTCAACGCCTTTCGTAACGAGGCGATGGACGCGCAAATTATTCTATACGAAATGCAAGACCCCAGTTCGATGGGCGTCGCCGTATTGAACGGGGACGGGCGCGTACAGCGCGTCGTCGAAAAACCCAAGCAATTTATTTCGCCGTACGCGGTGATTGGCATTTACATGTTCGGTCCATCCGTCTTTGACGCCGTGAACAATATCAAACCGTCGGCGCGCGGTGAATTGGAAATCACCGACACGATTCAATATCTGGTGGATAAAGGGTTGAATGTCCGCGCGCACAAGCTCGCCGACGCGTGGGTGGATACGGGACGCATCGGCGACATGCTTGAAGCAAATCGCCTCGTTTTGGATATAATGGAGAGCAAAAATCAAGGCACGGTGCAAGACTCGATTATCGAAGGCAGGGTGATTTTGGAGGAAGGGGCGCGCGTCGTCAGTTCCAAAATCCGAGGGCCCGCCATCATCGGCAAGCGCACAGTGGTGCAAAACGCCTTTGTCGGTCCGTACACGTCCATCCATTATGATTGCGTCGTAAGCCATTGCGAAATCGAGCACAGTATCGTACTGGAACAGAGTTGTCTGGAAAATTTACACACGCGCATCGCCGACTCACTGATCGGACGCAACGTTCAGATCAAACACGCCGAAGGACCTACCAAAACGATCCGCTTGATGCTTGGCGATTTTTCACAGGTGGGTATTTAGTGCAAGAACGCTGGAATCGCCCGCGATTTCTCTCAGGTGGGCATTTAAGGCAAGAAGGATGAAATCGCCGGCGATTTTTCGTAGGTCGGAATTTGATATAGCCAGAGGAGGCAACTATGCCAACGGAGGCACGCGGAAATATCCGCTATACGGATCTCTTTATCGTACTTGGCAAATTCATCACCGACAAGAACATGAAAGATGTATGTGTGATGGAATTCGAGGACGGCGTTATTGTGACCGGCTCGGTGATCTATGACGCGCGCGGCGGTTACAGGCGCGAGCAAGAGACGTACGTGCTGTCGGCAAGTGAATTGGGGAGCATGATTGACAGCAGCGACAGTAGCAAACGCGGTTTGTTCGGGCGTTGAAAGGCGGCACAGTATGGAGCGTCCAAAAATTGAGGGCAGAGTTTTGAGCTATTCTGAAATCTTGCGCGTGATCGGACGTTATCTGGACCGGCACGGCATCGGCGAGACGCGCGTGATCGAGACCGGCGACAGTTTCATCTTGCAAGGCGTACTTCAAACCGGACCGCGCACCGGCGAACGGGACACCTATCAGCTCAGCGCCGAAGACATCGTGGATTTGCGCAACGATGCCACCGCGCAACGCGGCAAACAAATCTTTTAGTTTTGGATTTATGATTTCTGACTGCGCGTGAAAATCGGGCAGCCATGTAAATCCCAAGTCAGCAAGCAGCAACCACTCATGAAGAATTTGCTGGTCACGGGCGGCGCGGGCTTTATCGGCTCGAATTTTGTCCGCTACATGTTTCAAGAATATCCGCAGTACAACATCGTCGTCTATGACAAATTGACCTACGCGGGCAATCTCGAGAATTTACGCGATGTCGCACGCGATCCGCGCTACGCATTCGTGCGCGGCGACATTTGCGACGCGGACGCGGTGCGCGACGCGCTGCGTAAACATCACATTGATGCCATCGTCAATTTTGCCGCCGAGTCGCACGTTGACCGTTCCATTCTCGACGCGGACGCGTTCTTGCGCACAAACGTCATGGGCACGTTCGTTTTGCTCGAAGCGGCGAAAGAGTTCGGATTGGAGCGGTATCATCAAATTAGCAGCGACGAAGTGTACGGCTGGGTGGACAAGCCCGCGCTGGAAACCGACCCGCTGATTCCGCGTTCCCCGTATGCCGCCGCCAAAGCGAGCGGCGATTTGATGGTAAACGCGTATTATGTGACCCACGGCGTTCCGACGACGATCACGCGTGGTTCCAACACGGTGGGACCCTATCAATATCCCGAAAAAGTCGTGCCGCTGTTTGTGACGAACGCGCTGGAAAATCTACCGCTGCCGTTATATGGCGACGGCAAACAGGTGCGCGATTGGTTGTATGTGACCGACCACTGCGAAGCGGTGGATTTGGTATTGCATCAAGGCAAAATCGGCGAAGTATATAACGTCGGCGGTGAGAACGAACGCGAAAATGTGGAGGTCGTAAAAATTATTTTGGACACGCTCGACAAAGCGCCCGACCTCGTACGGCGTGTCACAGACCGTTCGGGGCACGACCGCCGTTATGCGCTCGATTTGGAAAAAATCCGCGCGCTCGGCTGGCAGCCGCGTCATTCGTTCGAACAAGCGTTGACCGACACGATTGAGTGGTACGCCAACAACGCGTGGTGGTGGCAGAAAATCAAGCGCGGGGAATATCGCGAGTACTACGAGAAACAGTACGGGGAGCGGTTAAGAACTTCGGAAGCGGTAGCCGTGTAAAAAAAAATGACGTTGCCCAGCAACGTCATTTTTTTTACACGGTTTCTATTTTACGTAGCACCGTTGGATTTTGCAGCTTGGTGTCAACGAATCGAAACGAATAAACGAATGGACACGGACGAGCAAAAAGCGGCTATTCTTTCGGCTTGTAACCCCAGCGCTTGCGCCGAAATTCATGAAGATTGTCGGGAGGAAATTTGCGCTCATATTGCAGACGCGGACGTCCAAAGTTGACGAGCAAGCCAACATTACATGTTTCCAGAATATCCGCCGAGAAATAATCAATCAATTGTGCTTCATCATCACCCGTGAGCTGCCAAGATTGTGCCTTGATTTCAAGCCAGACACATTTCTTGATACGAAAATCCGGTTTATAGACGATGAGAGTATCTCCATTTTCATCCTGCACCACGAGCTCGACAAATTCCTCATACTCGATCCCCAGCTCGTCGAATTTGCGTGCCAGCGCGCGTTGGTACACTATCTCGCGGTGTCCGGGACCCAAATCGTTATGCACCGCCATGCACGCGCCAATAATACGATAGGTTAGATTCCCATGTCCATCGCTTACGAGTGGCATAGTGCCCTCCGTTGATTGGTTTATACGCTCGTGCGTTGTCGAAGCGTTAGAGCGGATTCCGAATTGATTGGTGGTGTCAGCGTAGGGGCGACGGCTTGTCCTCGCCCATTCCAGTTGGGCAACCACAAGGGATTGCCCCTACCATCCCACAAACGAATCAGGAATTCGCTCTAGTGTGCCAAGCTTGTGCATTCGCGCATTCATGATTGATTCGTTGGTGCGTCAGGTTCGCGCATTCGTTTATTCGTTTTTCATTCGTTGACACCAAAGTTCCCCGATTCGTTTATTCGTTCTCATTCGCTGCCAAAAGTTCCCCATTCGTTGATTCGTTTTTCATTCGTTGACACCACCACATTCGCCGTGCGCGCCAAATACAAGCCGACGAAAATAACGATTGCGCCCGCAATTTTCAGTACGGTCAAGGACTCGCTCAAAAATACTGTCGCGGCGAGTGTGGCGATGACGGGCGTGAGATTGTTGTACATTGCCGTACGCGCGCCGCCGATGCGCTGCACGCCGATATTCCAAATCACGTACGCGACGACAATCGCGAAAATCGCGGAATACAATAACCCGCTCCAGCCGCCGGGACTAACGCTTGGCCATGGTTGCGCCAACAGCGCGGGGATGCTGAGAATGACCAAGGGAATTGTTCCAAATAGCGTCGAGAGCGCGGTAAGTGAAAGCGAAGAATAGCGTTTGAGCAGCGGCGCGGAAAGAACGGAATAGAGCGACCATAAAATGGTCGCGGCGAGAATGAACACATCGCCCAACAACGCGGATGAATCCAGCGTCAAATCGCCGCTCGAAAATACGATCAATGTGATGCCGAGGAATGAAAGCGCAATCCCGACCCACCCGCGTAGCGTGAAACGTTCGCCGCGAATGAAACGATTGAGCAGCACAATGAACGCGGGGGTGGAGGCGAGAATCAACGCGCTGTTCGATGCTTTGGTCAGCGCGAGTCCGTTCAAAAAGAGTGGTTGATATATGGTCGTGCCGACGATGCCGAGCAGCGCGACCTTGCCCCAGTCCGCGCGCGGAATGCCAAACCCGCCTTGCCGCCATTTTACAACCAAGACGAGCAGCGTTCCCGCGATGACAAAGCGTCCCGCCATAAACGCGAACGGCGAAATTTCTGACAGCGTCGTTTTGATGACGATAAAGTCGAGTCCCCAAATGACCGTCATCGCAATCAGCGCCGCGTCCGTCAGACCGAAAACAATTTTCGATTCCGATCGCGGCAAGGATTGTTTGTTAGCTTTCGATCCGGAGGCGATAGGTCTTTCCATTCAGTCGGATCCCAAGTCTTCAAATTTTACCGCTTTACTGTGCCAACCTTTTTGCAGCGAATCCACAATCATCTGACATACCCGGCGCGGACGCACCGGTTCTTCCAACAAGTGCGAAATGGGCATCCAGATTGGCGTGTAGGTTCCATGTTCCGGTCCTTGGAACCCAAGCATCTCTGTGCCTGTTCCCGTACCAAATTCGCCCTCGCTGATGGCACTCAAAAAATAATATTGGAGATCGCCGCGAAAGGTAACTTGCGCCACGAGCTGTTGAACCTCGACGCGCAGTCCCAGCTCTTCGTACACCTCCCGTGCGGCAGCCTCGCGGAACGATTCACTCACTTCGACTTGACCACCGGGAAACAGATAATACACCAGCCCGGCGCGATGTCGTTCAATCAATGCAACGGAATCACCGCGGAGGATAATCGCGGCGGAACGTATTCGAGTGCACCAGCGACCACGCGAGACTGGCGACACGGGCGAATGGCGATGGAGATATGCTTCGATGACTTCGCGGACGATGGTCGGTACCTCAAACTCTGTTTTTTGTTCCTGCTCCAAAACCAGAAAACCCACATTCGGAATCGTTCCGGCATCCGTGTGCGCGAGTGCGTAAAGCCGATTCATGTCGAGCGGTTCGTCATTCACCAGCACGCGCTTGATGCGCGCGCCGACCGCTGCGGCGGGGTCATATTCCACCACCATTCCGCTGATTTGTAAAATACCCACGGGCGCACCGCGAAAGCCGTGATGCTGAACTTCTGTGATCGCAGGATCAAGACCGCGTTCCAACGTCGCCACGAGCTGCGCGCCGGGCACCAACGTCACGCACGGATTTGCTCCCGAAAAGCACACGGCATCCATGTCGCCGAACGTAATCGCCCCCGCCGCCAAGCCCCGATGTAATAACCCCGTCGCGACGATCGCGAGTTCGGCGTGCATGTATTCTCGTAATGCGTCGGCGGTCAGATTGCCGATGCCGCATTCGTGAAAGTAATCGAGATCGAACGGGGCAGATGCCACGCCAATCTGCTGCGCCATCGATGCCGCAACCTCACGCTCGGCATTCGCAACCGCCGCCGTGATCGCCGGGTCGGGTAACTCATCGGGCGGCACATCGAGCACTTGCGCCGCGCAGGTCACGACGCGCCCGTTCGCATCCAGCGTCAGATTTACGCGACCGAGCGCGTTGGCGAACGAGCCCGCCTGCGCGATCAGCACACCATTGTGAATTTCCCCATTTGGCAAAAGGTCGTGTGAGTGCGCGCCGATGATTGCATCAATGCCCGCCACACATTCCGCCAAACGCCGATCATCGCGTAAACCGAGATGTGATAATACGATGAGGGGCGCGACATTCTGGCTTGACAGTTTCGCGACGAGCTCGCGCGTCATGTCACAAAAATCTGGAAAGTGCAAGCCAAAGACTTGATAGAGACCGTCCCACGGCGCCGTGAGTCCGATGACGCCCATCGTCAAACCGTTTGGCAGCGGGACTAGAGCGTACTCGTGTAGACCTTGTGGCAGTGGACCATCACCATCGCGACAATTCGCCGCGAGGATGGGAAAGCGAGCCCGCGCGGCGACGGCTGCCATTGTCTGAGGTCCGTACGACAGCATGATGTCATTGCCCATCGTCTGCAACGTGTAACCCATCGCGTTCAAGATGGGTGAGAACGCGGCGCCTTTGGTGATGCTGACCAAACGCACACGTCGGTCGGCGGCGTCCCCGGCATCCCAAAAGAAAACGGTTCGTCCTTCCGCTTGCGCCTGTGCGCGCAGTCGCCGTGCGAACGCGCTCAGGCGCGCCATCGCGTCGAGATGCCCGTGCATATCGTTCGTGTGAAAGATAGATAGTTGCACATTCATTGCAGCTGTTCCTTGGGTCTCACCACCAGGATTTGTTTCCACGGCTCTTGCATGCTCCAAAAATCGGTGCGGTTATAATCGCCCCAATAGTCAACGATTTCAAAACCCGCGCGCGCGATGAGATGTTCCAGCTCGCGCGGGAAAATGTATGTGAGTTGTAGGTCGCTAATGAATTCGTGCTGGAACACGCCGTTGACGTACTCGCGATGGCGGAACTTGACCAGAATGCGCTGGCGCAGCGTGTCATAGCGCGTCAACGAGTCGCGCTGCACGCGCACGCCGCCTTCGCTCAATGCTTCATCCTGTTCGTTCGCCCACACCGCCGGGCGCGCTTGATTCGCAATCCGTGTGAGGTCGGGCACAAAAAGATCGAATGCAAAGACGCCGCCCGGTTTGAGATGCCGCCGCACGCTGTCGAACAATGCGAGTTGGTCCTCTGTCGTTCTCATAATGAGCAGCGTGTTGAACGGCAAATAGACGATATCGAATTGTTGCACGAGATCGAAAGCGCGCATGTCGCCTTGATGCAGCGTAACGCGTTCGCGGATGGACGCGGGCGCTTTGGCGAGCCGCTTTTGCGCTTCGGTCAACATCCACGGCGAGTGATCCAGCCCGTGCACGCGCACACCGCTCTCGGCGACGGGATACGTCACGCGCAGTGTGCCGCACGCGAGTTCCAACGCGACGCCTTCGCGCCCCGCGTATTCCTGCGTCAGTCCTTGCCAAAACGGAATGTCGTCGGTCTTCCAGCGATATTCGAGATCGTAACGCGTCGCCTCGCGTTCTTTATAGTAAATGTCGTCCATGGTTTGGAAGTTGGAAGTTGGAAGTTGGAAGTTGGAAGTTAGAAGTTGGAATCTAACCTCCAACCTCCAATTTCTAATACGCTTTTGCAAACACGACGCGCCCTTCGCTCTCACTGCCGCAGCGAATACACTTGCCAATCTCTTGTACTTGGTCAAAGGGAATGCAGCGGATGGTTGCTTTGGTCTCACGTTGAATCGCTTCTTCGCACGTGCGGTCGCCGCACCAATGCGCCATAAGGAACCCTGCGCCGCCTTCGCCTGCGGTGCGTTCTTGAAATTCCGCGTACGTGTCCACGACGAACGTATTGTCGTCCTGAAATTTTTTCGCGCGTGCGTACAGCGTATCGTGAATGTGGTCGAGCAGCTGTTTCGCTTCGCTCAACAGGTTGGCGATAGGCACGAATTTCTTTTCACCGGTATCGCGCCGCGCCATCACGACTTGATTTTTCTCAATGTCCTTTGGGCCGATTTCGATGCGTAGAGGCACGCCGCGCATTTCCCAATCGTTGAATTTGAAACCGGGCGTCACGCTGTCGCGCGCGTCAATCTCGACGCGATAATCGGACAGGTCGCGTTTCAGGCGTTTCGCCGCTTCGATAACCGGCGCAGGATCGCCGCGCTTGCCCAAGATGGGCACGATGACGATTTGGGTGGGCGCAATGCGAGGTGGCATCAACAAACCCTTGTCGTCGCCGTGTGTCATCAGGATGCCGCCAATCGCACGTGTGGAAAGCCCCCACGACGCGGACGCGATATATTGCAATTCGTTGTTGCGGTCGAGATAGCGAATGTCGAACGATTTCGCAAAGTTGTGCCCGAGGTTGTGCGACGTGCAGCTTTGTAGCGCGCGCCCGTCGCCCATCAACGCTTCGAGTGTGTAGGTAATGTCCGCCCCGGGAAATTTTTCTTTTTCGCTTTTGCGCCCCGCGACGGAAGGCATCGCCGCCGCGTTCGTGTAAAAGTCGAGATACGCGTCGTTGAGAATGTCCAACGCGTACTGATTGCACTCGTCCCACGTCGCGTGGAAGGTGTGTCCTTCTTGCCACAAAAATTCCGATGTGCGCAAGAACAGGCGCGTGCGCAATTCGTAGCGAAAGCAGCTGTTCCACAGATTCAGCAGCAAAGGCAAATCGCGGTACGAGTGAATCCAATCGCGCACGGTCATGTTGATCGTCGTTTCCGACGTGGGGCGCACCGCATAAGGTTCTTCGAGTTGTTCCCCGCCGCCGACGGTGACGAGCCACAAGTTGGGCGCGAACCCTTCGACGTGTTCTTTTTCTTTTTGGATGTACGACAAGGGAATGAATGTGGGAAAGAACGCGTTTTTCGCGTCGTGCAGTTTGAAACGTTTGTCTAAATACGCTTGAATGTTTTCCCACAGCGCATAGCCATAAGGTTTGATAATCATCGTCCCTTTTGCCGCGCCGTAATCGGCGAGGTCCGCGCGCTGGACGATCTGGTTATACCATTCCGCAAAATTTTCACTGCGGGGGGTGAGTTGGTCTGCCATTTTGTTTTCTCCTGAACGATTGAAATCGTTACTACTGTCGAAACGAAAACGCACTCGCATGACGAGCGAGTGCGCGACAAAGCCAACGAAAATTTGTCGAGAAGGCATCCACTCATCGTGCGGGTGGGTAGGCGTCGCCAAAGGACGGCTTGGCAGGCGCTACCCCTACAATTGTTGGAATCCCCCTCGACCGTCGTGGGCTTTAGCGGGACGGTGAGGGGGCGCGCGGCAACGGTCCGTCGGGGTTCTGCACAAAATACAGAACGCGGCGCAGTGAGCGAGTGGATAACAGGGAAAGAATCATCTTGGCAAGACCTGACAGGTTTTCAAATCGTACGCTTATCGTATCGCGTTTGCTTTGTACTGCGCGATTGGTGAACGTGTCGCGTCCGGTTCAGAAACCTGTCACCTAGATTTTGCCCAAATTGGGCTACAAATCATCGGAAGAGTCGTATGCTTGATACCATTAGCGAGGACGTGCCAATGTTTTGTGTGACTGGCGATGTCCTTCGGTCAACAACTTGTCTTCAACACTGAACGATGTTCAGACGAATACGGCGCATCCGAAAAAATACGCGACGTTATCATATCCGCTGCGGCATCTTTTGACAAATCGGCGGAGACAATTTCCAGCACGGGTTCCGGGATTCCGGCATCGGGGTTCGACGCGGGTTGGTTCGCGCCGCGCCAGGCGACGACCCATTGCTCGATGGCGCGCGCAATTTTGCGCGACAGGCGCGGACTGCGTTTGCGCACCATGTCCTCGGCCGCTTCGGCAAAGCCGACGTCGTACGTGTGATGTTCCAACTCCTGCTGGTTCAAAGACCAGTGGTGATCGGTGATCCACAAATACAAATCCGCTTCGGTGCGCCCAGAAAATTCGCGCAGGATGTTACGCTCGCGAATCAAGCTTACAATCGGCAGGTAGACGAAATCATACCAATCGGTGACCGCTTCTTGCCACGAAACATCGCGCCGGTAATCCAAGCCCAAAAAGTATTGATGCACGACGATGTGCTCGAGCAGACGCGCATAACCGCCGGGCTGCGAAAAATCAAGGTTCACGTCAGGACGCAGTTTGTCTAACTGCGTTTTTTCCAAGAACGACGCGTACTCGCCTAATGCTTCGAGATTGGTGGGATCGAGCCGCTTGAGGTTCGTCGTGAGCGGCGTACGCGTGTGCATCTCGATGACTTGTGCGTCAATGTATTCTTGCCCGATCTGCCGCGCCACCGAAACGCGATGGTGCCCGTCGCGCACAAAATACACGCTGCCCACTTGATACAATTGAATCGGCGGCAGGTTCACATCGCGCATCCGCAATTCGTCAATTTTTTTCCAGCGCGATTTCGTGCGCACCTGTGACGGCAAAAACGCGCGGTCAAAATCGTAATAACGGTTCGACGTGGTACCGACGATTTGGGCGACGGGCACGGCTTGAACGCCGCGATAGCTTTGTCCATAAATCGGCAGCGAGCTGCGCACTGCGTCGAATGACAACAATTCGTTCGGGCGACGATTCAAAAATGCGCCCACGTCGTTCCAGAACGCGCGCAAACGCGCTTCGTTAAAATCCTGTTCCGTTCGAGCAGAAAACTGGTCCATAGAAAAATCGCGTATCGCAAATGGCAGATAGCCGATGGCAGATGGCAAATCGCGGATCGCGGATCGCAAATCACTGATGACTGCTCACTGCTCACTGCTCACTGCTCACTGATGCCCCGCAAGGTCAATCAACTTGTATCCGTACGTGTTGATGATCAATGTGTGCCCACGCACGGATTGGCGCACCGCGCGATTGTCGTACAGGTGAATGTGACCGTGCAGTAGATAGTCGGGATGATAGCGGTCAATCAAACTGAGAAATGTTTTGAATCCCTGATGCGCCGCGTCCCCGCCGTCGTGAATGCCAAAGGGCGGCGAATGCGTGACCAAGACATCGAGATAGCGCCCGTTGCGGATACGATTCAGCCACAACTTGAGCGCGAGAAACATGCTCTTGGCGCGCATTTCGTTTTCGGTGTATTGATAGCGCGGCGCGTCATTGTAACGGATCGAACCTTCCAGCCCTGCGAGCAGCAAACCGTTGTGCTTGGCAACGCGTCCGTCGAGATTGACGCAGCCCTCGGGATATTCGCGTGCGCCGCCGCGCGCGCCGTGATTGCCCATGACATAGTACAACGGTTTGTCGAGCATCGTGACAATGTATTCCAAATACGCGCTCGGTAAATCGCCGCACGAAACGACGAAATCCACATCGCGCGCGATTTCGCGCACGGTGGGACTGTACAATGCTTCTACGATTACGTCACTGATGGCAAGGACGCGCATGGTCCATTCTCGCACGCTGCGGTTCAGTGCAGCGGCTTGGTCATTGAAAAAAAAGCCCTGCCTCGCAAAATGCAAAGGACAGGGCGGCAATGCTCAAGTGTTTACAGTATAGTGCAGAACGCGGGGCTGAACAAAATCGCGGAGGTTGCCCGCATCCGTAGCATAGCCCCTCGTGGGCGTCGAACGCGCACAAGGCGCTATGCTACAAAATCGGTTTGTTGGGCATCACCAGAAAAAATCGCCTTGACGCCGCGCGCGCGATGTGGTATAGTGCGCGCTGTAACCCGGCGGCATTATCCTGTGCGTGCGAATTGCGTGCAATTTGCCTGCGAATGAATAGTTCGCTCATAAAGGAGAATGACCGATGAAATCGCTTTGTACCAAGGGCATTCTGTATTTCTCCCTCGCCCTCTTGGTCGTCGCCGCCGTCGCTTGCACTCAAAGCAAGCCCGCTGCTCCGACCCCAACCCTTGTCCCTCTTGCCAACGAAACTATTGTTATCCCTTCCGGCAATGAATCACCGGTTGCCCCCGCGGGCAATCAAACCCCCGTGGACAGTGCAACGCTTGTACCGCTGCCTGCTGACCAAACTCCGGTAGCTCCACCTGGCGACGCGACGCCTGTCCCGCCGCCGCTTGAAACGCCCGGCGCGAATGTGACGCCCATCATTGTCGAGCCGACGCTTTTGCCGACGCCGACGACGGTAGGAGATTCGGGGCAACCCTCCGTGCAGCCGACGCCCGGTGTGCCCGGCGGCGACACTGGCGCTCAACCGACTGGGGCGTGTTCCAATCCGTACGTTGTCCAGCCCGGCGAATGGTTCTATGCGATTGCGCGCAAGTGCGGTGTTACACCGCAAGCTTTACTTGCCGCGAATCCGGGCATGAATCCAAACTTGCTGCGCCCCGGTCAACAACTCAACATGCCCGGCGGCACATCCGGCGGCGGTGCGCCACCGCCTGCGCAGCCGACCGATACAACCGGTGGAACGCAACCGCCGAGCGGCAGTTGTTCGAATCCGTACGTCGTCCAACGTGGTGACACGCTGTACAGCATCGCGCAAAAATGCGGCACGACCGTTGCGGCGCTTCAGCAAGCGAACGGTATTCCTGCGCCCGAATATATTTTTCCGGGACAACAACTGCGGATTCCATAGATCGCGTATCGCGTATCGCGGATCGCTGATGGCAGATAGCCGATAGCCAATCGCGTATCGCAAATCGCATGTCGCGTATCGCACTATCGCACTACCGCACTATCGCACTACCGCACGATTGCACTATCGCACCATCGCACTATCGCACTATCACACTATCGCACTACAGGCGCGCATTCTAACGAGTGCGCGCCTTGTCTTTTTGAGGCAATTGTGGCATTGTGGCGCGCACATTCTTGTCAATTGGAGCGACAATGGAACAACTCATCAAAAGTGAGTATGCGTATCAAGGGCGCGTAGTGAATCTGCGTTTGGATACGGTGCGCGTGGGAAACGGCGCTGTGACTGTGCGCGAAATCGCGGAACATCACGGCGCAGTGGCAATGATTCCGCTCGACGACACGGGCAACGTGACGTTGGTGAAGCAATGGCGCGCGGCGACGGGACGCGTGATGTTGGAAATTCCGGCGGGCACATTGGAACCGAACGAGAATCCCGAAGAGGGCGCGCCGCGCGAATTAAAAGAAGAAACGGGCTTGACCGCCGCGCGTTGGGACTTTATCGTGCGCTTTTTCCCCAGCCCCGGTATTCTCACCGAAGAAATGTTTTTATATCTCGCGCGCGATTTGTCGCAGGGCGCGCAAGAATTGATGGGCGACGAAGACATAGAAGTTGTGAAATTACCGCTCGACGACGCGATTGCGCGCATTGGGACAAGTGAAATCGCGGATGCGAAAACGATTGTCGGGCTTTTGCTGACGCGGGAGAAATTACGTACAATCAAGACCTGACACAGTACCACACAATTTCACCAACCTGCTCGCGAGGGATTACGGATGGAGTTCATCCGAGTAATCCCGACGGGAAATGGCGGATTACTCGAATGCTCCGATGAAGCGGACGCAGTTCGTCCGATGCATCGGCGTTCATTCGCATCCGCCGCGAGCAGGGGGAAGCGCCAAATTGTGATGTATTGTGACAGGTTTTTGAAATGTCCGCGTAGCATAAGACGTCCGCGATGTACGCCGCGAATGTTGTACGGAAAACGGGCGCGATAAAAACCCGTGAGATCTGTATCGGTATGACTCTAATTTACGGCACGAAAACGGTTTTGCGTCGCATCGAAGAGCGTATGAGCGATGCGGAAATCGCGCGCTTGTACGAATGGAGCCGCGACCCCGAACTCTTGCGCCTGAGCGGCGGTATCGTCACCGAGCTTTCGCCGGAAGAATTTCGCGAGCACGTGCGCGGCGAACGCTTGTATGGTCCCACGAACCGCCGGATGTTTTTGATTTTCGCGCGCGAGAATTTAGAACTGATCGGACGGCTCGGCATTTTCGCGATTGATTGGAACCGGCGCGCCGCCGAGCTGGGCATTGTGATTGGCGAGCGCGCGTATCAAAATCGCGGTTATGGCCGCGATGCGCTATATACGCTGCTGCACCATCTGTTTACGTCGTCGTCGCTGAATCTGATTTATTTGTACACGTTTGCCGATAACACGCGCGCGCAACATGCCTTTGTGTCGCTCGGGTTTCGCGTCACCGAGCAAGGTCCGCGCTTTACGCCCGAGGTCGGCGAATTTCAAGGCGTGAAAATGGAATTGACCCGCGCGGAATTTTTGGAACTGGATTTGGCGCACGCGGCGCTGCACGTGCTGTGATTTTTGACAGGATTGAGGCGATGCACTACATCGCAATTAACAGGATTCGATTCGAAATGGGAGCTCAGAAGCTTGTTAATCTTGGCTACTGGACTCTGGCGAATTTTGAAAACGGGCGAATTCTAGTTATTTCCGAAGGGTCGTATTAGAGCGTGAGAACAAGCGTTCGTCGGAAAATAACTATAGTTTCAGTAGTGGTTAGAAATTCGCCAGAGTCCAGTTGGCTATACTGCGCGAGGTAACAAATTGCGCTTTTCTATGCTGTCACTCACCTTACGCAGTGTCATTTCGAGATGCCCAGCCCACGCGGGCTGCGTGACCCGCAGAAACTGTCATGCTGAGGGACGAAGCATCTCTGGTTTGGCGTAGAGAGTCTGGCGATGACATACATCGCAAGTCCCTTCAGAATGACAGCTGGAAGTTTCTGTGCAGCGGTTTTTGCGACGAGAATTTTGCGACGAGAAATCTCGTTTGTGCGCCATCGAGATTTCTCGCAAAACTTGTGGCGATGCAGTTCATCGCATGAAGAATGAAGGAACGGCTGCACAGGACTTGTCATATCGAACGGAGTGAGATATCTCATGGAGCCTGCCACGCGGAGCCTGCCACGCGGAGCCTGCCACGCGGAGCTCGCAGCCGTGGCTCGCAGCAGTGGTTCGATATGCCAAGTCCTGTGCAGCGCAGTGAAGAATCCTTCGGCTACGCTCAGAGCCTGCCCTGAGGAATCGAAGGGACAGGTTCTCTACATGGCGCTAGCCAGAGAACTTGTCCTGAGGAATCGAAGGATTCTTCACAGAGTTTACTCGCGATGGAGTTCATCGCACGAAGCATGAAGGGTTCAGAATGACAAAACGCAAAATGTGCCCGTGTTCAGTATAGTCAAGTCGGATAGGAGTACTTGTGTGTTGCCAAGTTAGGACCTTTTTTTTCGTTTTCCTCGCATGCCTTTTCCTCGTCAACTGCCGCCAAACGACGGCGACGCAAGACATCGAACTTGCATTGAATCTCGGGGCAGAACCGGCGACAATTGATCCGCTGCTCGCCACCGACCCGCCGACGATTCAACTCGATCAGCTGTTGTTTGCCAATTTGATTCAATTGAATGAAGCCGACGGCGCGCCGCAGCCCGGACTCGCGCGCGAATGGCTCGTCTCGCCCGACGGGTTGATTTGGGAATTTCATTTGCGCGACGATGCAGCGTGGGTGAGATACGATGCAGAGGACGGCGAAATCATCAAGCTGCGTACTATCAACGCGCAAGATGTCGTGTACAGCGTGCAACGTTTGTTCGACCCGCGCACCGCGTCAGGATATGCCGCGCGGTTTGCTCCGCTTTTGCGCAACGCCGACCGCCTGGTGCGCGCCGACCCGCGTACGTCCCCGGATGATTTGCAGCGTTTTGCGGATGAATTGGGCGTACGTGCGACGGACGAATTCACGGTGCAGTTTGAATTGAACGCGTCCACCTCCGCGTTTCCGACGATTGTGGGCGCGTGGCTCGGACGCGTCGTGCCGCGTGAAAACATCGAGGAGCTGGGCGTAAATTGGACGGACTTGGGCGCAATGTGGACGAGCGGTCCGTACGTATTGGTGGACCGCGAACCGTTCCGCTTTTTGCTCTTGCGGAAAAATCCCGCGTATTACGACGCGGACAACGTCGCCATCGAACGCTTGCGATTTCGTTTACTGCCCGATGTCGAGTCGGCGCTGGACGCGTATTTGCGTGGGGAATTGGACACGACGGACCCGTACGACAGCATTGAGGGCGCGAATTATGACCGCGTACAAGCCGACCCCGCGCTGCGGCGCGATTTGAAATTACTGCCCGGCTTGTGTACTCAGTACATTGCATTCAACACGAGCAAGCCGCCGTTCGACGCGGTGGAAATGCGGCAGGCGTTCGCGCTCGCGTTGAACCGCAACGATGTGGTGTCCCAAGTTTTCGAAATGGGCGAACCGGCGCGCTGGTTCACCCCCCCCCAGGTGAATGCCGCACCCGACCGCAACGCGGACGTTGGGATTGATTTTAACGCGCCGCTCGCCAAGACGACGCTCGATCAAGCGCGCGCGGTAGGGGTGCGCTTACCCACCGCGTTGACCTTTGGCACGAACACGAATCCGGTGTTTCTCGACGCAGCGGTGGCGGCGATTCAAAATTGGCGCGCCACGCTTGGCGCATCCATCACGGTTGAGGATACGGATTGGGACACGTATCGGGAACAGTTGGCGAAAGACCCCCCCCCCTTGTTTCGGATGGGCTATTGCGGTCAATATCCTGACGCGCACAATTTCGCGTACGACGCGTGGCATTCCGGCTCGCCGTACAATTACACGAAATGGTCGAGCGCGACGTACGATCAGCTGGTCTCGGCGGCGGCGCGCGAGACGGATGTTTTGAAACGCCGCTTGTTGTATTCGCGCGCGGAAAAAATTTTGGTGGAACAAGAGGCGGTGATTATTCCGCTGCTGTGGACGCAACGCGCGTCCCTGACACGTCCGCGCGTGGAACGCACGTACGCGGTGATGGAAGGGTACGACCAGATTGAGAATTGGAGGATCAAGTAACCCAAATTCCTTACCGCCTTTTAATCCCTAATTTAGAGCGGATTCCTGATTCGTATGTGGGCGCAAGACCTTTCGGGTTTCCGAAAACCCGAAAGGTCTGCCCACCAATCAAAGTGGAATTCGCGCTAATTGGCGGCGCGAGACTGGTGGAATAAAAAATATATCTGCGCAGCGCCGCCTTGACACTCCTAAACCGTTATGATAGGATGCCCCAATTCGGTCGAGTGTCGAGCTGCCTTGTGTGAGTTTACAAGGCGCTGTGATGGAGGAAGTTGGACATGTCTGAAAATCGCGGCTTGATTGCCGTTGTCATTGTGCTGTTGGTCGCCTTGGTGGGAGTGATCTGCATTGGCTTTGGCGCATTGGTCTATTGTCCACAGCCGGGCAGCGTGTGCGGCGGACTGTTTGGCGCGCCATCCAATGTTTCGCAAGCGAATACGCCGCAGCCGCAGGCGACTGCGGCATCCAATCAGGGTCAAAACCAGACCCCGAACCAGAATCAAAATCCGCCCAGCAATAACACTGCGCCCGCAGGCAATGTACTGCGTCTCCCCGGCGGCAGCGGTCTCGGCGGCGACCCCCCCACACTCGATCCGGCCAACACCAGCGATGTCGAATCCGCAACTTATATTGTCGAAATTTACAGTGGTCTCGTCGGTTTCAACAAGGACTTGAAAATCGTTCCCGATCTCGCGGAAAAGTGGGACGTGAGCAACGACGGCAAAACCTACACGTTCGCGCTCCGCAAAGACGCCAAGTTTCACGATGGGCGCCCGGTGACCGCGCAGGACGTACAGTATTCGCTCGAACGCGCGGCGGACCCGAAAACGCGCTCAACCGTTTCGCCGCTGTATCTCGGCGACATTGTCGGTTTCATGGACAAGTACACCGGCAAAGCGACTCAAGTCAGCGGCATCAAGGTCATTGACAACTCGACGATTCAAATTGACATTGACAAGCCGATTTCGTATTTCCTCGCTTCGCTCGCACATCCGACCTCGTACGTCGTGGACAAATTCAATGTGGAATCGGGCGAACAGCCGTGGTACTTGAAACCGAACGGTACAGGTCCGTACAAGCTCGTGCAATGGGACCAGGGTCAACAGATCATTCTCGAAAAGAACGCGGACTATTACGGCGAGATCAAGCCGTCGGTGGATCGCATCGAACTGATTCTCGGCGGCGGTTCGGCGATGACGCGTTACGAGAACGGCGACCTCGACGCGGTGCGCGTCTCGATTGCCGACATTGAGCGCGTGAGCGATCCGACCAATACGTTGAATAAAGAACTGGTGATCGAACCGCAGCTTTCGACCTCCTTCCTCGTATTCAATACGCGCAAAGCGCCCTTTGACGATCCCAAAGTGCGCCTGGCGTTTGCCATGTCCATTGACAAGCAAAAACTGAACGATGTCGTGTTCAAGAAAATGCCTGTCGTCGCCACCGGCATTTTGCCCCAAGCGTTCCCCGGTTTTAATCCGAATCTGCAAGGCATTCCGTACGATCCGGAAGGCGCCAAGAAATTGCTCGCGGAATCGAAATATGCCGGCAGTCTGCCCGATATTGTGTGGAGCACGGTGGGCGGCGGCGGCACGGCGGGTTCCGACGTGCAAGCGATTGCCGAAATGCTCAAGGAAAATCTCGGCGCGAACATTTCGGTCGAGCAAACCGATTGGGCAACCTACCTCTCGCAAATCAATGGCAGCAACATTGACTTTCAGATGTTCGACATCGGCTGGAGCGCGGACTATGTGGACCCGCACAATTTTATCGGGCTGTTGTTCCGCGGCGGCAGCTTGAACAACTGGAGCGGCTATGACAATCCTGATGTCAACAAACTGATTGACGAAGCGAGCGTCGAGCCGAATCTGGAAAAGCGCATCCAAACGTATCAGCAAGCCGAAGAGCTGATCTTGAAGGACGCGCCGGTTTTACCGCTGACGTATGGACGCGATTATTGGTTGACCAAGCCGTACGTCAAAGGTGTATTTTATCCGCCGCTGGTCATCGAACGCCTCAAATACATCACGATTGAAAAGTAAATGATATGGCGCGGTCGCACGCGGACGCAACAAGGTATGTTGTGTCCGCGTTTAGTTTATGTCGTTGCGACTGATTACTGACCACTGATTACTGACGTAAGTTGCGACCGCGTGCGCGGTCTGCGCTACATCGCAGCCCGCGCCTTCCCTTTTGTATGCTCGCGTATATCGTTCAGCGTCTGATTTGGCTGCCCGTTCTGCTGATCCTGATTTCGCTCGTCACCTTTGCGTTAGGTCTATACGGTCCCGGCGACCCCGTTCAAGTGATGATGGGCTTGCACACCAATCCTCAAATCGTCGAGCAAGTACGCCAAGAGTACGGTTTTGACCAACCATTTCTGGTGCAGTATTGGAACTATATTACGAACGCGCTGCAAGGAAATTTTGGCTACTCTCTGGTAAAATATCAGGGGCAGCGAGTCAGCGATTTGATTGCCAAACGCCTCCCCATCACCTTACAATTAAATCTAGTCGCCATTCTCTGGAGCGTGCCGCTCGGAATCGCGTTGGGCATCTTTGCGGCATTAAAGCGCAAGTCGTGGCTGGATGTGTTTGTGCGCGGGGTGGTCATTCTGGGCATCTCCCTGCCGGTCATCGGTTTAATGCCGGTGTTGGATTTTGCCCTGTCGCGTAAACATGAACTCGGCGCGTTGGTCATCGGTCCATTTCTGCCGCCCGGCGGATGGCGGGGCATCTTTGCGCCACACATTATCCAACCGGCGTTTATTTTGGGTTTAGGTTTGCTCGCCGTCTATACGCGCCAGACCCGCGCGGCAATGATCGAAGTGATGAGTGCCGATTACGTGCGCACCGCGCGCGCCAAAGGTTTGAAAGAGTGGATGGTGGTCATGCGCCACGCGCTGCGCAATGCGTGGATTCCCTTGATCACCATCATCGGTTTTACCTTGGCGGGTTTGTTCGCAGGTTCTTTTCTCGTCGAACAATTCTATTCGATTCCCGGCATCGGCGCATTGGCGTACGAATCACTGCTTTCCAAAGAATATTATGTTATCATGGCGTTCACGCTGATTGCCGCCACGGTGTACGTCATTATCAATTTGATTATTGATATCGCGTACGCGTTCGTAGACCCGCGCATTCGGTACAAGTGACGCGAAAGTGCGAGCTGTAGTGACGAATTGATTCGTCTATCTTTGAGTTGTGGCTACCCAATCTGTTACTTTACCAAATGTGCAAACGCAACCGGTGGTTAAACCGCGTCCGGCGTGGTATGTGACGTGGCAGCGGTTCGCGCGCAACAAACCAGCGCTGTTGGGACTGTGCGTTATCACGCTGTTGGTGCTGACAGCCCTATTTGCGCCAATGCTTGCGCCGTACGATTATGCCAAGACCAATTTGAATAATGTAGAAAAGCCGCCGAGCGCAGAGCATTGGTTGGGCACCGATCAGATCGGGCGCGACATGCTGAGTCGGTTGATTTACGGGGCACGCTCGGTCGTCTTTGTCATCTTTATCGTCTCGACCATTTCGCTTACGCTTGGTTTGACTTTGGGCGCGATTGCCGGATATTTTGGGGGCTGGTCCGATACACTCATTTCGCGGGTGATTGATTTCTTGTTCGCATTTCCTGACCTGCTTTTCATCTTTTTTATCGCGGCGACCCTCAAACCAGCCATTGTAAACAGTTTGAAAAGTTTCGGACAAACGAATAATATACAGGGGCTTGTAGATTTCGTCCGTTCGGGGTACGCCGATTATTTGGTCGTCATGGTGGCGCTAAGTATACTGGGCTGGGCGGGACTGGCGCGTTTGGTACGCGGGCAAATTTTGTCGCTGCGTGAAAAAGATTTCGTGCTCAGTGCGCAAGCGGTTGGTGTGCCGACGTATAAAATCATTTTTCGCTATTTGATTCCCAATTCGCTCGCGCCCATCTTGGTTGCCATTTCGATGGGCTTGGGCGGGATTGCACTCGCCGAAGGGATTTTGGCTTATCTCGGCATTGGTTTGCAGCCGCCGAATCCGAGCTGGGGCATCATTCTTTCCGACAACGTCGGACGCTATTGGCGCGAGTGGCCCGAAATGCTGTGGCTGATTTTTCTGCCCTTTGTCATCATGGCGTCTGTCGTCTTTGCCTTTAATTTCGTCGGCGATGGATTGAACGAGGCGCTGAATCCGGAATTGCAGTGAGAGTGGAAGAGTGCGATAGTGCGATAGTGCGATAGTGCGATAGTGCGATAGTGCGGATGAACTGCATCCGAGCAATCGTGCGGTAGTGTAATAGTGCGATATGCGATATGCGATTTGGGATTTATGATCTCTCACGTTTGTTCGGGCCAAGTTTTTGATTTATGATTGCGTCTCGCGGGTTGGGAAATGAACAAGGACCGAAAATGATGGAAGCGACAAAAACACAAGTGAGGCAACCGGTAACATTGGACGAGATTTTGCCAGTGATACACCGACTCCTCCCTTCCGAGAAGCTAGTTCTCATTCGGATCCTTGCGGATGATCTCGCCGAAGAAACCAATGTTTTGACACACATACCGCCGGGCGTCTATGAGTTGTACACTCCGTACGAGATTGAGGGGCTTACGGACGAGATGATCAAGCGCTTTGAATCTCTACCAAAACCAGTCATTCAAGATGCGAATTAAGTATTCCTTGGTGCAACCCCAATACGGTAATGTTGGACGGTTGCCAATGTTACCTTTGACGCTTTCCTTTTCTGGGCAAGAGCGCGAGGTAATTGGGTTGGTGGATAGCGGCGCAATGCTGAATGATCCACGAAGGACACGAAGGGCACCAAGATTCTTCGTGTGCTTTGTGTCCTTCGTGGATCACTCGGTTGGCGGACATGCTGAACGCACGTCGCCAACCTCTGTATGTTCTCCCATACCACATCGGTTTGGAATTGGGAGCAAGATGGGATGCAGAAGCAGCAACTTTGTCGTTAGGCGGGAGCTTTCGCGGTGTACCAGCAATGGAGCTTGCTGTAGTGGGAAGTGTGGGTTCTTTTCTGCCCGTCAATCTTTTTTTTGCTTGGTCGCAGAGTGACGACGTTAGAGTCATCTTGGGTCAATACAACTTTTTTCAAGAATACGACGTTCATTTTTATCGCTCGCAATTTGCATTTGAAGTCAATCCCAAATCAAGGTGAGCGGTTATCGCGTATCGCGTATCGCAAAGCGCATATCGTATTGACATTTCCGTTCTTGCGATACGCGATAGGCAATACGCTATCCGCGGAGGCATCATGGGCAACGTACTGCTCGATGTTCGCAATCTACGTACAGAGTTTGTCACACAGGACGGCGTCGTCCACGCGGTCAACGGCGTAACGTTCGCACTGGAAGAAGGCGAAACGCTCGGTCTCGTCGGCGAATCGGGTTCGGGTAAATCCGTTTCGATGCTGACGGTCATGCGTCTGATTCCGATGCCGCCGGGGCGCATTCCGTCGGGCGAAGTCATTTTTCAGGGTCAAGATTTGCTGAAACTCTCGCCGGAAGAAATGCGCCAAATTCGCGGCAACAAAATCGCGATGGTGTTTCAGGACCCGATGACTTCGCTCAATCCGGTCTTGACCATCAGCACACAAATTACCGAATCGCTCGAACTCCATCTCGGCATGTCCAAAGACAAAGCGCGCAAGCGCGCGGTCGAATTGCTCAAGATGGTCAACATCCCCGAAGCCGAGCGTCGCCTCGACGATTATCCCCATCAGTTTTCCGGCGGGATGCGCCAGCGCGTTATGATTGCGATGGGGCTGTCGTGCTCGCCGCAATTGCTCATCGCCGACGAGCCGACCACCGCGCTCGACGTGACCATTCAGGCGCAAATCACCGACATTGTGAAACGCCTCAAGAGCGAACTCGGCATGGCGATTATTTGGATTACGCACGACCTCGGCGTCATCGCCGGGCTTGCCGACCGCATCAATGTCATGTATTCGGGATACATTGTCGAAACGGCGCACACCAAAGAAATGTTTGCCAACCCGCTGCACCCGTACACGGTTGGCTTGCTGGGTTCGATTCCGCGTCTCGACGAAGGCAAAAAAGAAAAGTTGACCCCGATTGAAGGGTTACCGCCGGATTTGGTCAACATGCCGACGGGCTGTCCCTTCCACGATCGCTGCTCATTCCGCACGCAAAAGTGTTTGGAAGAAAATCCGCCGTTGATGTCGGTGGGTGTCAAACACTGGTCCGCCTGTTGGAATTATGAAGCCGTTCGCGAAAAGCGCGACGAGATTTTGCATCGCGAAATCCTGCAACCCGTGACTGCCTAAGAGACAAAGGAGCCATGACGTATCATCACGCACCCTCGCCAAACGACACGCGTGATGCTGCATCATCAATGACCATGGAAGTGCAGACCAAAACCGGCACGGCGCAATCGCCCAAGACCACAGCGTCAACCCACGATCAAACGCTGCTGCAAGTACGCAATCTCAAAAAATATTTTCCCATCACGCAAGGCATTCTCTTTCAACGCCAAGTCGCGGATGTCAAAGCGGTGGATGGCATCAGTTTTATTGTGAAACAGGGCGAGACGTTGGGGCTTGTCGGCGAATCGGGGTGCGGCAAATCCACAACGGGGCGTACGATCTTGCAGCTGTATCGCCCGACGGAGGGCCAAGTCGTTTTTCGCGGCAAAGATTTGGCGATGCTCAAGGGCGAAGATTTGCGCAAGATGCGCAGCGACATGCAAATGATTTTTCAGGACCCGTACGCGTCGCTAAACCCGCGCATGACCGTTGGCGACATTATTGCCGAGCCGCTGGAAGTACACAACATTGCCAAAGGCAAAGAGAAAAAAGAACGCGTGCAGGAACTTTTGCAGATCGTCGGGCTGAACCCGTACTTTGTCAATCGCTACCCGCACGAATTTTCAGGTGGACAGCGGCAGCGCATCGGCGTGGCGCGCGCGCTCGCGGTGAATCCGGATTTCATCGTCTGCGACGAACCGATCAGCGCGCTTGACGTTTCCATTCAAGCACAAGTCATCAACCTGCTCGAAGAATTGCAAGACCGCTTCGACTTGACCTATTTGTTTATCGCGCACGATCTTTCTGTGGTGCGCCATATTTCCGACCGCGTGGCGGTCATGTATCTGGGCAAGATTGTGGAATTGACTGACAGTCGCACGTTGTATGCGAACCCGCTGCATCCGTACACGCGCGCGCTGCTTTCGGCGGTGCCGATTCCTGATCCGATCATCGAAGAAAAACGCGAGCGTATCATTCTCGTCGGCGATGTGCCGAGTCCGGTGAATCCGCCCAAGGGCTGTCGGTTCCATACGCGCTGCCCGCTCGCCATTCCGATTTGCAAAGAAGTCGCCCCCGAATGGCGTGATGTCGGGAACGAACATTTCGTGGAATGTCACGTCGTGTAACGACTGCTATGCTCACACGCCAAGCTGCACCCGTAACTCACGTTGCGCAAACGCCTCTCCATATACCCCATTTGGAAAATGGCGACCATTTGACGCGCGGGGAGTTTGAGCGACGCTATTCCCAGACAGCGGAAAAATTCAAAGCGGAATTGATTGAAGGAGTCGTGTACGTGCCATCTCCCGCGCGCGTCAAGGCGCATGCCAATCCACATTCGACGATCATCGGGTTGCTTTTCAATTATGCGGTGGCGACCCCGGGCACGCAAGTTGGCGATAATGGAACCGTTCGCTTGGACGCTGATAACGAGGTGCAGCCCGACGCATTTTTACGCATAGAGGAAAAGTACGGTGGACAATCGCGCCTTAGCGCGGATGATTATATCGAAGGCGCGCCGGAGCTGATTGTCGAAATCGCGGCGAGCAGCGCCTCGTACGATTTGTATGAAAAGTTCAATGTCTATCGCCGCGTCGGCGTGCGAGAATACATCGTTTGGCGCACAGAAGACAAGGCGCTGGATTGGTTCCGCTTGCAAGAGGGGAAATATGAACGCGTCTTGCCGGATGCTGCTGGAATCTTGCGCAGCGCGATTTTCCCAGGATTGAATTTAGCGGCACAGGCAGTATTGGAAGATAGACTCTCGGACGTACTCGCGGAATTGCAAAAAGGCATTGGCTCACCGGAACACCAGCAATTCGCGGAAAAACTGGCGAAAGGCAAGTGAGGCGTGAGATGATTGCGGAAACCCCGATTCTGGAGCAGCCGCCAACCCAGATCATCACCGGTGAAGAATTGCTTGCGATGGGTGAGATTGGGCGCTGCGAATTGGTGGAGGGCAATATCGTGATGTTGAGTCCAACTGGTGGACCTCATGGTAGCATCGAAGCCAATATCGGGCATGAGCTCATGGCATTCACGCGTCCGCGCAAACTGGGACGTGTGCGTGTTGGCGAAGTTGGAATCTACACGCGTCGCAGCCCCGATACCGTGCGCGGCGCAGCTGTCTTGTATATTTCAAACGAACGGCTCGCGCGTGTGAAATCGTCAGGTTACATGGACGTTGCGCCCGAATTGATCGTCGAGGTCATGTCGCCGGATGACAGCTGGAGCAAGGTGACAAAAAAACTTGAAGAGTATTTTCAAGTTGGAGTGCGAGTGGTGATTGTCGCCGATCCGGAAGACGGGCGCTTGTTTGTCTATCGGGCGCTCACGCAAGTTCAAGTTTTGAATTCATCAGACACCTTGACCATCGAGGACGTATTGCCCGGATTCAGCGTGCCTGTCTCCGCCTCGTTCGAGGGAGCATGATGCTTGCGCCTGTAGTTGTTGCCCGGAGCCGCATTGCCGCGCGCGTGCGCGAACTGCTTGCCGACGAGCCGCTGGTGTTGTTCGGCTATCTCTATGGCTCGCGCGCTTTAGGGTATGCGCGTCCAGACAGCGACATTGACGTTGCCGTCTACATGACACCTGACGCCGAAATCGCCGATGACCTGTCGGTGCAGGAACGGCTCGCGGCAGCTTTGGGCATACCGGCGACGGTCATCCGCTTGGACGAACCAGCCGCTTCCGATTTTTTCCAACGTGTTCTACCCAACGCGCGCGTCGTTAAGGATGCACCGGAACGCCTAGTGTGGGAGAAAGAGAGAGGGTCCATGGCGAATGAGGAGGCGGGAACGCTGGAGGATTATCTCCGCTTTGTGCTTGATTCCATGCGAGAGAAAAGCGCCCTGCTGCGAGAAGCAATCCCGCTTTTAGACAAGATTGACCTGAACCAGGCGAAAAGCGGTGACCTTGAAGCAGCAAGCACTTTTATCGGGCGATTTTTCGTAATCTTTCAACCCTTTGAAACCATTGTCCGCCGCATGGCGAACTATCTCCATTTAACGACGGGCGAACCCGTTCCCACCCAACTTAAAGACCAGGTGCGCCTGCTTGCAGTGGAGCTGGGCTTGACGGACGAGCAAATCGCCCCATTGATCAAAATAACGGATGTCCGCAACAAAGTCGCCCATGCGTATTGGAATCTGACCGAACAGGAGTTGAGTAACAACGATCTGCGCGCGGCGCGCACGATTTTGGGTGACTTGACGCAGCGCATAGATGAGTTTGTGAAGGCGCATAACCCTGCGCCGGAGGAATAGCGGTCTGGTGATTACCCGTTTTCAAAACCTTCGAGTGTCTCATGCGATGCGCGGCATCGCAGACCTTGAAGGGTTGAAAACGAACGTATTCCACGAGATGTGGGTTATCACCAAGTAATCACCAATTGAATTTTGCTTGACGCGCGCGGGGAACTATGCTATATTCCCGCTACAGACGTCCTCCTCAACTTGCAAGCCGAGCTGCTGTACGTCGAGAATTGCATTGAATGAACCTGCTGCATAAATCAATGAGAACACCCGCTGTTCTCATTGTCGTTTTGTAAGTTGACTTTCGATTCTGCAAACACCGACGATGATGTCGTTCCGCATGTTCTCAAAACGCAGAAGTGGTCCTCGCGCGAAAGGAGGTGACAGCAGCAGTTAATTGGTTGACACCTCATCCACACCAACCGCGCAATTTTTCGCCAAGCTAACAACATTCCCCGGACGTTTCCCGCAAAACATCACGGGGCGGACGAAATACCGCGCGAAAATGCAAGCACACCCAATGTCAAAGTTTTGAGGAGGAGATGGAGATGAACAAACTCAGCATCGCAATCATCGGCGTGCTATTGACGATCGTCGTTGTGGCATGTGCCGCTCCCGCCACACAACCGCCGCCACAACCACCCGCGCCGACTAGCCCACCGCAGATTATTAAAGAAACTGTGGTCATTCAGGGTACTCCACAGGTTGTCGAAAAAGTAGTTACGGCGACCCCGGAACCGCCGAAACCGACCGAAGCCCCCAAACGTCCGAACATCGTCCGTGTAAATTTCGGTGTGGGCGATGTGCCAACGTTGGACCCGAACGTGGCCGAAGACACCAGCTCGATCACCGTGATTGACAACAGCAATATCGGTCTCACTCGTCTCGACGAAGTGACGAATGAACTCTATCCTGGCATGGCAGAAAGCTGGGATGTCTCTGCGGACGGCAAGACCTACACCTTCAAGATTCGCGACGGCATCGCGTGGGTCAAGTGGAACGGGAATGAAGTTGTCAAAGTCCAAACGTGCCCGGACCAAGACGGCAAGACCAAAGACCGCACTGTGACAGCCAAGGACTTTGAATATGGCATCTTGCGCGCGCTCAAGCCCGAAACCGCTTCGCCGTATGCCTACGTGCTCGGTTTTGTGCTCGAAGGCGCCAACGACTATAACAGCGGCACAATCACCGATACTGCCAAAGTAGGCGTCAAGGCAATTGACGACAAGACGTTGGAAGTCAAATTCCTCGAGGATACCGCCTACAATTCCATGATCATGGGGCTGTGGACCGCGTACGCGACGCCGCAGTGGGTGATCGAAGGTGATGACTGCAATGAAGCGCGCGGCGAACGTTGGATCGAACCCGGGTTCTATCAGAGCTATGGTCCCTACACTCTCAAGGAATGGGTCCATGACACGTCTTTGGACATGGTCAAGAATCCGTTCTGGCCCGGCATCAAGGGCATTCCGCAGCCAAAAGTAGACCAAGTCCACTTTACCATGCTGGATGAATCCCCGGCGATGGCGGAATTCGAGGCGGGCAACCTTGACGCAGTAGGTGTCCCGTCGGGCGACCTGGATCGTGTCAAAGCCGATGCGAACCTATCCAAGTTGCTCAAGGTCGCTCCAGTGCTCTGCACGTACTATGCGGGGTACAACACCAAAGCCAAGTTTGTGGAAAATGTGCACATCCGTCGCGCGTTGTCGTATGCCATTGACCGTCAAGGTCTGATTGACAACGTGCTCAAGGGCGGGCAAATCCCGGCGGGATACTTTGCACGCCCCGGTATCGTGGCTGCTCCGAACCCGAAGGACTATCCGGACCTCGGCGCCAAGTTTGACAAGGCCAAAGCCAAAGAAGAGCTCGAGCTGGGTCTGAAAGACCTCGGCATCACGGCGGACAAACTGGACATCACCTACATGTTCAACACGTCCTCCGGGCACCAAAAAATTGCCGAATTTTTCCAACAGCAGTGGAAAGAAAACCTCGGCATTGACGTCAAGCTGACCAATCAGGAATGGAAGGTCTTTCTCGAAACCATCAAGAGCAAAGACACACCGCAGATCTGGCGTCTCGGCTGGTGCTTGGACTATCCGGATGCGAACAACTTTACGCGCGAAGTGATGGCGGTGAATGGTTCGTCCAACCCGGCGGAGAACGGCATGCCGTATGGCGGCATCAACTGGAAGAACGACAAGTTCGAAGAGCTCGTCAAACAAGCCTCCGTTGAAAAAGATGTCAAGAAACGCACCGACCTCTATGCACAGGCGGAGCAGATCTTGAACGTCGAGGATCCGGCGATTATCCCGGTCTATTGGTACTCGCGCAACACCGTTACCCAACCGTGGGTCAAGCGCACCTTCTCGGTCGGCGGTCACGAGTTCTTTTACAACTGGGAAGTCGGGCAATAAGCGCTTGCTCGTTGCACGTCAAGGCGCTGGGTTTGAAATGACCCGTTTGGTGGGGCGACACCTGCGACGGTGTCGCCCCACTTTTTTTCTCTCAAGCCGAATCCATCGAGTAAGGAGGCGCGCATGGGGCGATTTATTGTCCGGCGGCTTTTATGGATGTTCCTCGTTCTCTTTGTCGTATCACTGATTACATTTCTGCTCATGCACGGCGTGCCCGGGGGACCATTTGACTCGGAAAAGGCATTGCCCGCAGAAATCAAGAAAAATCTGGAAGCCAAATATCATCTGAATGAGCCGCTGTGGAGACAGTACCTGTTCTATCTCTATGACGTCACCGTGCCGCGCGTCACGACTGAAAAACCAAGCACCTCGCTGCTTGACTCGTATCTTATCGAAGCCAAGCTCGGCAACGTCTATTTCCGTTGGATGAATTTTGGTCCCTCGTACGCCAGTAAAACACGTACCGTCAATGACATTTTCCGTGACAACCTGCCCATTTCTTTTCAGTTGGGCATTCTAGCTGTGATCTTTGCACTGGCAATCGGCGTTCCACTTGGCGTCCTTGCAGCGCTGCGTCAGAATACGTGGGTAGATTATCTGACGATGGGGGTTGCTATCTTTGGGGTCTCTGTACCGGCAATTGTGTTGGCGCCGATTCTGGTCGCCCTTTTCGCCGTCGAGCTGCGCTGGCTGCCCGCAACCGGGTGGGGCGCCAAACCTCCCTTTCTGCTGGGGTTCATTCCCGCCAATCTCGCACCTGACTTTTTCCGCTATGCTCTTTTACCCGCGATTGCACTTGGCATGGCGGGATCCGCTGTCTTTGCGCGGCTGACGCGCGCCAGTTTACTCCAAGTGATCCGTGAGGATTTTATTCGCACCGCGCGCGCCAAAGGGCTGGCGGAACGCACCGTGATTGTTCGTCATGCCTTGCGGAATGCGCTGATTCCGGTCACGACTATCATCGGTCCCTATTTTGCGGCAGTTGTAACCGGCACCTTTGTCATCGAGCTCATTTTCGGAATTCCCGGCTTGGGACGCTACTTTGTCACGAGCGTTACGAACCGGGATTATCCGGTGATTATGGGCACGATTCTGTTGTATGCCTTTGTGTTGGTGATTGCCAACGTAGTCGTTGATATAGTTTATGCTTTTCTCGACCCGCGCATTCGCGTTCAATAGCGCGTCGCAGCCGAGCTAGAGCGAATTCCTGATTCGTTTGTGGGATGGTAGGGGCAATCCCTTGTGGTTGCCCAACTGGAATGGGCGAGGACAAGCCGTCGCCCCTACGCTGACACCACCAATCAATTCGGAATCCGCTCTAGGCAATCATTTCCGGAGGAGTCATGGCAACTGCACAAGCAACTCACAAATCGGTGGCAATGCCGACCATGCGCAAAGAGACCAATCTGTGGATAGATTCGCTGCGGCGGCTCGTGCATAATCGAGCGGCCGTCGTCGGCGGAATCATTCTGTTGGCGCTGCTCTTTGTATTCATTTTTGCTGACTTGGTTGCGATCCAGCCCTATGACAGGCAGGTGCCCCAAGACAATAACAAGATGCCAGCTTGGCTGATCGCGCTTTTTCCTTCGACGTCGAACTATGCCAAAGTCACCAGCAAGTATCCGATGGGCGCGGATGATTTGGGACGCGATTTGTGGAGCCGCGTGATATACGGCACGCGCATTTCGTTGAGCGTTGCCCTGGTTGGACCGCTGCTTGCCTTTCTCATCGGCACCACGTACGGTTTGATTTCTGGCTTTATCGGCGGGCGCGTGGACGACGTCATGATGCGCATTGTAGATGTAATGTACGCTTTTCCGACTTTGCTGCTGATCATCATCATGATGGCATTCTTTCGTTCTTCGTTTTCCGGGATTGCCGAAGAAGGAACGCTGGCCTATACTTTGAATGGAATTGACTCGGCCACCGGCGGCATGCTTTTTATTTTTATCGGAATCGGATTGACCTCGTGGATGGGCAACGCGCGGTTGACGCGGGGACAGGTGCTCTCGGTGCGGGAAAAAGAATTTGTCGAAGCCGCGCGCTCGATTGGCTCGGGCAACCGCCGCATCATGTTCCAACACATTTTTCCAAACATCATCGGACCCATCATTGTGTATGAAACCTTGGCGATTCCCGGTTATATTGCGTTCGAGGCATTCCTCAGCTTTATCGGTTTGGGTGTGAATCCACCGACGCCCTCGTGGGGTATCATGATTGCCGATGGCGCGCGTAACATTCGGACATATCCCCACCTCGTTCTGCTTCCCGCGTTGGCGCTCGCAGTGACAATGTTTGCCTTCAACTTTTTGGGCGATGGGATGCGTGACGCGCTCGACCCGCGCATGCGCGGTACCCAATAAAAGAGCGCGGTCGCGTGTGGGTTTCACAGAGTGGAGAACAATAGCAGCCCTTCTATGCAGAAGGGCTTTTTGTTCCGGTATTATGAAAGCATGGTCTTGGGCAGTTTGTGTTATGTGCGCCGCGCTGTTTCTCATACTCGTTCCCGCGCTCGCGCGCGGAGATAGCGGCGACCAACTCGCGCGCGGCGAAAAGGTGTACAACCTGCGCTGCATCACCTGTCATGGCGATCGCGGACAGGGCTTCGAAATGGCGGCCCGCCTGGCCCAAAGAACGGCAGAATTGTTCCGTTCCCAAATGCCATGGGCTGGCGCATCCGCCCGACGGTTTTTACATGCCGATTGACGCGCCGGCCATCATGGGACCTAACACACTCGAGCGCTTTGAAACTGCACAAGAGCTCTTTGATTTTATCAGCAAAAAGATGCCGCTCCAGGAACCGGGGATTCTGCGCGAGGACGAATACTGGGCGCTGA